>JAYZDK010000185.1:0-18530 GCA_036337845.1 Myxococcota bacterium | reverse complement strand
TCGCTGAGAATGCAGCATGACGGACAGAAGCGGCCATGCGAGGTACAGCGCAACCCCCACGACTACCAACCCAAAAACAGAACGTCGCCAGGCGCCTCGTAGTCCACCGACCCAACAGGCCAAGGCCGCAGGCGTCAACATGACCAACGTGGGCGGATACACGCCGGCAGCAAGCACTCCAAGCCCCACGGCCACACATGCTGCGACGCCAGTGAACAAGCGCCCCTGCCCCTTCTCTTTAGGCTGAAGAAGAACCAGCCAACTCGCGAGCGCCAGGGCTGCCACGCCTGGCCAGGCCGCATTCATACGGGCATACCAAAGCTCTTTCCAGACCGGCTCCAGCGAAGCACCCAACACACCGGCCAATGCAACGCCTATTCCGCGACAACCCATCGCCCACGCCAAGGCGGCCACTCCAAGACCATTGAGTATCAGCGCCCAACCCTGAGCCCCGGAATACTGCATGGGCCAATCCCAAAACCAGCTTGTAGGGGCTGCCAGATAGGCATCCAATGCACTGGGAAAGTCCCGATACCTCTGAAACTCATTGCGATAGCCGAAATCACCGACCGTGTTGAGATCGCCGCCAGAAAGGAGGGTTCGAGCCACCCAGTCATACAGCCAAGGGGTGGCCAACCCATCCCCCGCAATGCGCCCGTACACGACATCTTGAGCCTGCCAGAGAGGAGACCCCATCCAGAGGGCGGCGACCACAACCACCACCCACGGCCACACCCACAGCAAGTGACGAAGTAGTTTCATGACTGCATTGCGGGAGCTGGGGGACAAATCACCCTACTTCCACTCCTCGGCGATACCTTCTGAAATAGCACGAGCCGCCAGGTCCGCTCCGCGCACGCTGAAGTGCATGCCATCCAAGAACAATCCTTGGCCAGGCAGGCCCGGAATTCGGGCATTGGAGTCCACCACCGGTCGCAAATCCACCGAAGTCCTTCCCAGGCGCCGCGCCAGCTTCAGCACGCGCTCCGCATGGCGCAATGGCGCACGGTCCGAACGGGTGGGCGGAGTGAGTTCGTAGGCCTGTCGATACAGTCTCACGGCGTCTTCCGTGCGGCCCTCTTGGTGCGCACTTCGGGCCGCCAAAAACAACAGGTCCGCTCAGGTGTCATCCATCGCCATAGCCGCATTGACCTGTTCAGGATCGAGATTCTGTTGGCGGGTTGGGTCGGCCCCCCCCGCAATCCTCTGTGCACGCTGAGTGGTTCCTTTCCAAATCGTTTCCCACGCCAGCAACTCCTCATCCGAGAGGTCCTTCCAGTGCACCGACCCCGAGGGCTTCCACTCCATTCGTGCCACAGGGGTCACCATCACCAGGTCCACACCTCGGATGCGAGCTTCCTGGTCCAGCCAGGCCAGGTTTTCTTCGTAGAACGCCGCGATGTTTTCATCCGCTTGTTGTTGCTCTTGGATCAACTGCCGTCTCGCGGAACGACTTCGAGGCACAACGAGTGGGTCCACCTGGAATACTGCGCGAGCCTGGGGCCTGTTGCCCGCATACCGGTCCATGGTGCTCTGCCTGGGCTTGGGAAGCACGCCAACAGCGCGAGCACCGGCCCGCAACAAACGCCAGACAGCCAGCTTGTCGCCCAATCCTCGAGTTGTCTTCAAAGCTCCGGAGGCCCTGAGAGCCGCTTCTATCGCTGGATAATAGGTGTAGTCGTTGTGCCCCGCATACACGACCAGCATGTCCGGCTCGAACGTCCAAAGCTCTGGAACCAAACGTCTTATCTGCAGGGTATTGTAGCCAGCGACTCCTGCGTTGATGACTTCCACATTGGGATACCCCGCCTTGGATAAGTGCCACTCCAATCGGCTGGGAATGGTCTGAGAGTCTCGCAGCATGAAGCCCTGGATAGACGAGCCCCCCAATACGGCAATGCGCGTGACTCCTTCTGGTTTCTTGCACAGAAACCGGTCGGGTTGCATCGCATCCGCCTCCGAACTGCCATGCATGGTGTGCTCTGGGCTCGGACCGCAGATCGGGCCGTCGTCTCCTTGCCCAAGCACCACAAAGTGTTCCGAGAACTGCGAATAATAGTGCTCGATTGAAATGACCCCGTGTTCTCGACTCCATTCCTCTCGAGTCGGCGGCGCAAGCGCAGAAAAACGAAGCCCTATCTCCAGCAACAGCACCACACCCAGACCCAACCCAACAGCAAGGGTCTTGAAGAGAGCGCTCCGCCGGCGTTGAACAGGCTGTGGGGTGCGATCAGTCACGCCGAAAGAGTATAGCCCCCAGCGCCTTCAAGGCACCTCACCACGTGGGGAACCCCCACTGCGATGAATCTTCATTTGCGGACAGCGCTTCTGAAATCTGGCTTCTGCCTGGGCGCTGACCTGAGTGTCTCCAAGGTACACATTCTGAAACCGACGGCATCCATCGAGCCCTTCCAACCCCGCATCCCCCAGTGGAGTACCGTGCAGGTCGAGCACCTGTAGGAAAGGAAGCTCCGGTAAGTACGCTAGCCCTGCATCACCCAACCTCGTGTGCCGCAAATACAACTCACGCATGAGCGTAAATCCCGAAAGGAACTTCAATCCACTCCCATCGATGGGCGAACCGGAGAGGTCGAGCACAAACACACGGGACGGCCCCTCCAAAGCCTTGAGATGAGCATCGGTCATTAGAGGGCTCTGAATATACAGACGCTCCAAGCCCTGGAACTGCTCCAGGTTCGGCAGTACCGGGGCAACGCCATCACGATAGGCCAGGTGGAGCCGCCTCAAGCCGGGCATGGAACCCAATCGGGCCAGACCGGGGACTGTCAGCACCTGAGACTCAAAGTCCAGCCAGTAGAGTGAGCGCACATCTGCAATGAAGCCCATACCGGCCTCGGTCAAGCCGGGATTGTCACTGAACTTGAGCTTTCCAAGCTTGCCCAATTTCTGCAAATGCATCAGCCCCGCATCCGTCACATTGGTGCTTCGCAGTGTGAGGCGATTCACGGCCGTGAACCGGCCGAACTCCAACATGGCCGCATCCGTGATGCCTGGGCCCTCCAAGATCAGCCAGGTGATGGCTCCCGCATTGACGGCCCCCCGAACCTCGGCATCGGTCCGATACATAAACCGGGCAGCCGGTGAGGAATCTGGCGCGATAGCCGGCGGTACGACAGCCGGTAGCAGGTCCACCTCGGTCGGCACCGTCAGTGGAACAGCAGGCGGTGGAGCCTCAGATGCAGAGCAACCCCACATCAACAAACTCGAAAATCCTGCGGCTCTAAGGCTCACAGTCCCGCCCCCTTTTTCCAAATCCCCTCGGCAAGCGCCTCGCCCAACACAGCATGCCCCTCTGTACTTGGGTGTACCTCGTCCATGAACCACCCAATGCCCGCGCCTTCATCACGGAACGTGGCCGGTCCGTCTACAAAGATTCCCTCTTGCCTCTCGGCGACCAGCTTCATGGCTGCCCGATACCGCTCAACAATGAGCGGGGGGGGTGTCTGATCGAAGTCCATGGGTGCCGGTAAAGCCATAAAGACCGGAGTAGCCCCCAGTCGCCGGGCCATTTGTGCCATCCGGTCGAGGTTGGAAATGTACTCCTTGATAGGCACCCTGCTTTCTGAACCATCCGGGTCCACCCCAATATCACTACGAGAATCAATCCAACGGACCTTTCGGGCCGTCAGCCAAGGTGCCAGCATCCGACGGGCCACGCGATAGGTCGCCAGCCGCCGCAGCGGCCCAGACAACTCCTCAAATGGAGCGTTGGACGGTCGCGCATCTGGTTTGGCATAGATGTCGCTCCAGAGTGTGCCCAGCAACACCCAAGTCGGCTGGACTGCGCCCCCATAGGTCTGCAAGGTCACAAGTGCCTGCCCGGAGTCGTGTCCTGGTACCGCCCCAATGGCCCAAGACACCGCCCTTCCAGACCGCTCTGCCAGGTGCCTGGCAGCGACCACGGTAAACACATCATCTTCCAACACCCCGTGTCCAAACACGGTCGAGTCCCCCAGCGAGAGCAACCGGAGCTCATCCGCCGTTTTCGCTGCCACCTCCGGACCCCGCATTCCCATCGAGTTGATGCGACAGGGCACTTCTCCCTTCCACACAACACTGCTAGGCGGCATCGCCCAGCCTCGCTGCTCATCCTCTACCATGGGCGTTCCGTGACCCAACGAGGCTCGCTCTACGGTCAGCCGATCGAGAAATGCCCTGGAGAGGCTCTCATCTGCAAGCCTCGATGGTGCGGGGATTGGAATGTTGCGCATTCCAATAGGGTGTTGACGTTCCCATACCCAAGCCCCGCCTTCCACAGCCCCAAGAACCAGCACCATAGCCAACCCAGCAAAAAGGCAGCGACGAAGAACCAGCCGAACGACACCCAAAACAGACCTCTAAGGGAACTGGGTAACCCAAACACAAGGGAGCCAAATCCTACCCCAATCGATTCTCTCTTGTGCACCGCAAGAGCGCTGGTCCGCACACAGCGAAGCTCCCCGTCTCTACTCCAGGCCCAGATCCCGGCGGATTCGGGGATTGTTGGACCAATCAGAGACCACCTTCACGAAGAGTTCCAGGTGTACTTTGCAGCCAAGTAACTTCTGCACATCCTCACGTGCTTGAGTCCCGATCTTCTTCAAGTTTGCGCCCTTTTTCCCAATGACAATCCCTTTCTGGGAATCTCTCTCGACCAGGATTCGAGCCCGAATACGAACAATCGGTTTACCACCCTCGCGCTGACTCTCATCAAAGGTCTCCACTTCTACCGCTGTGGAATACGGAATCTCCTTGCGCAGGTGCCGAAAGAGCTTCTCCCGGACAATCTCAGCCACCACAAACTTTTCGGTATTCTCGGAGACCTGATCCAGTGGAAACAGCGGAGGATGTTCTGGCAACAGACTCACAAGCTCATCGAGTAGTGACTGAGCACCCCGTCCGTCCAGAGCTGAAATCGGCATTACCGCAGCAAACTCGGCCTCAGCCCGCCAGGCTTCCACCACCGGCAGCATCCAATCCGGATGCACCACATCAATCTTGTTGAGTCCAAGCACACAGGGCTTTCCGGATTGAGCAATCAACTCCAGCAGTACCCGCTCGCCTTTGGACAATACTGGCTTGTCAGCCCGGGCGGCTTCCACGGCCGGGACCAGGTCGATCAGCAGTAGCACCACGTCCACATCGGCCAAAGCCGATTCCGCGGCATTGACCAATGCCCGATTCAGGTCGGTCCATGCCTTGTGATGACCGGGTGTATCCACCAAAATGGCTTGGACTCCCTCTGCATTGTAGATACCGGCGACACGGTTGCGCGTCGTCTGCGGCCGCGAAGAGGTAATGCTGATTTTCTGACCCAACACCTGGTTGAGCCACGTCGACTTCCCGGCGTTGGGCCGGCCTAGGATTCCTACATACCCACAGCGATGTGTGTCGTTACTCATTCTTCCACCCCCACTTGTTCCATAGCGGCCAGCATTCCAATGATCTTCGCTGCAGCAGCACGCTGAGCGTTTCTCTTACTGGACGCCACACCTTCTGCCTCGTATCGCTCGCCCACATGTACGCGAACGCGAAACTGCCGGGCATGGTCTGGCCCCGTCACGTTCACCAACGAATAGGTAGGCAAGAGGTTCCACCTGGCTACCGTGAGCTCCTGAAGCAGTGTCTTGGGCCCAACCCCAAAGGTAGCTGGGTCTTCAACGGCCTTCAGACGTTCCTTCAGACTCGACTCCAAAAGCGCATGGCAAGGCTCAAGCCCACCTTCTCGATAGATTGCGCCCAGAACCGCTTCCCCCACATCCGCCAAGACCGAGTCCCGATCTCTTCCGCCGCTCAAATCCTCGCCCTTTCCGAGGCGAACATGCTCACCAAGGTTCCACGCTCGTGCCAGAAACGCCACGCCTCCGGCCTGGACAAGCCCCGCGCGAATTCGAGACAGTTGGCCTTCTGGGGCATCCGGAAACTGTGCCATCACCAGGTCCGTGACCACAAGCTGTAGAACAGCATCCCCCAGAAACTCCAGGCGCTCGTTGTCTTCCCCACCATTTTCAGCACTCCAGCTGCGATGGGTCAGCGCCTGTTCCAAGAGCGACTTGTCCGAGAATTCCCATCCCAGGTCTTTCTCGAGTCGAGAGAGAGTCACGCCTCCCCCTCGATTGCTTTCTGGATCCAGCCACCACCCAACACCGTTTCTCCCCGATAGACCACCACAGCCTGACCAGGTGCTACCGCCCAGACGGGCTCGGTAAACCGGATTTCAGGTGTGTCGGAAGGCCCCACTCGACAGAGGCTCATGGCACCCTTGTGTCGAATGCGAGCCGACACCACTTCATCGGGGCCCGGCCGTTCATTCCAAGTCCAACCGGATGCAACCAGACCCGCATGCCAGAGGTCCTCGCCCCCTGAAACCACGACCCGACGCGTCTCCGGATCAATGCTCGAGACGTAGATGGGATGCCCCATCGCCACCCCGAGCCCTCGTCGCTGCCCCACGGTGTATCTCCAATACGCCTCATGGTGGCCAAGCACCCGTCCCTGCTCGTCCACAATCTCCCCAGCCCCATCGACCTCCGGCAGTTGTTCTTGCACAAACCCCGCGTGCTTGCCGTCCTCCACAAAGCAGATTTCCTGAGATTCGGGCTTATCCGCGGTGACCAGGCCCAGACGTACGGCTTCGGCTCGAACCTCTTCCTTGGTCAAACCTCCAAGAGGGAACATGGTGCGTTGCAAGGCCTTTTCGGTCACAGGAAACAAGAAATAGGTCTGGTCCTTGTGGGTGTCTGTCGCCCGGAGCAGTGTCGGGCCAGGGCCGATTCGAGCATAGTGACCTGTGGCGAGGTGACTGGCCCCAAGCGCCAGCGCACGCTGTAGAAGTACTCGGAACTTCAACACACCGTTGCATTGCACACAGGGGTTCGGGGTCGCTCCCGCTGCATAGGTCGAGACAAAATCGTCGATCACCGCCTTCTTGAAGGCTTCTCTGAGGTCCATGACATGGAAGGGAATTCCAAGCGTGTCGGCTACCTGGCGCGCATCGAGCGCATCATCTGTGCCACAACAACGCCCAGCTTGCTGCGCTGTGGAGTCATGGAGCTTCATATGAATGCCAACCACGTCATACCCCTGGTCGACCAATAGGGCCGCCGCGACCGAGGAGTCCACTCCTCCACTCATCGCTATCACAACTCGGCTCACGAAATCTCCTCTCCCATCGACTTACAGCGCCGAACTACCCGATCCAACGCGAGGGCAGCCACCTCTATTTCGTCTGGCGTGGTGTTCCAACCCATCGAGATGCGTAATCCCCCCCGAGGATGCAGCCCCATCGCCTGAAGAACAGGACTGGGCTCAGACGCACCCGAGGCACAGGCCGACCCCGTTGACACACAGATGCCCTCAAGATCCAACGCCATGGCAAGTACTTCGCCAGCCACTGGATCGAGAGTCAGGTGAAGGGTGTTGGCCAAACGTTTCACTCCCACCCCGGTAATCGTAGCTCCGGCATCCGCCGCAGCAGCCGAGAGTGTTTCACGCCAGCCCAACAAGCGCTCTTGAGGCCAGGGATGTTTGAGCGCCTCTGCCAGCCCCACTGCAGCGGCCACATTGGCAGTCCCAGCCCGAAATCCCCGCTCCTGAGCCCCGCCAAGCTGCTGAGGCTCAAGGTCTACCGACCCACGCCTGAGAAGCGCACCCGCCCCTATCAGCCCTCCTGCCTTGTGGCCGGAAAGGGTCAGGGAATCCCAGTGGGGCCCTAGATCAAACCGCCCGGCCACCTGCGCGGCGTCCACATGCAGAAGCGCCCCCCTTTGCCTGCAGATGGCATGAATCTCTTCCAAGGGCTGGACGACTCCGGTTTCATTGTTCGCCGCCATGACGCATACCAAACCTACCGTGTCGTCGAGCGCCCCTCGGAGCTCATCGAGGTCCAGTACCCCATCGGAGTCCACCGGCAGGACTCCACCCCCCAGCGCCGCTGCGGGTGCCGCCAACGAGGGATGCTCAACCGCACTGTAGAGAAGACCAGGCCTCCCTCCACACCGTATGCCTCGGAGGGCAAGGTGATTCGACTCCGTAGCGCCCGAGGTAAACACCACCGTCCGACTATGTACGTCCCCCCACGCGGCCAACTCGCCACGCGCTGTCTCCAGCGCTGCTGCTGGTATTCGAGCCATCCCGTGGGTCGCGTGCGGGTTCCCGACATGTTCGGTAAGGAAAGGCAGAGCCCTGTCCAGCACCTCCGGCCGAGGCGGGCTCGTCGCATTGTGGTCTAAATAGACCGATCCTTTCGTTGGGTCGCTCACGCGGCGTATCTATTCCATTTCACCGCTGGACGTGAACAAACGGGCGAATCCGCTCCAAGGTCGCTTTGCCAATACCGGGAATGTCATCCAGCCCTTCCACGGTTCCAAATGGTCCCTGCGCTTCTCTCCAGTCCACGATGGCCTGAGCTCGCACCTCACCAATGCCGGGCAACACCTGTAAAGCCTTCGCATCGGCCGCATTGAGGTCCATAGGCAACCCGAAAACCCGTTCATTTCCTGAAGGCCCCACTCGCGCCTCGACCCCCTCGACCCATACGCTCTGCGCAGTCTCAAGCGAACGGTCTTCCAGCGACTCCGGGTTGCCTCCAGCCGCTCGAACCGCTTCGTGAAGTGTAGGAGGCTCCACCGGATACCAGCCCGGGCGCGGCACATCCCCCTGAACTTGCACAACCACCGCGGCCTCTCCCCCTGCCCGCCAGAAGAAGCTCTCGCGAATGATGAGTAGTCCACCCACCATGGCCAGCCCAACGGCCATCACCACCACACGCCCCGTGACCGGATGTGGTGTCCGAGACCCGAAATCGAGCCGTTCAGTCACTCTGAATGGCCTCCAACAACCCCTGTGCGATCGCCCCATGAGCAGTAGCCACCAGACCGCGACAGTCCTGGCCCTGATCGGTCAGGACAAGGCGGAGGTGGTCCGCAGGCAGGTACTCCGGGTACATGTCCGCCCACTCCACCACACAGACAGATCCCGAGCCCAGGCTTTCATCAAGCCCCAGTTCCTGGAGCTCGCTTGAGTCTCCCAGCCGGTAAAAGTCCGCATGGAAAAACGGAATCCGTGCCTCCGGATAGGCCGACACCAGCACAAAGGTAGGACTCGTGACCGGCGCATGAATGTCCAGCCCCCGAGCAATGCCCTGAGCCAAACAGGTTTTACCCGCGCCCAAATCCCCCACCAAGGCCACCACAAGCCCGGGCATCGCATGAGCACCGATACTCTCACCAAGGCGGTAGGTCTGTTCCGGCGATTTTAATGTCTGCTGCCACATGGCCACGAACCTGCTCGCCAGGACACCAATCGTCAAGGCCCTATCGCCGAAATGACGCCGGAACGTATTGAAAAGACATTCCTTCATCGGTGAGAACACGGGGCTCGCCGAACGTTCAACCACGAGACAACACCCAGGTTTAGGGCCCAAGAGAGTACAATGCCCGGGTCCACCAGGTTGCCCGTCAGCCATCTGCTTTCCCGGCAACAATCAGCCCTTCGGAGCCACCGATATGCGCCCAATATGGATTCTTCCTGTTCTACTCGTAGCCTGCCGTGAAAAAGACCCCAATATAGACACCGATGAGAGCGGCCAAGAAGACACATCGGCGTCCGCACCACTCGATGGTGATGGAGACGGGTTCACCGATGATGCTGACTGCGATGATGGCGACGCAAGCATCCATCCAGACGCTGAAGAAACCTGCAATGGTGTCGACGACAACTGTGACGGTGTTGTGGACGAAGACGCCACGGACTCAGTCGCCTGGTACTCAGATACAGACCAGGACGGGTATGGAGATGGCCTCAGTGCCATCATGGCCTGTGATGCCCCCACCGGACACGTCGCAAATGGCGATGACTGCGATGACACCAACCCCCAGTTCAACCCGTCTGCAATCGAGGCGGACTGCAGCGACCCCAACGACTACAACTGCGACGGGTCGGTGGGATACGCCGACTTAGATGGCGACAGTCACCCCGCCTGTGAAGACTGCGACGACACGGTCGCCACCACCAACGTCGATGCAATCGAAACCTGCAACGGAGTCGATGATGACTGCGACGGAGAAATCGACGATGACGCAGTCGATGCCACGACTTGGTACGGCGATGCCGACAACGACGGGTTCGGTGGGCTGCAGTTTCAAACAGACAGTTGCACCGCTCCAACCGGCTACGTCTCCAATGCCGACGACTGCAACGATGTGAACGCCAACAGTCACCCCGGCGCGTCTGAGGTCTGTGACCTGGAAGACAACGACTGTGACAGCGAAATCGACGAGGGTGTCACATATACCTGGTATGCAGACAGCGATAACGATGGCTACGGAGATGCCACCAGCACCTCAAACGCTTGTACTGCCCCCCCCGGGTATGTCGCCAATGGCAATGACTGCGACGACACAACCTCCACCACCAATCCGGGCTCCTGGGAGGTCTGCGATGGCGTGGACAATGACTGCGACGGCACAAGCGATGAGCCCGATGCACTGAACACCACCACCTGGTACACCGACCTTGACGGGGATGGCTACGGCGACTCATCCACCGGTCAGGGCAGCTGCAACGCACCCAGCGGCACGGTCTCCAGCCCCGGCGACTGTGATGACAACAACGCGGCCGCCCATCCCTCCGCCTCGGAGACCTGCGACGGCACAGACAACGACTGTGACGGAACCATAGACGAGCCAGACGCCATCGATGCATCTACCTGGTACTCCGACCTGGACGCAGACAGCTATGGCGATTCGGCTACCGCCACGGTTTCATGCAGCGCTCCCTCGAACACGGTGTCCGACGGTACTGACTGTGACGATGCCGATGCCGCGGTCAATCCCGGTGCCACCGAGAGTTGCGACAGCGTCGATAATGACTGCGATGGCGATACCGACGAGCCCGACGCCTCGGATGCCAGCACCTACTACACAGACAGCGACTCAGACGGGTACGGTGACTCCAATACCGCACAGACTGCATGTTCTGCCCCCAGCGGCACCACCGCCACCAGTGGAGATTGCAACGACGCGGACAGTTCCATAAACCCCGGCGCCACTGAGATCTGGTACGACAGCATCGACAGCGACTGTGGGCAAGACAATGACAACGATGCCGATGGCGACGGCTACGAGAGCCTGGCGGACGCGGGCGGGCTGGACTGCGACGATACCGATGCCACCGCCTGGCAATGCGGCACTTCCAGCGGTACTGCCGGCACAAGCTGTCTGGCGCTCCTACAAGCCGACAGCAGCCTGGCAAGTGGCACCTACTGGATCGACCCCGATGCGGCGGGTGCATTCGAGGTCTACTGCGAGATGAGTCTCAACGGTGGGGGCTGGACGCTCGTCGCCAAACTCACCAACCAGGATGCCCGACACTGGGCAGACGACTGGTGCCGCTGGGGAACCTGTACCACCGGTCAATCCGCCCCCTACGGCGACACGAGAACCCTCGCGGTAGACAACGACGCCAAGAGCAACGCATGGGCCCGCCTGAGCGCAGACGACTTCCTGCTGACCGACAACCTGAACCCTGCTGACTACGTCGCCACAAACGACGGATGTGTAGGAAGCACAAACCTGGAAAGCTACTTCACAAACACCCTTGCAAGCTTTCCGTACACCGGCGACAACCATGGCGGCACTTGCAGCATCGACTACACCTACCAGCCGAACTGGACCACCGAACCCGACTGGGACAACCAGACCGCAGCAAGCGGAGAATTTTCCTTTGTGGACAACCAGGTTGTCATCGGCCGTACCGACGCCAGTGGAGACACCTCGGGAGTCGTGAGCTTCTACCGGCTGAGCAAGCAGGAATCCGATGTGGGACTAGGCGCCCTAGAAGATGGCCAGTCTTTTACCAACAACGGAATGTCACAGGACATCGGTGGGCCAACAAGCTGCAATTACGATGACACCGAATGCGCCAGCGAGTATCCGGAAACCGTGTTCTTTTATGTGCGGTAGATAGGAAGGCCTCCCAACACCAGCCCGTCACCTCGGCATCCTGAAGTCGATTGTGCAGTCGCGGTGAGCCTCAACGCTGAGCGATGGTTTTCTCAACCCAGCAGGGGCTGAAACCCCATCATCTCCGTACGCATCGACACAGTCCGAAACGACTCGGGCAGTGCCTCGACCACATCCCCTGCCACGATGGGAGCCTCCCCTGCCCGCTCCCCAGCCAGACCATGGACGAAAGCACCGCACACTAGCGCGTCCACAGTTCCAAGGCCTTGAGCCAACAGGGCTCCAACAATGCCCGTGAGCACATCTCCGGAGCCCGCCGTAGCCAGGGCCGCGGTTCCTGTTCGGTTGATGTACATCTCGTCTCCGAACACCAGCGTATTTCGACCTTTCAACAAGGCGGGGCTCAGCGCTCCCAAGCTCTGACACGCCTGAAATCGATTCGCCTGAACTGCCGAGGTTTCTATCCCTAAAAGACGAGCGGCCTCCCCTGGATGAGGAGTCATACACCGCTGAAAGCGCGAGGCCATCGGTGCGCCAGCAAGTGCCGTCAAACCATCTGCATCGAACACACCCGGTACAGAAACCTCGTGCCAAAGCGTTCGAAGCAATTCCAGTGACTCCGCATCCACTCCAAAGCCCGGGCCCACCGCGACTGCGTCGAAGCGCTCCAGCTCCTCCGGGGTTGGAGCCCCACTGGCTTCCACCATGACCTCATCTCTGAGGTTGGAGAGCCTTCCTCGTGCACCGGGGTCGATCAACAACGTCACCAGGCCACACCCAGACCGCATCGCCGCGTTGCACAACAACACTGCAGCACCCGCCTTGTCCGCACTTCCTGCCACCACCCCAAGGTGCCCCTGCTGCCCCTTATGGGCACTGGGAGAGCGCCCAGGAAGACGCTCCGCAACCCAGGCGCCATCCACCACGCAGGCCACGTGCCGTGCATCGCTGTCCACCAGCCCAATATCCGCCACAACAAGCTCACCCACGTAGTCCGACCCCGGAGCCCCGAAGGCCCCGACTTTGGCGCGTCCAATTGCAACCGTAGCGTCTGCGCGAACCGCATCCCCAAGCACTCGGCCGGTTTCTCCACAGATTCCCGTAGGCATGTCGACAGAAATCACAGGGCAGCCCAGACCGTTGATGACAGCCACTCGCTCCAAGACACCACCCCTAAGCGCCTCTTTCAGCCCTGTGCCCAGCAAGGCATCGACCACCAATCCACCTTCCGGAACATCGGATACGTCCTCAGTGATGGCAATGCCCAGCTTCTCGGCCGAGGAGCGATTCCTGGCGCAATCCGAACTGTGCTCGCCTCCCATGCCAAAGACTCGTACCGGGATTCCGGCGAGGTGAAGGTGCCGGGCCACCACGTACCCATCGCCACCATTGTTCCCACGGCCTGCAAATACACAGACTTCTTGGAGTCCTCGCTGGCCTACCCAACGCACCACCTCGGTAGCAACCGCCCGGCCCGCCAACTCCATGAGTGCCATAGACGAGACCCCCAGCGCCTCGATCGTGTGCGCATCCATGGCGCGAACCTGGCCCGGCGTCGAGATGAGGTGTCGCATCAATCCCTCAAAATGGAAACCAGGTCTCTCACTGCGGTATCCAGCCCTACAAACACAGCCCGGGAAACAATCGAGTGACCGATGTTGTACTCCACAATCTCCGGTACATGCTTCACCAGGTGTTCCAGGTTCAAGTGGGTCAGTCCATGGCCGGCCGCGACCTCAAGCCCCAGCCCTGAGCCAATCTCCCAGCCCGCATAGAGTCGCTCCAGCTCGCTTTCCGGATGTTCTTCCGCATACCGAGCTGTATTGAGCTCGATCATGTCCACGCCCTCCATACCGCTGGCTTCTACCTGGGCTGGATCCGGGTCCACAAACAACGCCACATGAATTCCCGCTTCGCCGAGAACAGCACAGGCCGTGCGAATCTCATCCCGCCGGCCCACAACATCGAGCCCTCCTTCCGTCGTCACCTCATCGGGGCGCTCCGGCACCAACGTCACCCGGTGTGGCCGTAGCTCGCACATGATCCCGATCATCTCTTCGGTAGCGGCACACTCCACATTGAGTTGCGTCGTGACGACCTCTCGCAAAATACGAATGTCCCGCTCATTGACATGCCGACGGTCCGATCGAATGTGGCAAGTGATCTGACTGGCTCCCGCAGTTTCTGCCGCCATCGCTGCCTGTACAGGGTCCGGATACACCGATCGTCGGGCCTGCCTCAGCGTGGCCACATGGTCAACATTGACTCCCAAGCGTCGTGGGTTCATGGTTCAAGTCCTCCGTGGACTTCTTCTATCCCAGACCCACCTAATCGTCTGTGAGCCCCGCTGAGCGAACACACTCCACCATCCGGTCCGCCCAGGTCTCCGCATCTTCTCTTGCCACGGCCTCCACAAGAATACGCAGCACGGGCTCCGTTCCAGACCAGCGTATGAACACCCGCTGCGCCGAGCTGTTTTCAGCCTGCTCAACGAGCCCCATCAACCCATCGATGGCAGTCCACTCAGGCTTTTCTCGCACACGCACCGCTCGGAGCGACTGAGGACTGGGACACCAATCGGAGAGCCGAGCAGAGAGGTCCAAGCCTCCAACGAGAGCCCGCAGACCCGTCAACAGCCCATCTCCAGTGGGTAAACCATCAGCAAACAACACATGGCCTGAAGGCTCCCCTCCCACCGGCCAGTTCAAATCTTGCATCCGGGCTGCGACCTGGCGGTCGCCCACGCCCGTGCGCACCAGAGCAATATCTTTCGCTGCGAGAGCAGCCTCCAGGGCTGCATTGCACATGACCGTCCCCACCAGGCCCGGAGGTTCGGCCAGGAGAAGCATCAGCCCATCTCCATCCACAACAGTGCCCGTGGAATCCACCAACACACAGCGGTCCGCATCTCCATCCAGCCCAATCCCCACCTGAGCAGATTCTTCTCGAACCCGAGCGCCAAGGGCTTCCGGATGCAGCGCTCCCACCCCTTGATTGATGTTGCGCCCATCCGGTTCCGTACCCATCTCCAGCACCCTGGCCCCAAGCCGTTGCAGGAGCTTCGGTCCCACCCGCCAGGCAGCCCCATGCGCGGCATCAAGAACGATGGTTACGTCTTGGAGATTCCAGCCAGCCGGCAGTGCAGCCAACACCGCATCCATCCAAACCTGTTCGCCATCCAGCTCTCCTGCAGACACCGGGTACGGCACACAGTCCATGTGAGCTTCAATCTCTTGTTCCAGACACGACTGAACGCCATCATCAAGCTTGACTCCTCCAGGCCCCATGACTTTCAACCCGTTGTCGTGCCAGGGATTGTGGGAGGCGGTGATGGCCACTCCATAGGTAGCAAGATCCGCTTCCAGAATTGCTGAAAGACCCGCTGTCGGCAGCACCCCCCCATCCAGGGCGACATCGCCCACGCCTTCGAGCACAGCCTTGAGGATCTCCGGCCCACTTTCGCGCGTGTCCCGCACAATCGCGACAGGGCCACCGGCCCGCTCCCTCAATGCCCGTCCCAAAGCTCTTGCCAGACGGGGCTCCAACGGCGGCTCCCCCCAGCGCCCCCGAACGCCGTCGGTGCCGAAAACCCCCATCAGCGTATGCGCTCAATCACAAATCGTTGAGGAACCACATCAACCAACTCTATGTCCTCACCAGGCCGAAGCACCTCATATCGAATCGATGCATCTCGTTCCGGGCCTACCACCACAGATTTCTGCGAACGCGAAATATTGTCCGGCAGCCGAACCACCAGTGCCACCTGCTCTTCGCCAATGGCTTGAATCGCCTCCAGAGGGCCCTTGAGTTGCACCGCCACCCGCTCGACCTGAGCCTCCCAAAGCTTGCCAGCGACCAACACCGGGACTTCCGGAAACTCTCGGATCTCCGTATCTGGCACAACGCGTACCTGGGCTGAAATACGACTGTTCTCGATCTGTACATTGATTCCGCGACCCACGTTGAGGCCCACCTCAGCCGTGAAGTCCTTTCTCAGCCCATCAATGGCAATACCATCGGTGTGCAACGCATCCAGTGCCGCCAACACATTGGCCGGCCCACGAACCTCCACCTCCGACGGAACCAACACCACTTCCGAAAGATGGTACCCATCTGCTACTCGGCCCACGGTTGCGGGCTGAACCTTCACCGTTCGACTGACTGAACGGACCAGGTCCACTTGGATGGAGCTGGGAATTGTACTCACGACCTCCACGCCTTGCGGCAACCCTTCAAACTGCCGACCCTGAAATTCAACACTTTGAACCCCCGCGGTGGCACCACTCATGTCGACCAACACACGAATGTCGCGATTGGCGAGGCCCCGCACCAAAGAGCGCGGACCGTTGGCAGACAACCGGATCTGCGGCGGCGCTGGCTCACTCAGAGCCAGTTGGTCAGGCCACCGATATTCCACTCGAACCAGCGCCTTCACCTCCATGACTTGCTGCCCCTGTACAAAGAACCAAATCCCAAAGGCCAACGAAAACGCCAGAATCTTCGCCGCGGGATTGTTCTCGAGTGGCCTGCGAGACCATGACAGAAAGGACTGCCAAAGGACTGTGGGATGAAGAGAGCTTGAAGAGGGTTTCACCGGCTTAGCCCGCCCTGCCTTGGACTGGTGTAGGTGCAAGGGTCTGCTGGAAGATCTCCTGCAGACGCTGGCGCAGCTCGTTGGTGTCTTGCACCGGAGTCAGCGCTCCTCCCAACACCAAAGACACCGTTCCCCGTTCCTCTGAAACCACAATCACAACCGCATCGGTCTCCTCAGACAAGCCGAGCGCCGCCCGGTGACGCGTCCCAAAGTAACGAGCAATGTCCTTGGAGAGGGAGAGCGGGAGAAAGACCTTGGCCGCCGTGACCAATCCCGACTGAACCAGAACTGCACCATCGTGGAGCGGAGAGGTCGGATGAAACAGAGCCAGGAGGAGTTCTTGAGAAACCTGGGCATCCAGTCGATGACCCACCTCCGCATAGTCATCCAGGCTGGCACCTCGCTCGATCACCATGATCGCCCCGATACGCCTCGAGGCCAGCGCAAATGCAGACCGGACTACTTCTTCATGCGCAGAAGCCTCTGGGATTGTGGCGAAACCCTGCGCGAAACGACCACCCGCACGGGCAAGGCCTCGTCGAATGTCATTCTGGAACAAGATGAGTACGGCTAGAACCAGGTAGACAAAGAAGCTCTCCAAGACCCAATGAATCGCGAAGAGTTGGAGCTTCTGAGCGACCATGTAGATGATGCCCAGCCCGAGAAGCCCAATCAAACTCTGAAACGCCCGGGTCCCGCGAAGAATCAGAAAAACCCGGTAGAAGATGTAGGTCAGCAATGCAATGTCGAGCAGATCTTCCCAGCGAAGAGTCGAAAGCGGCGAATTCGTGAACAACTCAATCACGCATGGGCTCCCAAGCTCGGATTCGGTGCCCCGGCCACCGCCAAGTACACATTCAACATCCTACGGGTTTCCGCGACATCGTGTACGCGAATCACGTCGGCTCCCGCCGCCACAGCCGCTGCGGCAGCACCTAGAGAGCCCGCCAAACGGGCATTAGCGTCTGTGACATCGTTAATCTGACCGATGAAGCGTTTTCTGGACGCCCCCACATAGACCCCCACACCGGGTGCGCGAAACCGCTCCAACTCGCGAAGCAGGACCAGGTTCTGCTGAAGAGTCTTTCCAAACCCGATTCCCGGGTCCAACCAAATCGGCGAGATTCCCGCGGCCCGCACACAGGCCAAGCGCTCTTCCAGAAAAGCCCGTACATCCTCCACCACATTCCCATATTGAGGCGCATCCTGCATGGTGCGGGGCGTACCCTGCATGTGCATCAACACGGCACCCGCTCCCGCCTCAGCAACTGCCTCAATCATCCCATCAGCCCTCAGGGCTCCCACATCATTGACCACCCGCGCTCCGGCCTGCAGCGCCCGCTTGGCCACCTCTGTTTTCGAGGTATCAATAGACACAGCCACGCCTTCTTTCACCAGCGCTTCAACCACAGGCAACACCCGCCGCAACTCCTCCTCAACAGACACACCTTGAGAGCCGGGCCGAGTGGATTCCCCACCCACATCAACCCAATCCGCACCTTCCGCGATCATCTCAAAACCGCGCTCGATCGCACCCGATAGCGTGGCGTGCTGACCCCCATCCGAAAACGAATCCGGAGTCACATTCAAAATGCCCACGACCTCAACCGTGCGCACCGGAGAGTCGATGGGCCGGTCCATGAGCGATCCTCAAGCCGGTGAGGGCTGGCCTTCGGGCAGAACCGGATCCATGGCATCCACAATGCTGTGAAACTCTTCTCCGTCCACAGTTTCCTTCTCCAGCAGCATCTGCGCAATCCGATGAAGAATGTGGATATTGGCCAGTAGAATCGACTTGGCGATCCGGTATCCATCCTGAACCAGGCTCCGGACCTCGTTGTCGATTTCCTTCGCAGTGGTCTCCGAGTACTGACTTCTCTGGGAATAATCCCGTCCCAGAAACACCTCGCCACCACCAGACTCCCAGCTCACTGGACCCAGCCGCTCGGACATTCCGTACTTGCAGATCATGT
>JAYZDK010000184.1:0-8040 GCA_036337845.1 Myxococcota bacterium | reverse complement strand
ACATCGATGTCCTGCAGCAACTCCAGGAAAAGGCCTCCGTCCAGGTCACGATCAGCATCCCCTTTCACGACCGTAAGCTCTGTCGAATGATTGAGCCCAACGCCCCTCCCCCACAGGTGCGCTACGAAACCATCGCTCGACTTCACGAGGCGGGAATTCCTGTCGGTGTGAACGTGGCGCCCCTAATCCCCGGCCTCAACGACAACCAGGTACCCGAAATCCTAAAGAACGCTCATCAAGCCGGTGCTCAGTGGGCAGACACCATCCTTGTGCGCTTGCCTGGCTCCGTCGCTCCCTATTTTGAAAAACAACTGCGAGAAGCTCTGCCGAACCGTGCAGAGGCCGTACTGGCTCGAATTCGCCGAGCCCGAGGTGGTGCGCTCAACGACTCTCGGTTCGGCACACGCATGCGAGGAAACGGCCCGGAATGGGAGTCCACTCGACAATTGTTCCAGATCACCCGCAATAAACTAGGAATCGATTCGCGCCCCCCCAGCTCCGCTAGGACTTTCCGTCGACCCGGCGGGGGCAGGCAGGTGAGCTTGTTCCAGTCTTCGTAGCCCACAAAGCAGTGCCAGACGGGTTAGAAGCGAAACCCATGGAAAATGGCTCTACGATTCGACACGACTGGAGCGTTGACGAAGTCGTCGCTCTACACAACTCCCCCCTGATGGAGCTGGTTTTTCGGGCTCAAGGCGTGCACCGTGCTCACCACGAGCCCGATGCCGTACAGCTCTGCTCCCTGCTGTCCATCAAGACCGGCGCCTGCCCGGAGGACTGCGGCTACTGCCCACAAAGCGCCCATCACAACGCAGAGTTGGGGGCTGAAGGCCTCATGGACGTAGACGCCGTGCTGGAAACCGCACAAAAGGCCCGTGCCGCTGGGGCCTCTCGCTTCTGCATGGGTGCCGCCTGGCGCGAGGTCAAAGACGGCCCCGCATTCGACAACGTGGTCGAAATGGTCCGCGGGGTCACCAAGCTGGGTATGGAGGCCTGTGTCACCCTGGGCATGCTCAATGGAGAACAGGCCAAGCGCTTGGCAGATGCGGGCTTGAAAGCCTACAACCACAATCTCGATACTTCCCGAGAGTTTTACGAGCGCATCATTACAACTCGCCGGTTCGACGACCGCCTCGACACGTTGAAGGCCGTACGAGACGCTGGCGTCACGGTGTGCAGCGGCGGAATCCTGGGGATGGGTGAGACTATCGAAGACCGGTGCTCCATGCTCTGCACCCTCGCCACCATGACGCCACAGCCCGAGAGTGTGCCCATCAATGCCCTGGTTGCAGTTCAAGGCACACCCTTGGCGGAGCGCCCACCCGTAGATCCGCTCGAGATGGTTCGAGCCATTGCGACAACCCGAATCCTGATGCCGAAAGCCATGGTCAGGCTCTCGGCCGGTCGCACTGAGATGAGCCGAGAAGCGCAGGTACTGTGCTTCATGGCCGGCGCCAACTCTCTCTTTTATGGGGAAAAGCTACTCACCACCCCCAATCCGGAAGCCGATGCCGACAAGGCGCTCTTGGATGCAATGGGGGCCCACCCGCTGGAGCCTAGCCTCGATGAGCGAGCGACCCCCTGAAGTCACTGATCTGACCGCGCCAGAAAGCAGTGGCCCCGTCAAAGGCCGCGCTGGCATTTCCAGTCTTGTTCCCTTTGGATTGGGCAAGGTCAAGCCAGGACACTTTCGAGAAATGGCCGGGGTGGTGTGGGAGAACAAAGACAACCTGGGCTACGCCTGGAAGATTCTGACTCAAGGCGTCTGTGATGGCTGCAGCTTGGGTCCACGAGGCCTCAAAGATGACGTGATTCCTGGCACGCATCTGTGCATGAGCCGACTCAAGCTCCTGCGCAACAACACCATCGGCGCCATGAACCCCGACTCGGTGCGCGACATCAGCACGCTTCGAAAGCTCCATAATCGAGAACTCCGCGCTCTCGGACGCCTCTCGACGCCTCTGGTATACCGACCCGGAGATACCGGTTTCTCGCCCCTCTCCTGGGAAGAGGCCTTGGAGTTGATTGGCGCCCGCCTGAGCAACACGCCCCCCGAGCGCCAGGGTTGGTTCGCCACCTCGAAAGGCATCACCAACGAGACCTACTACACGTTCACCAAGGCCGCGCGGCTTATGGGAACAAACAACGTGGACTTCTGCGCCAGGCTCTGCCACGCCGCAACGGTAGCCGGGCTCTCACGCACGATTGGGGTTGGAGCCCCCACAGTCTCTCTCTCCGATCTCATTGGCAGCGATCTGGTCATTCTCTGGGGAACCAACCTGGCGAACAACCAGCCCGTGAGCGTGAAGTACCTTCACCACGCCAAGAAGGCCGGCACCCGAATCGTAGTCATCAACACCACAGCCGAGAAGGGCCTGGAGAACTACTGGATTCCATCCATCCCGTCCTCAGCGGTCTTTGGAACCCGCCTGATGGACGATTTCGTTCAAGTGCGCGTCGGCGGTGACCTCGCACTGATGAATGCTGTTCTGAAGCTCTTGATTGAATGGGGGGCTGTGGACCAGGACTTCATCCAAGCACACACCAGCGGATGGGATTCTCTCTGTTCCGACCTCCAAGCGCAGTCCATGAACGAACTGGTGGAAATCAGCGGAGTCGAGCTAGAACAAATCAAGTGGCTCGCCGAACTCATTGCCCGTTCAAAAACCATGGTGACCGTGTACTCCATGGGACTTACCCAGCATGCCTTTGGTACCCAAAACGTCATGGGAGTGGTCAATCTGCACCTCTCCCAAGGTGCCATTGGAAAGGAGAAGGCCGGCATTCTTCCAATCCGAGGCCACTCCGGCGTCCAAGGTGGCGGCGAGTGCGGAGTCACACCCACAAAGTTCCCAGGTGGATTCGCAGTCAACGAAGAAAACGCAGCCCGGTTCACAGAGCTTTGGGGCCACCCCGTCCCCCACAGCCCAGGGCTCACCACCGGACCAATGCTGGAAGCCGCTCATGATGGGAAAATCGACTTTCTCTACAACTTGGGTGGAAATTTTCTGGGCACCATGCCCGACGTGGACTGGGTCGCTCGGGCCATGAGCCGGGTTGGGCTGCGTATCCACCAGGACCTGCACCTGAACACGTCTACCTTGATCGAGCCCGGTGAGCTCTTGATCGTTCTGCCTGCGCAGACTCGATACGAGCAGCGAGGCGGAGGTACCAGCACGTCGACCGAGCGTCGCATCCGGTTTTCACCAGAAATCCCCGGACACCCCCAGGTCGGAGAATCCAAGCCCGAGTGGGAAATCCCTGGCCTGATAGCAACTGCCGCGAAGCCGGAGCTCGCCGAGGCCTTCCGTTACCCCGACAGCGCCGACATCCGACAAGAAATGGGCCGCACCATGCCAGTCTACGCAGGCATCGAGACGCTCAAGAAAGAAGGCGATTGGATTCAGTGGGGAGGCTCGCAGCTCTGCAAGGACGGCGACTTCTCCAAAATGCCAGACAACAAAGCTGTCTTCACACCGATTGCGCCTCCCGACCGGCGCGTACCCGAAGGCCAACTGCTGCTCACCACCCGTCGTGGCAAACAGTTCAACTCCATGGTGTTCACTGACCAGGACACCCTGCAGGGAGCCGGTGGTCGGAACGACTTGTTTATTTCAGCCACGGATGCCGCTCAACACGGCCTTCGCGAAGGCTCACCCATTCGCCTCGGGAATGAACTCGGGGTGTTCACTGGCATCACCCGCATCGCCGATATCGCACCGGGCTGTGTCCAGGGGTATTGGCCCGAGGTGAACATCCTCATTCCGCGCTGTTGGGACCCACTCTCCTTGGAGCCTGACTACCACGCAGCGGTCTCGATAGAAGCACTGTAGCGCCCCGCTACTCCGTGCTGACCGGGAGTCCGCGCCGAACCCATCCGGGATAGACGACTTCTCCGAGCGGCCCAAGCTCAGCATCCCAGCCCCCCCGCATGTCGACCACCTGGGTGTAGCCCGCCTCACGCAACAGATTGGCGGCACGCAACGAGCGCCCCCCTCGCAAACACCCGGTAATGATGGGGGCATCCAACGGGAGTTCAGCCCGCACTTCCTCCAGAAAGTCCGCATTGGGCTCCATCCCTCGGTAGGTTCGCTCAACCACCGCGACGTTCAACGCGCCCGGAACATGGCCCTCATCAAACTCCTCTTCCGTACGCACATCCAGGTAGGTCCAGGCCTCATTCCCATCCAGCAGTGCTTGCGCTTCTTCCGGGCTGATTCGTTTGAGTTCCACGTCTTCTCCGTCTCGATTGGTAGCATAGGCAGCGTAGCCAAAGGGAGTGTGCTGTGCCTGTCGCTGACCTCTATCCCATCCCATTCGCCACGCTTGTATCTCGGATGGACCGAGAACTCATCGACAGCAAGTCCATCTACGACCTGCCTCGTAGAGAGTGGTGGACCCCCGCGCCCGGACTCGACACCTCCATGGTGCATTTCGGCACCCGTATCGCCACACCCGTTGGCCCCGCTTCCGGACCCCACACTCAACTGGCACAAAACCTGGTGCTCAGCTGGCTGGTTGGCGGCCGATTCATGGAACTCAAAACAGTCCAGGTCAACGATGAGCTGGAAATCCCACGTCCCTGTATTTTCGTGCCTCACGTGGGCTACAACGTCGAGTGGTCCCAAGAACTCAGGGTCCCCCAGTCTGCACTGGAGTATGCCAAAGGCTGGATGTTGGTTCATATGCTGGCCTCTGAACACGGCCCCGGACTCTGGCCAGGCACCGATGCCATTTGGGACATCAGCCTCGGCTACGACCTGGAAGGCATCCGGTCCGAGAAAGTTCGGAACTATCTGGACTCCATGCGAGACGCTGAAAACCTGATCCAAGGCTTGAGAACAGAGATTCCCGAATCGCTCGCACACTGGCGCGACGTAGATGTGCCCACCTGCATCAGCAACACCATCACCCTCTCCACCTTCCACGGATGCCCCGCCAACGAGATCGAGTCCATCGCCAAACAAACCCTGGAGTGGGGATTTCACACGGTGGTCAAGCTCAACCCCACGCTCCTGGGGCATGCCCGCTGTCGACAGATGCTCGACAAAATGGGCTACGACTTCGTACACCTCAACCCCGAGGATTTCGAAAAGGACCTGCACTGGGACCAACTCCTCCCCATGATCGAACGCCTGGAGCAACTCGCAGATGGTCTCGGGCTCGGACTCGGTGTGAAGTTCACCAACACGCTGGTCTCTCAAAGCGAGGAGCCTCCATTTGGAGAAGGCGAGATGTACCTCTCCGGCCCTCCCCTCCACGTACTGGCCTATACCCTGGCCTCGGAATTCCGGGCTGCCACCCATGACCGCATTCCGATTACCTTTTCCGCTGGCGTGGATCCCCAGAACTTTGCTCGCTGTGTCGCTGGAGGACTGGGGCCGGTAACCAGCTGTTCGGATCTACTGAAAGCCCGTGGGTACGGCCGAATGTGTAAGTACCTCCGAGGCCTGGAACAGGAGATGGCAGAGGCCGGTGTCGAAAACCTGGAAGACTATCAAGCGGCTATCGGCGGGCCCGCTCACCTGCATGAAACTGCGGCCAACCTCACAGACGACCCGAGATATCACCGCAGCGCCAATGAAAAAGCTCCCAAAAAGGTGGGCACAGAACTGGAACTGCTCGACTGCCTGACCTGTGACAAGTGCATCCCCGTATGCCCTCAGCACGCGAACTTCTCCCTGGCCGTAGAACCGGGCGAGCACAATCCAGGCCATGTGCAATGGGCAGGCAATGCCTACCAGACCTCCGCTGCGCCCCCACTTGTGGTCGGAAAGCGCCACCAAATCGGCACGCTGGCAGACGCCTGCAATCTGTGCGGACAATGCGATCCATGGTGTCCCGAAGATGGTGGCCCCTACCTGGCAAAACCCAATCTGTTTCTCGACCCTCAGGCCTTCGCAGACCACCCCAACCGCCACGGCTTCCATGTGGCTATCGACCGCCAAAGCCTCACTTGGAGACGCTCCCCCAACGAGCAGTTGACCTACACGATTGTCGGAGGAGAAGCCGTACTGCGAACCGACTCAGGAGCCATCTGGCTGGTCAACGACATTCCGGTTCGCACCGAGGGAGAGGGCGAGCTCGACCTGGCCCTGGCCGTGATCATGCGCTTGTATCTGGAGGCTTGGCAGAAGGAGGAGATCCCGAGTTGGCTCCCACCTCGTTAGGTGGGCCTGCAATGAATCCTTCAACGCTATTGGACGACTTTTCTGGGAAGGCTGTGGGCCCTGCCATCGCACGAGGTGGCGTGGCAGCCGTGCCTCATGTCGTGGCCTGGAACCTGACCCAGCGCTGTAATCTGGCGTGCAGCCACTGCTACATCTCCGCGGGCCCTTGGCAGCCTCGAGACGACGAACTCACACTGGAGGAGTTCAATCGCATCTCTGGTGAAATCCTGGAGTTGTCTCCGGGTGCGATGTTCGTGCTGACCGGCGGCGAGCCGCTGGTTCGCAGCGACTTGGAGCAGATCGCAGCATCGGCGGTACAACAAGGTGCGACCGCTGTGGTTGGGACCAATGGCGTGGGTCTCACAGAGCGACGAATCGCCTCTCTGGCCGAGGCGGGCGTGACTGGAGTGGCCGTGAGTATCGACTCTCTGGACCCACAGACCCACAACGACTTCCGCCACGGCAACGCCGCTCTTGAAGGCACAATTCAAGCCATCGATCGACTCGGCAAAGCGGGCCTGGACTTCATCGTCCAGACCACCGTGACCCCCATGAACAAAGACGAGGTACGAGCACTGGCGGCATTCTCTGCCGAAAAAGGAGCCGTAAGCTTCAACCTCTATTTCCTGGTAGAAACCGGTCGTGGTGAAGCCATGGCTTCTTTGAGCCCAGCGCAGAACGAAGAAGTTCTGCTGGAGCTCGTAGACATGCAGAAGGAGTACCGGGGCAGAATGCTCGTGCGTTCTAAATGCCAACCCCAGTTGATGCGCCACATCTACGAGAGGGACCCGGACTCTCCCCTGCTGAATTACGGCACCCGATGCCCCTGCGGCATCCAGTACTGCCGCATTACACCCGATGGGAAGCTCACTCCATGCCCCTATCTGCCCAAGGTTGCGGGGGACCTCCGGGTCTCTTCCTTCCGCGAGATTTGGGAGGGGTCGGCTTTGTTTCAAAGCTTGCGAACAGGCACGCTTGAGGGAAGCTGTGGCTCCTGTGAATACCGTGGCATCTGTGGTGGATGCCGGGCCCGAGCCTACGCCAGAACCCAAAACGTACTGGCCACAGACACTTCCTGCGCCTACGAACCCACAGGAACCAAGCCCTTAATTCAGGTTTCAGACCGGATTCGCTATGGAGAATCTGTAGAAGCCGTCTTGGAATGGGCGCCGTCCGCCGAAGCCAGGATGCAGCGAATCCCCTCCTTTGTGCGAGGGGTGGTCATGGGACGGGTGGAAGACTTCGCTCGCAAGCAAGGGGTGAGCGTGATCACCGAATCCCTGCTGGACCAGGTCCGAAAAGACATGCCTGTGGATTTCTCAAAGGGCAGACCCTTCTTCTTGGGTGGCAAAAAGAAAGGGGACTGAATCCTCCTGAAACCGTTGCAGGGGCTGTTTCCAGCGTGGGAGAATAAGGTCCAGTCACCGGGAGAACCATGCCTTACTGGCGTATTGTTGGCACCCTGTTCCTCACAGGGGCCTGCTCAAACAACGCACCAGAAGAAACAGGGGCGGACTCCGTCGAGGACACAGCCGTACCTGTCGCCGATCCCTGGTTTGACGAAGCGGTCCTGGAGCCCCCGTTTGAGCACGGCAATGCCACCTGGGCCGGCGTCGCTTTGTTGGATTACGACCAAGATGGGTGGTTGGACATCTTTCTCACCAATGGCTTGATGCACCCCAGCGCCCTGTACCGAAATCAAGGTGACGGCCGTTTTGTCGACGTTGCTGTGGAAGCCGGGGTGGCCTCACTGGATGCGCACGGTTCCGCTGTATCGGGAGATATCGATAACGACGGAGACCCAGACCTCGTAGTGGGAGTGGAGTGCAGCGTGGGCACTCTTGACGAGTATGGAATGGCCATCGGAGAC
>JAYZDK010000183.1:0-8124 GCA_036337845.1 Myxococcota bacterium | reverse complement strand
TAGGCCAAAGACACAGCCTGAGAGCAGGCGAGAACGCATGGGGGCTCCTAGAGCGGGTAGGGGGCCAATGTATCCCCGGAAAGCCCGGGTTGCGCACGCTCAGTCGCGCTGGTCTACCACCGAGCCTCGGGGTTCGGCCTTGACCTCGGACTGTCGCATGCGCACGAGGATGCCCTCTTCACGGAGCAAGCGCCTCAACTCCCACTTGTCGATTTCTTCCAGGTTCTGAAGCACCCGGTCAATCAAGTCCCGGCTGTCGTCCAAGGAGGCAATGAGCTCTCGGGCATCGGAAATCGCAGCCCGTGCATCATCGATTGCCATGGGCAGATTGTTGGCTGTGGCAGGCAGTTCTCCGGCAGCCACTTCCACATCGGCCAGCACACGATTGAGCCGATCCGCGATTTCTTCTGCATGGGCTCCGAGCCCTGCAAGCGAGCTCACCGTCAGAGAAGCCTCGGAGGCTACCTGTTCACCGGTGGCCGCCATGGCTCGCAACTCACCCAAGAATGCCTCGGCATCTGCCATCATGCGGGCCAGGCGCTCGGGATCCTCTTCAAACGCGGAGGAAAAGGCCCGGGCGGCTTCGGCGATGGCGTCGGTGTCAAAGCTTTCAAGCAAGGGCCCCAGCCGGGCGAGGAGTTGGTCAATCTCCACCTGGCCCACGGTGTTTCCAATGACTGTTCCGTCCACAAGGGGGTCGGCCTCGGGGCTGCCTGGCACCAGGGCCAGGTACTTCTCGCCCAACAGAGAGCGAGCCCTGAGCACAACGGCCACATCGGCGCGGATATCCGCAGATGCATCCAGCGACAGCCCGACGTGAGCCTTGTCGAAGCTCACGCTAAGTCCGCTGACTTTGCCCACTTCCACGCCGGCCACGGTCACCGCTGCCCCTTCTTTGAGCCCGGCTACGTCATCAAACACCGCCACCACTTCCACCTGCTCTTCGAGCCCAGACCAGTTGCCCACCTTGAGCGCCATCCACGCAGCCAGTCCGGCTGCAACCAACAGCAACGCACCGACGCCGACTTCATGTCTGGTGTTTCGACTCACGAATGTTCCTTGAGTGCCTGTGGCAGGTGGGGGTTTGAGTTGGGGGTATCCGGAAGCGCAACATTTCGCTGCAAGAAGCGCCTCAGCACAGGGTGGGGGTTTTTCAGAATCTCCTGAGTAGGCCCATAGGCAATGAGCTTACCGCCGTAGAGCATGCCCACACAGTCTGCCACGTTGAGCGTACCCACGATGTCATGAGAGATCACAATAAAGGTGATGCCCAGCGCTTCTTTCATCTGCCCAATCAGGGCATCGATGGAATCGGAGGTCAGGGGGTCGAGCCCGGAGTTGGGCTCGTCAAAGAGCACCACCTCCGGGCGGGTAACAATGGCGCGGGCCAGGCCCACGCGTTTTCGTTGGCCACCGGATAGCTCCGAGACTTCTCGGTTGGCAAACCCAGGGAGTTCTACTTGTTCGAGCACCTCGTCTACCCGCTCGGCCCGCTCCGCTGCCGTGAGGTCTCCACGATGGTGCTCCAAGGGAAAAGCAATGTTTTCGCCCACGCTCATGGACCCGAACAGTGCTCCGTCTTGAAACAACATGCCGAGCCGGCGGCGCACAGAAAAGAGTGCATCTTCCTTGGCCGTGGCCATGTCCGTGCCGAGCACCATCACCCGGCCGGAATCGGGCCTTAGCAGGCCAACGATGTGCTTGAGGAGCACGGACTTGCCCGTGCCGGAGGGGCCAATGATCGCGGTGGTTTGCCCCATGGGAAAGCTCAGGGACACATCGTCGAGTACCACCTGATTTCCAAAGGATTTCGATACGTGTTCAAGGGCAATCATGGGCTAGCCGTACACCATCTCAGAGACCAGATAGTTGAGCATGACACAGGTGACCGCAGCACACACCACAGCACTGTTGGTGGCCGATCCTACCCCTTCGGGGCCCGGCTTGCTGTAGTAGCCGCAGTAGCAAGAAACCAAGCAGATAATCGTGCCAAACAGAAGGGATTTGAGAACCCCGTAGCCTATCTCCGCCATGGTCATGGTCGAGGCCACCATCTCGGTGAAATGCTGGCCATTGAGGCCCAACTGGTACACCGCTACCGCAGCGGCGGAACCCACCATGGCCACCATGGAAATCAACGTGAGCGCTGTCAGTACCAACAGAATGCCCAGCAGACGAGGGGTGACCAGGTACCAGTGTGGGTTCACCCCCATCACTTCCAATGCATCCACTTCTTCCTGAATGCGCATCACGGCAACCTGGGAGGCCATCTCGGTTCCCGCTTTGGCGGCCACCATGGAGGCGGCAATGATGGGAGCCAGTTCGCGAATGCCGGCGAGCCCGACAAACATGCCCACGAGATGCTGGCCGCCCAAAGGCTCAAACGCCATGTAGCCCTGCAGGGCAAGGTTGGTGCCCACAAAGCACGCAATGATGAAGAGAATGGGCAGGGAGCGCACCCCAATGCGCCAGGCTTCTTCAATCGAGCGGGCAATCGGTGGGGGGCGTCGGGTAGTGGCCCGCAGAAAGTCCGCGCAGAACCAGCCAAAACGACCCAGGGTAAACAAGGCGTTCATCCGATGTGCCCGAACAGTGCGCTGGTGAGAAAGTAGTTGGCTGTAATGAAAAACAACACCGACACCACCACCGTGTTGTTCACGGCGCGGCCCACACCGGCAGCACCGCCGGCGGCATGAAAGCCCAGGTAGGCAGCGGTGGTACCGATAATCATGCCGAACACGGTGGTTTTGACGGCCGAGGCGAGTAGGTCGCCGGTGCTGGTAAACGCCCAAAGCTGAGCGATGAACACCCCAGCGTTTTCATCCTTGATGAACACGGCTGTGACAAAAGCACCCAGAATGCCCGACACGGTGCCAAAGAGGTTCAGCACCGGGCAGGCAAGCGTCATGGCGAGCACCCGCGGCGCCACATGCTCGCTGATGGAGTCCACCCCCATCACCTCGGTGGCATCGAGTTCTTCCTTGATGCGCATTGCACCCAACTCAGCCGCCGTCGCGCTGCCTCCTTGAGCCGCTACCAGCACGCTTGCGAGCACAGGGGAGAGCTCGCGGATGATAGCCACGCTTGCCAGCGACGCCAGCAATCGCTCGGCGCCGAACCAGGAGAAAATAGAAAGACCCTGCAAGGCGATCACCATGCCGAAGGGAAAGACCACCGCAACGACAGGAAGCATGCACCGCACAATCAGGGTGTAGAGATGGCGCAACAGCGCCTGGAAGGGAAAGCGTCCCAACACGATTCGCTTGGCCACCCGGCCCGTGAAGAGGCCGTAGTGCCCCACCTGGGCAAGAAACTCCACGAGTTCCTATTATCCCCGAAACGAGTCGGGATGGGCGAAACCGTGCAGGAGTGAGCGCCTATGGAGTCGTAGGTTTCAGAGGCATGGCCCACACGGTCACCCCAAAGGTGTCGCCAATTCGCCAGGCCGCAGCGAGTTCGTTTCCGGGTGTGGGGCCCAAGTCGGCAATGAGGGCTTCACAGGGAGTGACCCCCACAGGCAGAGCAGCCATCACCCGGGGCAAGCCTGGCACCTCGTAGGCGACAAGAGAGGAGGGGATAGGCTCGGTTTGCAGTACCTCGATAGACAACGTGCCTGGGGCGACCTCCACCTTCAGCGGGCCTTTGCAGTCCAGGCCAATGGCTTGCCAGGTGCTGAGATCCTCCGGAAGCACGACAGGGGCGTGCGCTTCAAGGGGGCGAGTGCCCGGGCGTTCGGGGTGCGTCGGCAGGCCCACCACAAGCCCTCCTTCACTCACCCATGCCGCACCCTTGTCCGCTGCAGCCTCGGTGAGCACTCGAAGCATGGACTCGTCCTGGCTCGCTGTCGGAAGCGACCAGAGAAGAAGTGCCAGGCTGGAAAGTGAGCGCCACATCAAGAGCGGTTATCCTTATTGAGTCGAACCTGCCTTTGACCCCCCTGCCTCCTGCGCTCTTTCCTTCTCGCCTCACTTTCCTACACCCACCGTTACGAATGCTTCCTCTGTTCCGACGCGATCTTGTCGTGGCCTCGCTCTCTTCGGGCTCCAAGGGCAATTGCACGTACGTGGGGGATAAGGATGCAGGCGTGCTGATTGACTGTGGGCCCTCCACCAAGCGCATTTTGTCACTGATGGAGTCTGTGGGGCTGGAGAATGCCCCCATCAATGCGGTGCTCATCACCCATGAGCACAGTGACCACATCGGCGCGGCTCGCATTCTCTCAAACAAGCTCGCAAAGCTCCGGGGTGGTCCCATCCCGTTCTTTATGACACCGGGGACGCTCAAAGGTGCGAATCCCAAGAGTGTGCCCGATACCGTCGAGGTGGTGGAAGCCGGTGAGGGGTTTCGGGTGAAGCACTTGGATATCGACCCCTTTACCGTGCCGCATGATGTAGAAGACCCGGTGGCCTACCGGGTGAATGTAGGGGACAGGGCAGCGGCGGTGGTCACCGACCTGGGCAGGCCCACCTCCCTGGTTGCCCAAAAGATGCAGGACGTGGACGTGCTGGTGCTGGAGTACAACCACGACGAGCAGATGCTCTTGGAAGGCCCCTATCCCTGGGCCCTCAAGCAGCGTATTCGGTCGAACCATGGCCACCTCTCCAACGCACAGGCCAGCGAACTGTTGAGCCGAGGCGCTACCGACAGGCTCAAACACCTCGTGCTGGCGCACCTCTCTGATGAGAACAACAGCCCGGATTTGGCGGTACGGTCAGCCAGAAAGGTGCTCGGTGATGCGCCGGTGAAGATTCGGGTGGCCCGGCAGCTGGACTCGGTTGGGGCGATCCGGGTGGAGGCTTCGGCCTGCTGAGTAGCGCTATCCGCCGAACTCAATACCCACGGCACGGGCTGTCTTGACCATCTGGCCGTCGGGGTCCACCCCTCGATAGCAGGCGATCGATTCGCGGATGGGAATGCCCACGATCTCCTGGTTTTGGAGAACGACGATTTCGCCCCAGCGAGCTTCTTCAATCAATCCCACGACCTCAACGCCCAAGCGTGTGGCCAGAATGCGATCGAAGGGGATGGGGGAGCCGCCGCGTTGAAGGTGGCCCAGTACGGTCACTCGAATGTCGATTTCCATGCGCTCGGCGAGCTGGTGGGCCAGGGTCGGGCCAGGACCGCCCGCTCGTACCAGCCCCTTACCGTAGACTTCCTGGTAGGACTCCGGGTCCTTGCCAATGGCGCGTGCGCTGTCGGCCACCACAATGAGCGTATAGAGCTTGCCCAGAGCACGTCTGCGCTCGATCTTCTGACAGATGCGGTCGATATCGTAGGGAATCTCCGGCAAGACAATGCAGTGGGCGCCGCCCGCGAGCCCCGCGTGCAGTGCGATGTGTCCGGCATCGCGGCCCATCACTTGTAGGACCATTACCCGAGCATGGGACTCCGCCGTGGTGTGGAGTCGATCGAGCGCTTCGGTCGCGACCGATACGGCCGACTGGAAGCCGAACGTGTAGTCCGTGGCGTCAATGTCGTTGTCGATGGTTTTGGGAACGCCGACCACGTTCACGCCCCGCTCCTCCATCAGGCGTAGGCCGAGTGCCTGCGTGCCGTCTCCGCCAATCACAACCAGGCCTTCCAGGCTCAGTGCCTCCACCGACTTGGCCACGCGCTCGGAGAGATCTACCTTGTCGGGCCCATAGGCAAACGGGTCGCCTTTGTTCGTGGTGCCCAGAATGGTGCCGCCTCGTGGGAGAATTCCGGTCACGTTCTGAACATTGAGTTCACGCACGCGGCAGGGGGTTTCCATCAGTCCGTTGAAGGAGTCCTCGACGCCGTAGATTTCCCAGCCAAGCTGGCCCCCTCCGTGGCGCACCACGGCTCGGATGACTGCGTTCAGGCCAGGGGCGTCACCGCCGCCTGTCAGGATACCGATGCGGCGACTGCTCATAGCCCGCCCATGCTAATTCATTTTCGGCCCGTTCACACGGTTGTGTTTTGGTCCCAGGCGCGGATGTGGGCGAAGTCCTTCACGTGACCCCAGATAGCCCGGGCGCCTCGAACCATGTAGTCCAGGTCTTCCAGCGACTTCAGCTCGCGCAGTTGGTGGGCCAGAAACTTGGGGTGCATGTAGAGTTTGTAGAACTGCCCTGCCATTTGAACGACTTCTTGTTCGTTCATGTCGGTGAGTGTGCAGACCGGCTCGGTCATGTCGTAGCGCTCGTAGGCATCGGGGTCGAAGCGAATCCACCCGTTCTTTTGGCACAGGTCAAAAAGCGGCGTGCCGGGGTAGGGCATGACCACGGTGGCTTGCAGGTGGTGCGCGAGGCCGTTGTGCATCAGGTAGCGGGCAAGGCGCAGGGTTTCGTAGGCGTCTTCGCGGGTTTCCCATGGATAGCCCACCATGAGGGTCAAATGTGGCTGTAGGCCCGCACTTGTGGCCATCTTGCAGCCCTCGATGATTGTTTCTCGGGTCAGGTCCTTGTCCAGAATGTCGATGGTGCGTTCGCTCGCGGACTCGATGCCGAGAATCAGCTTTCGAAAGCCCGCCTTTTTCATGAGTTCGCAGTTCTTGGAGGTGAAGTAGTCGAACCGGAAATTGCAGTCGAAGATGATCTGTTCGTTGAGTTTGCGGTCGATCATCTCGTTGCAAAGCCGCACTAGCCAGTTGCCTGTAGGCAGAGCTCCGGTGTCGTCGAAGATCTCTCGGGCCCCGTAATGTTTGACGAGGTGTTCCATTTCGTCCGCCAGCCGTTTGGGGCTCTGGGTGCGGAAGGTGGGGTAGGTCACTGTCCAGGAGCAGAACGTGCATTTGCCATAGGGACAGTCTCGTCCGGCCATGGTCCATAAGAAGGGCACCCGCTTCTTCCACTTCTCGAAATACAAGTGAGCGTTGGTGAGGTCGCGGTCGATAAAGGGCAGCGCGTCCAGGTCGCCCAGGTCTTGGTAGGGGCCGGTATTGAGAATGTCGCCGTCGTCCCCGCGGTACCACACGCCACCGGCAAGCTCGGCACCGTCTTGCAGGTGATCACAGAGGTTCTCCAGGGAGAAATCGTAGTCTCCGCCGGTGAACGCGAAGTCCGTGAGAGACCGCTCCATCGTTTCTTGAGGCAGCCCGGCGATGTGGTCGCCGTAAATCACGGTCTTCACTCCGGGAATTTCCCTTTTGATTTCCTCAATCAGCGCCCAGTGTTGCCGCACCACCGGTGACTTGGTTTCAAGGGCGACCAGTTCTGGCTGAAAGTCTCGCAACAGCTTCAGCCAAGTGCCCTTGTCCATCTTCTCGGCGATGCTGTCGTTCCAGCAGACCTCGTGGCCACGTTCTACCAGCAGGGTGGCCGCTTGAGCGGGAATGCAGGGGTAGAGGTAGCTCGGCGTGTGAAACCACTGGAACTGCCGGTTCTGGGTCAGCATGGGACTGCCCTTTCCGACGAGCGGGGGGTAGGTGATCATCACCTTCACGACGACATTCCTCCGTACATGGCCTATCGCGAAAAATGCCCATAGGCGGCTGTCATTCAATGTCCATCAATTGTGTACCTTGTGCAAGTCGCATTGCTGACTGTCTTGAGACTTCGATAGACCGGTTATGTGAAATCGCGAATCGTATCTGCAGGGGAAAGCTAGGGGGCACTTGGGTGTTTGCCGGCTGCACTGTAAAGACCTGTTTGAGGGGCCCTCCGGGGCTTTATGAAAACTTGGAGAGGAAGAATGTCTGTGTTTGCTAAGACTCGGTGGATGGTGTGTGGTGGGTTGCTTCTGGGCGGCTCGGTGTTTGCCCAGGGGGAGGCGCCTTACGAGGTGGTGACCGAAGATGTCGAGGTCGCTGGCACAGCGACCCGGCCTGAGAGGCCCGATCTCTCGTTCAAGGCGGTGCCCTATGACCTCCAGACGCTGATGTTCACGTTTCCCTCAGGCTTTCGCCTGATGTTCCAGCAGGACAACACCCTGCCGATCGTTGCGATTACCACGGCCTTTGATGTGGGTGCCGCGGACGATCCGGAAGGCCAGGAGGGCCTCGCGCACCTCTTGGAGCACAGCTGGTTTCTGTCCCAGCAAGCGGATTACCCCAAGATTTGGGCCCTTCAAGTCGACGACATGGGGTGCAACCTCAATGCGTTCACCAACTACGACAACACCGTCTATATGTCGGTGTGCCCCGCACGAGAACTCAACCGCCTG
>JAYZDK010000182.1:0-16451 GCA_036337845.1 Myxococcota bacterium | reverse complement strand
CCGATCGGAGAGAACTGCTCGTTAGCGGCTGAGAAACTGCAGAGCCGACTGGTGGGGGAGGGCGGTGTGGTGCTTTCCGAAGTGGCTCCAGGGACAGCCGTGCGCCCAGGGTTCTTTCCTCGTAGGAACAGAATCATTGCGGCGCTGGGTTTGGCGTGTGTCGTTGTGGAGGCAAATCGGCGCTCAGGGGCCTTGATCACAGCCAGGCTGGCCAACGACTTAGGGCGGGAGGTAGCCGCCGTACCAGGGCAGATAGGACAACCCTTTGCGGCCGGATGTCTGAGGCTTATTGCAGACGGAGCGCGGTGTTTGCAGTCGGTTGGAGAGGTGACGGACCTGATCGGAAGCAGCCTGCCCCAGGACTCGGCGTCAATCGAGCCGAGCCAGGCCTTGGAACGGGCACTTGCTCAGCCCTCAACTCTCGAAGAACTGGTGGCCGCTTGTGGTTTGTCTGTGATCGAGACCACTCGCTTGCTGGGAATCTGGGAGATTACCGGTCGCGTGCGTCGTGAGGCCGGGGGGCGATGGCGCCTCAGCGCTTCTTGCGCCGGGCCCTCTTCTTAGTTGGATTCTTGTGTTTCTTGTCCAACAGTTCCAATGCGGACTCCAGTGAGAAGCCGGCAGCGTCTGTGCCCTTGGGCAAGCTCGCGTTGACGACTCCATCCGTCACATAGGGCCCGTATCGGCCATCCATAAGCTTCACCGTTCGGTCCTCAGCGTCTTTGCCGAGCTCCGAGATGGCTTTAGGAGAGGACCGCTTACCCTTCTTGGAGGGCTCGGCTAGGAGGGCGTTGGCCTGCTCCAGGTTGATTTCCAGCAAGGAGATGTCGGCGGGAATGTTGCGGGTTTCATCCCCACATCGGAGGTAGGGGCCGTACCGGCCGTTGTGGGCGAGAACGGGCTCACCGCTGACGCCGTCACCGAGGTTCCGGGGGAGGGAGAGCAGCGCTAGGGCAGTCTCAAGAGTGACAGTGTCGGGGGTCATGCCCTTGAGCAGACTCTGTCTCGGGGGCTTGGGAGCCTTTTTCTCGGTGCCCATCTCGCCGAGTTGAACATAGGGTCCAAAGCGACCATCACGTACGGTGACCGATTCCCCGTTTTCAGGGTGGGTTCCGAGCACCAGGGGGCCCTCAGCTTGTTTTTGAAGCAGGTCCAATGCTGTGGTGAGTCGAAGCTCATCCGGTGCCAGTCCCTCGGGAATCTTGCCTCGGCGTTCACCGTGCTCGAGGTATGGACCCCACTTGCCAACCCGGGCAAGTACGTTGTCACCGTCAGCCTCGCCCAACGCGACGCTGCACACTTCCCGTGGATCGGCGTTTTCGTTAGCTTGCTCCAAGAGAAACCGCAGCCCGGCTGCTGCATCGCCCTTGCCGTCTCCAGCGTAGAACTGACTGAGGTATGCCAGCGAGTTGCTCTTGCCGTGGGCAATCTCATCCAGGCCGTTTTCAAGCTGTGCTGTGAAGTCGTAGTCCACCAGAGACTGAAAGTGCTGTTCCATCAGTCGGGTGACTGCGATGGCGGTCCAGGTGGGTACCAGAGCGCTCCCCTTCTTGAAGACGTATTCTCGGTCCTGAACCTTGCTGATGATGGATGCATAGGTACTTGGACGCCCGATTCCCCGTGCCTCGAGTTCCTTGACCAGCGTGGCCTCTGTCAGGCGGGCGATGGGCTGAGTCATGTGTTCACGGACCTTCAGGTCTGCAATCTCGACGCCACTGCCTTCAGGCAGGTTGGGGAGTTCAGTGGCGGAGTCGCCTCGGCCGAGTTCCACAGTATTGGAGATTTCGGTCTGGATGTAGGCAGCCCGATAGCCATCGAATTTGTATACCTTCCCGCTGGAACGAAACAGAGCTTTGCCGATGCGGGTGTCCATCACAGCTCGGGTTCCCTTGGCATCCACCATCTGGCAGGCCACGGTCCGTTTGAAGATCAATTCGTAGAGCTTGGCCTGGTCAGATTCACACTCGCGTCGGCAGTCAGCCACGCTCTTGAACCGTTGGCCGGCAGGTCGAATGGCCTCGTGAGCTTCCTGGGCTCCGCTGCTCTTGGTCTTGTATCGACGAGGGCTCTCTGGAGCGTACTCGTCCCCATAATCTGAACTGATATACGCTCGGGCAGCCTGCAGAGCCTCCGATGACAGGTGAGTCGAATCGGTTCTCATGTAGGTGATCCACCCGTTTTCATACAGACGTTGCGCGGTCCGCATGGTTTTTTGGGCTGGCCACCTAAACCGGCGGTTGACTTCTTGCTGGAGCGTGGATGTGGTGAATGGAGGATGGGGGCGCTCGTTGAAGTCCTTTTCTTCAAGCCGAGCGATCACAGCCTTTTCGGTCTTCAACTGTTCCTGCAGGGCAATGGCCCCCGCCTCGTCGAGTCGGTGAAGTTGGGCGCCCGGCTTTAGCTCACCGGTAGTGGCCTCGAAATCACGACCTACAGCGATACGGCTTCCATCGAACTCGCTGAGTACGCCTTCATAATCGCCAGCATCTGAACTGAACTCTGCAGAGAGGTCCCACCATTGGGCTTCGCGAAACTTCATGCGCTCGCGCTCTCGTTCCACGACCAGGCGAACGGCGACGGATTGGACTCGGCCAGCGGAGAGCTTGGGGCGTACTTTGCGCCACAGCAGGGGCGAGATGTTGTATCCGAACAGACGGTCGACAATCCTGCGTGTTTCCTGAGCTTCAACCACTTCCATGTTGAGGGTTCTGGGCTGTGCAAGCGCGTCTCGAATGGCTTGGTCTGTGATTTCGTGGAATGCCAGCCTGTAAATGGGAACGTCTGGCGCCAGGGCCTCGACAAGGTGCCAGGCGATGGCCTCACCCTCACGGTCCTCATCTGTTGCGAGATAGAGAGCCGGGGCTTCTGAGAGGCAGGTCTTGAGGAACTTGACCTGCTCCTTGCCTCGATCGGTCAGGACGTAAAGGGGCTTGAAGCCGTCTTCGACATTGATTCCGAGTCTTGCCCAGGACTCCTTTTTGTACTTGGCAGGGACCTTGGCGCCCTTCTTCGGGTCTGGCAGGTCTCGAATGTGGCCAATGCAAGCTTCGACTCGGTACTCGTCCTTGAGAAAACGACCAATGGTCTTGGCTTTGGCTGGAGATTCGACGATTACGAGGGGTTTGCCCATGTGATGTACCCTGTTTGGGAAAGCGGTAAGCGATGCCGCAATAACGGGCAAGTACAGCAATTCCCAGCAGTCGGCAAGCCCGGAGGCCAGATGCGGTAGGATCTGGTAACGGTAGATGGAGGGTCTGAGTGTCGGACGAAATCCAGCAATTCCTGGAATACCTCCGAGCCGAACGAGGAGTCAGTCCTCATACGCTCCGGGCCTATCGCAGAGACTTGGAGCGACTCTCTGAGGACTTGTGTGAGCAGGGTTCGAACTTGCTCGAAGCGCGGATAGGTCAGATTCGTTCCCACTTGTCACGTTTGGCCCGGAGAGCACCCGCGCCTAGCACTACGCGCCGCCGCCTGGCGGCTTATCGTACGTTTTATCGCTGGGCACTCCGGGAGGGAATTCTGGAAGCTTCTCCGGCCGAGCGGCTGGCCTCGCCCAAGTCTGCGCATCGTGTCCCTCGGTTTCTGGACCTGCCCGAAGTGCTGGATGTGGTGGAACGTCCGGTTCAGGAAGGGTGGCTTCAGCTGAGAAACAAGGCTCTGTTGGAGCTTGCCTATGGAGCGGGATTGCGGGTTTCAGAGCTCGCCGCGTTGGACCGAGGTGACATTGATCTCACAGAGAGACTTGTAGATGTCCGTTCGGGTAAAGGAAGGAAGCAGCGGCTGGTGCCGTTTGGCCCGCCTGCTGCCGAGGTTTTGTCGGCATGGATAGAGGCTTCTTCAGGTGAGCAGGAGGCGTTGTTTCTGAACTACCGTGGGCAGAGACTCTCGGTCCGATCCATGCATCGAATCGTTCGCGACTCAGGGGTCAAGAATGGTCTCAGTGAAGTACACCCACATGCGTTGAGGCATACCTGTGCCACCCACATGTTGGCAGGGGGGGCTGATCTGCGCGCGATTCAAGAGCAGCTTGGCCACGCCTCCCTGTCGACGACACAGCGCTACGCGCAGCTTACTGCCCAGCAATTGGTGGATGTCTATCGGGCCTCTCCCCCCCGAGCCTCGGGTGGTTTCTCTGATTCAGACACGCCGTTGGGGCGCAACCTGACAGAGGAAGAACGAGAGGATGAGCCCGACTCCTGATATCCTCGACAGAATGAGTGAGCTTTCCCCCACCGAATTGCGTGACCTCACGGACCTGTTCGCCTTGGTTCAGGGAAAAAATCATTATGAAATTCTTGGCATTGCAGTGGATGCCGGTACCGATGATGTCAAGAACTCCTACTATGAGTTGTCTCGGAAGTACCATCCGGACCGTTTTTATCGGCGCGAAATCTCCGGCTATCGAGATCTGATTGAGGCGGTCTTTACGGGCATCAATCAGAGCTACGAGGTGTTGGCCGATGACACAACGCGGCGTCGGTATGATCTGGAGCAGGCACGGGCGGATCGGGAACGTCAGCAGGCGGTCGACGAAGAGCCTCACAGGCGGTCAAAGCGGCGGAGTTGGCGAGAGAAGATGGGGGCAGGGCCTCCGAAGACTTCGGCAGAACCGTCCTCCACTGCGTCCGAATCGGCTCACGAACAAGCGGAACGAAAGGAGTCTTCGACGAAAAGTGTGCGTACATCCATTCGAGAAGCGGCACCGCCACGCAGGCCGCCTCCGGTGTACCGACCGTCTACTGAACAGCCGGAACCAGGGGACGCTGCCACTAAGAAAGAGGAGGCTGTGCCGGCTGAGAAACCAGAGCCCTCGGAGAAAGCTTCACCTGAAACACCCGGAGCTTCTTCGACGGAGACTGACCGCGATGTGGAAAGAGCCGCCAGGCCCACCCGTCCGCGCCCTCGTCCTGTACCGAGGAGAAAGGGAGGGTTGGACCGTGGCAGTCGAAACCCGGAGAAAGCCAGAAAACATTTTGAAGAGGGCAAGCGAGAATATGACTCTGGAAACTTCATCAAGGCCGCCAGCTCTCTATACCTGGCGATGACCTTTGACGGAGACAACGAGGAGTACAAGGCTCTCAACGAAGAGGTGCAGCAGAAGGCCAGGAACATGCGTTCCCTACAGTTTGTGAACCAAGCGGAGAGCGCTGAGAGCTTTGGGAGTTGGAGAGAGGCTCTAGAGCACTACCAGAAGGCTGTAGAATGCGAACCCAATGAAGGATTGGCCTATTTCCGCCTGGCTCAGTTGCTGATCCACAAAGTAGACGACCCAAGGGCGGCAATGACCAACCTCAGGCGTGCGGTCACATATGAGCCGGACAACCACAAATACAGGCTCGCGCTCGCCGAATTGTACGTTTTGGTGGGCATGCCTCGAAACGCGATTCGGGAATACCAGCGGGTTTTGGAGGCGGACCCAAAGAACGGAGCAGCGAAACAAGGATTGCGGAAGGCACGTGGCTAGGGCCGAGAGCGGCTTGCTGGGTTAGTTCGCCACGGTCGGAGAGAGCACGATGCCGTCTACGCAGCGAAAGTCGAATATTGTCGTGGTGGGTACCCAGTGGGGAGATGAGGGCAAAGGCAAGATTGTCGATGTACTCGCGCCCAAAGTGAACTGGGTGGTTCGTTTTCAGGGAGGAAACAACGCGGGTCACACCCTTGTTGTGGACGGGCACAAGGTGGTTCTTCACCTGGTACCGTCTGGGATTCTCAACACCGCTACGACCTGTGTTGTGGGCAACGGGGTGGTGGTAGACCCAGGAGTCCTGATTGGAGAACTGGATACCTTGGCGGAGCAGGGGCGGCAGGTAACGCCGTCACAGCTTGTGATCTCCAAGGGAGCACACGTCATACTTCCGTACCACCGGGTTTTGGACGGCTTCCGTGAGCAGGCTCGCGGTCAGGCGGCCATTGGAACCACTCGGAAGGGGATTGGCCCGGCCTACGAGGACAAAGCGGCTCGTCGTGGAATTCGGATGTCCGAATTCATCCAGCCCGATGTGTTTCGCGTGCGTTTGGCTGAGGTTCTTGAGCAGAAGAACCGGATGATTGTGGATTGGCATGGTGGTGAGGCATTTTCACTGGATGCATTGATTGAAGAGATGACTCCTCATGCCGAGCGCCTTGCGCCGTATGTTGGAGAGTCCGTGAGTCGGATGCGAGATGCGGTCGCCGCAGGAGAAGGGGTCCTCTTTGAGGGAGCCCAAGGAACCTTTCTGGACATTGACCACGGCACCTATCCCTACGTGACCTCGTCCAATACAGTGGCTGGTGCGGCCTGCGCGGGGACGGGAGTGGGGCCTCGGCACATCGATGAAGTTGTCGGTATATCCAAGGCCTACACCACTCGGGTGGGCTCCGGTCCATTTCCCACAGAGATGGAAGAAGCCGTGGGTGAGAGGATTCGCGGCATCGGAAAGGAATTTGGTGCCACCACCGGCCGGCCTCGACGTTGCGGCTGGTTTGATTCGGTGTTGGTGCGACATGCTGCCGCAGTGAACAGCTTGTCCTTTATTGCGCTCACCAAGCTTGATGTGCTTTCGGGGTTGGAGGAAATCCCAATCTGTACCTCATACGCTCACCACGATGCACCTCCGTCGACCGCGGCTGAGCTGGAAGAAGTCGAGCCGGTTTATGAGACCGTACCGGGTTGGCAGGAAGACATTACGGGTTGCCAGACGCTGGAATCACTGCCTGCAGCGTGTCGTGCCTACATCGATCGCATCCAAGAGCTTACCGGAGTTGAAGTTGGCCTGGTCTCTGTAGGTCCAGGTAGAAAGCAGACAATCGCGGTGCATTCGCTTTTTCAGGCATCTCGCGTTTGAAGCGTGGCGTCTGGTCGGTTACCAAGGCCCGGCTGGGCCGCTAGCTCAGTTGGTAGAGCACCGGCCTTTTAAGCCGAGGGTCACAGGTTCGAGCCCTGTGCGGCCCACCCCTCCAAGACCCCATCGTCTAGTCAGGTCCAGGACACCGGGTTTTCATCCCGGCAACACGGGTTCGAATCCCGTTGGGGTCACTTCTTCTCTCACGATGAGAGAGGGAGTGCGTCGAGCGCGTTGAAGAGAGAGATTGTTTCAGAAGCTGTGTTCGACTGATTACGGCCCGAAAGTTTCCGCTCTTTCAACTCTGTTGGCATCAAGCGATGCTCAGTTTGGTGTCTGTTGGCTGCCCGTGGATTCGACAGTTTCGCTGGTTTGGAATATCTCGGCATTTGTTCGGCACAGGTGACTTGGAATGTTGAAGCAAATCGGTATGTGGTTTGGGGCGGCCTTGGCGGTCTGGTGTGGTTTCCCACTCGGGACTGCACAGGCGAGCTGTGGGCTGGACCACTGCCCAATGGATGCGGCCGAGCGGCTGCCGGGACCGGCTTTGGCAGTACAGGTCCAGGGGCGTCATACGGTCATGCCAGGTGAGGTCGGCTCCTATAGCGAAACCTTTGTAGGAGGGGTGTTCCGTCGCGAAGGCTTGGGGGTGGCGGCGCGTCTGCCGCTTGTGGCGGTGTTTCAAGAGGACAGTCAGTCCTATGGAATGGGCAATGCCGTGGCGATGCTGGATTGGAAGTTCTCGGGAGAAGACCGCCTGATTGCGTTTGCATTGGGGGGGCAGCTGGAGATTCCTACCGCCACGAATGACACGCTTGGAGACTCCCACTGGTTGGTGTTGCCCTATCTGCGTTCCAAGGTCGATTGGGGCTCGGTCGACGCCAACGTGCATGTGGGGGGGGCCCAGGTACTGGGCGGGGGCTCACAGGGTCACGATGGCCACAGCCACTCCCACGATCACGCCCATGAGGACGACGGTTTTGTGATCAATGAACACACGGCGTCCGAGTTCTTGGGGCGCTTTGAGTTGGGATGGAATGCTCCGGTTGCCGACGCCGCCGTGCGCACAGCTGCGCTCTTCGACCTGGTGGCCCCTCTGGAGGGGGAGCCTGCGATTGGGAGCGTAGGCCTGGCGGTGGATTGGGCGGCGGGGGACAACGTCTTTCGACTGATGGTGATGGGAGCCGTAACAGAAGCCCGACGCAGCACTGGACGGGTGGGCTTCGGGGTGACCCATGCCACGGACTGGGCTCCGCGCTGGTTGTAGCGATAGGTCCCTGATGTGCGGGGCGGGTTGCCTGTACAGCCGGTTGAGGTGTGTGCTTTGTTCGGTGGGCTCGAACCGCTGAAGGGTTGTCTGTCCAAGGCCCGTGAGTAGACCACTGGAGTTTCTCAGCGAAACACGTGCCCGCTGGGATGTATGCGTTAGGCAGTCAGGGTGCACACAACGGAGTCTCTGATGGGTCATTTTCTTTGTCTCGCCGATCATAGTGTGGCTGAAATCACCAGCTTCTTGGATATGGCTGACCGCATCAAAGCCAACCCGGCCGCTTACGCCACCCGGTGTCGTGGGAAGACCTTGGCGATGATCTTTCAGAAGCCCTCGCTGCGGACGCGAGTGAGTTTCCAGACGGGCATCTACCAGTTGGGTGGACAGGGGCTGTACTTGGGCCCAAAGGACATCCAGTTGCATCGTGGAGAGAGCATCGCCGATACGGCCAAGGTCTTGTCACGCTACGTGGACGGAATCATGGCCAGGGTCTTTTCGCATAGCGATGTGCAGGACCTGGCCGAGCACGGAAGCATCCCGGTCATCAATGGCCTGTCAGACTTGCTTCACCCCTGTCAGGTCCTTGCCGACCTGCAGACCATTCGAGAGTCCAAAGGGGATTTGGCAGGTCTCAAGTTGGCCTATGTTGGAGATGGCAACAATATGGCCCACAGTCTGTTGTATGGGGGGGTGAAGATGGGAATGACAGTCTCGATTTCACACCCGTCTGGATACGCGCCGGATACCGGGGTTGTGGCTCGTGCCAAGGAGATAGCCGAGGAAACCGGTGGCGGTATTCAGATCACTGAGAACCCTCAGGAGGGTGTGGCGGACGCAGATGTGGTCTACACGGATGTCTGGGCCTCGATGGGTCAAGAGGAAGAGCGTCAGGAGCGATTGGCCCGGTTTGAGGGCTATTGTGTCGATGCCGACTTGATGGGGTGTGCAGACCAGGAAGCCATCTTCCTACATTGTCTTCCGGCTCACCGTGGGGAAGAAGTGGCGGGCTCGGTGATTGATGGACCTCAGTCCAGAGTGTTCGATGAGGCCGAGAATCGGCTACATGCTCAGAAATCCTTGATGGTCTCGCTCATGGGAGACGCGTGAAGGTGGCATTCGCATGGTAGATTCTATTTTGAGGACTGGCACAATGGGCGAGCGCGTCATCATTCACGAGGTAGGCCCCCGAGATGGGCTGCAGAATGAACCTGGAGTGCTGCCCACCCAACAGAAGGCAGAGTTGGTGGCTCGTTTGCGGGCTGCAGGCTGCTCACAAGTGGAGGTGACCTCGTTTGTTCGTCCCCGCTGGGTACCTCAGCTTGCCGATGCCGAGGATCTGGTGCGCTCTCTGCCGCCGCGTGAAGACGCTACCTGGTGGGCTTTGGTTCCCAATCGGAGAGGCATGGAGCGGGCACTGGAATCTGGGATTCCTGCGGTGGCCACGTTTATGTCTGCCTCGGAGACCCACAACGAGAAGAACGTCAACCGGACTTCCAAAGAGTCACTGGAGTCTCTGCGAGAGGTCATTGCTACGGCTACGGCCGAGGGCTTGAAGGTGCGAGCCTATCTTTCCACTGTGTTTGGCTGCCCCTATGAGGGTGACGTGGACATTGGACGGGCGACCTGGCTTGCTGGTGAGCTGTTGGGAGCCGGGGCTGAGCATGTGTCGCTGGGAGACACGACTGGAATGGCTGACCCGGCCAGTGTGGAGCGAGTGCTTGAGAGCATGTTGAAGTCGGGGATTTCCTTGGAGTCCATTGCGCTCCACATGCACGACACTCGAGGGACTGCACTGGCGAATGTTCTGGCGGGCTTGCGCGTTGGTATCCGCCGATTTGACGCGGCTGTGGGCGGCTTGGGAGGGTGTCCCTATGCGCCTGGGGCTTCAGGCAATCTGGCCACGGAGGACCTCGTACATATGCTCGAGTCCATGGGCTATTCCACGGGCATTGATCTCGATGTGCTTGCGGATGCGGGCATCTTTGCTTCGCAGGCTTTGAACCGAGCCCTTCCAGGGCGCTATCACCGCTACCACCTGGCTCGGATGCAGCGGGAAGAGCGAGAGCGCTCCGCCTGCTGATGCCAAAGGCGTTCCTCAAGCTCGTTTCAGGGTTGAAGCAAGGGTTGAACGTGCCACTGCCGGAGGACCGGCCCCTTCTTGTGGGGCGGCGTGAGGGCGATGTGGTTTTGGACGACCCGATGGTTTCCAGTCGTCATCTCCAGATCTCCCTATTGGACGGCGTGTGGTTGCTGCAGGACCTGGGTTCTACAAATGGCACACAGGTGGATGGCCGGCTCGTGCGGGAAGTGGTGTTGGGGCCCGGTTCTGAGGTGACGGTGGGCAGCACTCGGATGGTGTTGTTCGTCGCGAACGAAAACGAACTGGAAATGTCTGGAGAGGGTGAGCCCTCAAGAAGCGGTGGCAAGAAGCAGGAAGTGGCGTGGCTGTTGGATGAAGAGCTTGTGGAGGTCAAGCCTTCTGGGGATCGGACTGGCAGTGGAGGGGACATTATTGGTCAGGACCTGCGGCTGCCCCCGGGAGTGAACGCGGTGGTTGAGGTGGTGGCCGGCCAAGATGCTGGAAAGGTGTTTCGTTTCGTGCGAGGCAATGTGGCTATCGGAAGAAGGATGGGGGAGGTTCCACTGACGGATGCGGAGGTTTCTCGAAGGCATGCAGTGGTTGAAGTGTTCGGCCGGGAAATGATCTTCTTGAGGGACCTGGGGTCGACGAACGGGACCTACCACAATGGGATGAAAATCGGGATTGCCCGTCTGAACACGGGTGACACCATCGGTGTGGGTAAGACGGTGATGAAGCTCAAGATCACCCAGTAGTTCTCTGGGGCTATCTCGTAAGGGCACTCTCTACGTTGCCGGCCAGAGCACTTGCGAGCAGGGCGTGGCCCTGTTTGTTCGGGTGGATGGCAACGTAGTTGGGTTCTCGCTGCATTCTCATGCGTTCTTTCTCAAGAACCCAGCGCTCCGGATTGTCCCAGATAGCGCTCAAGTCCAGGGCTTGGATGCCAGCCTGGCCGAGCAACTGCGTCATCAATGAGTGGTCCTCGTGGTACCAACCGCAGGCGGGCGCATCGGTTTCAGAGCAGGCCTTGAGCCCGGCCGGCTGGATCTGAAAGGCCACGAGCTGGATATCCAGTGCGTCGGTTCGTTTCTTGAGGTTGCTCATGGCTTGCTGGAAGTTGTTCTGACCCTCGGTGCTGATGAAGCGAGCGGTGGTGGACTGGTTCCGGCTGCTCCAGTGTGCCCACACCCAATTGAACACGTAGGAGTGGCTGGCCAGGGTGCGAGTCGTTGGGTGTGTGGCCTGAGCTGGGTAGACGAGTGGCGCTCCGTCTACCACCATCATCGCCCGCTGTTCCAGGTCGTCTGCGAACACCTGTAGAACGACGACGTCGGTAGGGGCTGCATCGAGTTCCCGATGGATTCCTCGAAGAATCTCGCAGTATCCACCCCCTGGAATGCCCACAACGCTCACGCTCAGGTTCTTGTTCAGGGATTGGTGAAGCGTCTGTCCAAGAATGGCTCCCCATGCCTCGGTGGGCTCTACTCCGTAGCCCCACGCAATGGAATCCCCGGCTACCAGAATATTTGGACGCGCGTTGTTGTCGTCGCCAAACACATGCCGTCGAACGGGTGGGGCTACATGAGCGCTCCCGGCTCGGGTCTCTCCGGGCGGGTCCTGACAGTTGGAAGAGGTGCTGGGAGATGTGGCTATAGGAGGGCTGTCATGTCCCCAGAACTCCACGGCCTCAGGACTCTGCAGCGCTGAGAGACTAGGGAGGACAGGAAATCGAACCCGAAAGATGGTTTCGAGAAGCAGGATGGCGAAAAGGCCGGCCAGAAGAGACAGGCTCAGTCGCTTCATGTCGGGTTCCTACTGGGCAGCCAGCCACCGCTGCCAGGCAGCGATGTGTTCTTCCGGGGTGCGGCCTTCGGCGAAGTCGTAGCCTACGATCTGACGTAGCGCGGTCAGCGTGGATTCGACCACTTGGGGGTCGTCGTCGGAGAGGGCTTGTTGAAGAGCCGGGAAGGCATTGCGGCTGCCGATGGCGCCCAAAGCCAACACAAACCGACTTCGGGCCCATACGGATTGGCCTCGATAATAGTTGCTGGGATCGGCGAGAGCCTCTTCTAGCGGGGCAATGGCTGTGATGTCTTTGAGGATGGCCAAGGTGTCTGCTGCGGTACCTCGCACGACCAGGGCTGGGTCCTTCAGGGCTTTTACGACTTCCTCGGCAGCATTGTTGGGTTTCAGGTCGCCAATGGCCGATAGGGCGGCCACTCGGATTGTGGGTCTGGAGTCCGAGCAGAGGCCGATAATGAGAGGCGAAAGTTCTCTGGAGCCGGTTTGGCCCAAGACGCGGATTGCTACCCAGCGTTCTCGAGGAGGGGCATCGTCCTTCTGGGCAATGGTGACCAGCGACTCTTTGTTGCCGGGATACTCGGCAACCAGGCTTTCAAAAAGCACCATGCGCTCGGTATCAGACAAGTCAGCATTGGCAGCCTGTGTGAGCGTCTCGGCAAAGCCGCTTCCCCAGGCAACACCCAGGGCCACCAGAAGCCAGGTAATCAAGGTAGCGCTCCGGATGCGCGAGCGATGGCCTGGGACAGACTGTTGAGCACGATGATGACCACAATGGGTGAGAAGTCCATTCCGCCGGTCACCTCGGGCTTGAGGATCGCTCGGACGGGAGCCGACAACGGATCAGCAATCGCGCTCGTGAACGAGCGAGGCAGGCGGCTGTTGTCAGGCGCTATCCAGGATAGCAGGGCGTCCGCAATCACGAGGATTGAGAGTAGATTCAGGATCTCTTGGACCAGGGAAACCAACTTCTTTAGAACACGTAGGCAATTCGGGTTTGGAGCGTCCAGAGTGAGCGGTCCTCACCCCCCAACTCTACGACGTACGGTACACGATCCGTGATTTGTGCTCGCGCCCATTCCATGGAGAAGTTCATGTGGTTCGCGAATTCAATCTGGAGTCCGACGTCGATTTCAGTCCCCAGAAGCTTGGAGTCGGACACCGGCTCACCCTGGCTGGTTTCGTCTTCACTTCCTTTGAGAATGATAGAGCCGTCGGGCCTGTCTGGGAATGCGGCCAGGTAAGCGAGACTCAGCTGCCAGCCGTTGAGAGGGCGCCAGCGGACATTCGGGTAGATGTAGCGTGAGTTGTATACGCCACCCTTACTCCAGAGGCCTCGCACGTCCTCGGACCAGGCATCTGCTGTGGCGCGCGCAAGAACCTCTTCGTAGAGCAACAACCCCACGTTGTAGTCCGGGTGCAGTGGCCGTCCGGTCATCTCTACGTCGGCGATGTCGCCATCTCCGCTGGCGTAGCCGGCTTCCATCATGAGTGTGACGTTGGGGTTTTCATAGCCAACCCGACCGACCGTACCGACGATGTTGGTCTCCTTGTGGAGCGGGTTGTCGGGGTCTCCACCGGCAAGAACGATGTTGTCCGTTTCGCCTTGGATGGTGAGGGCCTCGGCCTCTACCCGCAGGTTCTTCAGTGCCAGGTTGATGTAGGCATCGTAAATCCAGACATCGCTGAGTGATTCTTTCTGCAGTCGGTGTACGGCATAGGCTCCAGCCGTGAAGTCTGCGAGGTTTGAGCCCCACTGGAGGTCCTTGCCCTTGTAAATCAGCACGTACACGATTTCGAATACATCGTCTTCGTTCTCGGCCCACCAGTTCTCCGTGCGCTCGCTGGGGTCCCGATCCTCGGTGTAGTCGTGCTCTTCGTCCTCGTAGGGAATGGCTGAATCGTTGCATTGGGGGTCGTCGCCTGCATCGTCAGGACCCTCGGCAGTGCAGTTGTATCCGTAGTACTGAATCAGGGGGTCCTCGACGAGGCGGTCGATTCCGATGGCCATGAACAGCGGCAGGTCGGAGGCTTTCTGGCCGAGGAGGGTCTGAGCTACGGCTACGGGTCGGGTTGCAAAGATGATTCGGTCGTAGGTGGAGCCGTAGTTGTTCTCACCAAAGGTGTCGTCGAAATGGGTGCCTTCGTTGGCGAGAAGGCCCATCCCCCAGTGTGAGGGTTGGCGACCGACCCGCAGGAGTCCAACGGGTACGGAAAACTCCATCCATGCTCGCTTTACCTGGAAGTCGCTAACCGGCTGTCCTTCAATGTCAGTGTTGGATGGGTTTCCGGCAAACAACGCAGTGGAGGCCTTGCTCATGTTGTCGCCCCACACCACAGAATCCAATGCGTCGGCCATCATGATGAACTTGGCTCGACCCTCGAAATCCAGCGTGGGCTGAAGGCGTAGCTGGTGTGTCAGGTAGTTGGAGCTTCCCTTGGGATGGAAGAGCCCGTGGTGGTCGTGGATTCGAACTCTGTAGTGGCCATCCAGAGAGATGTCGTAGTCTTCTTCGGCCAGAACAGGGGCAGTAGTGGCCATCGACGCCAGTAGTGCGAGCATGGTCATGAGGGCTCCTTAGGTATGCGAGGCTTAGGAGCCGCTATCGGTGTCGTCGTCTACTTCGCCGCAGCCGTCAACGACGCAGTCACTGGGGTACACGACCCCGTCGGAGTCGCCTGTTGTGGTGCTGGAAATGTTCAGGGAATCTGCAAACACGTCCACCACAGATGTGGCCAGCAGTTGGGGCTCGCCGGATTCCATGACTCCGTAGAGTTCCACCACCTGGCTTCGGCCCGGAGGTACGTTCAAGAGCACCCAGAGGCCATCTTCTGAGGTCGTGGTGCGGTTTCTGACGGGGAATTCGTTTTCGAAATACCGAACGACCTGGCTCTCGGGATAGTTGCCGTCCGAATCTCTTACGATGACCTGGGCACCTTGAATCGGATTGCCGTTGCAGTCATAAGCCGTGCCGGCGACCGAGCCTTTCGTGTCATCGATGGTCACCCCCAGAAGAGAGGGGATGATTGCGTAGGTTGCTGTGGAAACCGATTGGAAGTCTTCATCCTTGGAGGTGCCGGGGCCGTAGACCTGGTGGGCATCGATGGTGACCACGGTTTCGTCCCGGGCAGGGTCTGTGGACACTCTGTAGGTGAACGGTGTGCACGTGGGAATGGTCTCGTCGAAGGTGAGCCTTCCTGTCACATCCGAAAGGGCCGATTGGTCGGCTGAAGTGGCATCGGGAATGGTGTCTGCCAGGAAGATTTCAACCGTAGCTTCCTCGACCGGGTCGTCGGTTTCGAAGTCTTTGACTTCTCCGGTCACCGAAGCGTCTTGTTGACAGTCGCTCTTGGGCTCCAGGGTGTCGCTGACCCAGGTTGTCGCGTCTGCAGCCCAGCACGTAAAGGGATCTTCCGAGCCGTCTTCAGTGATGAGAGGGTCGGTGGTGTTGATCAGCGCAGCAAACATGTCCACGCCGGTGTCGGCTGCAGTATCGTCTGCGGGCTCCTTCTCGGGGCAGGCGGTCAGGGCCAGAACAGAAAGGGCGATGAGGGGCGAATAACGCATGATTTCTCCAGCAAGTCATGCCCCATAACGCGAGCTAGCGAGTCCAGCCCAACAGGGTGCGAACGGTCTCGTCCAGGATGGGCTCTGTTGCAGGCCCAAGGGAGTTGGTTTCCTCGTAGTGATCGCCCTCTGCCTCGTCGAGAAAAGGCACCGTTGGATGTACCTCAAAGTCGTAAGCCGGCACGATGTATCCGAGCTCATCATTGGCCAGTCCGACAATCCAGCCATGCTCGGTATCGAGTAGCTCGGCCCAATATGGGCCCTCGGGCGCATTCGCGACATCGGGTGGGTTGGGGTGGTTTTCCCGAATCAGGGACTCGATGTCGTTCCCGATTTTCGAGCCGTCGTAGCCGCCGAAAGCCAGCTCCGGAAAGAGTTCTCCTGGGATGTTGAGGAGCTCCAGAGACCCGATGGAGATGTGGGAGACTTCCGTGTGTATCTTGGGGACGTTCTCTTCAGTCAGGATAGCGGTTTCGTCAAAATCATAGAGGTGCCGGTCCAGGACACCGGAAAGGAACATGCCTTGGAATCCGATGTTGTCCACAGGCAGTGAGACGTTCATCATCTCAAATGAGAGGCTTGGGGATTCGATGACCTCTCCGGATGCCACGGCATCCAGGCTCATCTCGGCGACGAGGTATCCGAGTGCCTCGGCCTTCTCCCAGCTGGCTCCCGAGTGCTCTACCCCGTTGCCATCTGTGACGGTGACCCCAAGTGGGGTCATGAGCCCCCCTACGGTGCCATTGAGGTAGATGGCGGTTCCTCCGAGTCCTTCGACCTCACTCTCGTCCCACTGCACGCCTTCTTCGACGCCGTTGCGTAGGTAGTGAGAGTAGTCCGAGGTGATGGAGGTGTTTTCGTCGGAGAGTACTTCGGGGTGGTTGCCCCAGTTGACTAGCGTGAGGATGG
>JAYZDK010000181.1:0-5598 GCA_036337845.1 Myxococcota bacterium | reverse complement strand
GATGCGAGCTGCCTTGTTGTAGCGGGTCGGCGGATGAGCCAGGCGCTGGTGCCGAGGCTTCCGAGTGTGGCCAATAGAAACGCGACACTGAGAAGATGTGGGGCCTCGGAAAGGGCTTCCATGGCGGGGTTTGTGCTCATCGGCAGATAGATCAGCAAACAGACCACGCCGAGAAATGTCGTGATGCACCAGGCCCAGAGCCCGAGACGATCCTTGAACTGAGGGATACGAGAACCCATTGCGGCAGTATAGTGAACGAGACGAGGAACCCGTGGCGAAACCATTCACCCAGATGATTGTTCGACCCATAGATCGGCGCACATTGGTGGCGGGGGGTGTGCTTGCTGTGGTGGAAGCCTCGATTGTGGGCTGCCGCAAACCATCCTCAAAGGCGCGCGAGGACAGTGGGGATATCCAGGTGTTGGGCCCAGAGGAGCTGGACCCCATCAGCTCCAACGACGATTTCTATACGGTGTTGTATTGGGGAACGCCTGAGATTGACCTGGAGACCTGGGAAATCGCGGTTCGGGGCTTGGATGGGAGCCTGTCTACTCTGGACTACCTCCTGCTCGAGAGTCTTGAGGCTCGTGAGAAGGAGCACACGTTGCAGTGCATTGAGTCGAGGCCTTCGGCTCCACGCATGAGCAACGCCATGTGGTCTGGGCTGCCCTTGTTGGAGGTGTTGGAGGCGGCGGGAATCGAGATTGACTCGGGGTGTACCCACCTCAAGTTTACGGGGGCTGATGGCTACACCATGGGGCTGCCCGTCACAGATCTGAACAAGCCTGTTTGGCTGGTTTGGGGGATGAATGGGGAGGTTTTGCCTTCTATCCATGGGTTTCCGGCCCGCCTTCTCACGCCGGGTCAGTTTGGATGGCTGAACCCGAAATTTGTGGTGGGAATTGAGTTTTTGGACCAGCCTTATGAGCTGCCCTGGTTGCAGATGATGGAAGCCTACATGGAGGACATGGGGCTTCACCCGGAGTCAGATGGTGATGCCATACATCTGGGAGTGCAGTCGCTTGTGGTGTTCCCCTCGGATCTTCAGTTTGTGGCCAATGGCTCCAAGGTTCGCGTGTTGGGCAAAGCCTATGGGGGTTCGGACCCGGTGACCTGGGTTCAGGTCAGCACCGATGGGGGCGCTTCTTTTCAGGATGCGGAGCTGACCTATGCTCCAGGTGCCGACCGCTGGACCTTGTGGCGCTTTGTCTGGGAGCCGTCAGAGCCAGGTGTCTACACGCTGATGACCCGCTGCGGCACAGCCGGTGGGCAGGAAACAGTAGAAGATTTTCCCGAGAATCGAATCCCCTGGGTTGGGGGGATGGGGCTCTCAGTAGAGGTCATTGGTTGAACGAGCGCTCTCGGGCGAAGAGCATGCAGGGCTCTCCGGGGGGTTCGCCCTCACGGGGAAGAAACACGATGCCATTACCGGGTGCGGTGATGGCCCCGTTTGTGGACATGCCCAACGTCTCGCCGGCTAGAACGGACGTGCCGTTGACGAGGGGTCGCGCAAATTCGAAGTCTTCTCCAGGGGAGGGGAGGGCACACTCAATCTCATAGGTGGACGGTGGCCGTGCTGGAGTGCTGGACTCAAATTGCAGCAGTCTTTGCACGGCGAGATGGGCTTGTTCTAGTGCTGCGGGTGTGTGGGCCTGCCCGGTCTCCAGAGTGATTCCAAGCCCTCCTTTCCGGTTGACCCAGTCGGCCAGCATGGTGCTGCCGTAGATTTTGTCTGCGCCGATGACGGCCATCTCCACTCCCGCTCTACTTGCCATCGTGAGGTGGTGTGGGGTGTCTTCGATTACGGCCAGGAGTGGAATGGGAAGCTTGGCCTGGTGGATGTCGATGACAACGTCGACCGGTTCCAGTAGCTCTCGGAGGTACTGGGCGCGTTCTTGTTCGTAGGCTGGGCCCGAGGGTGTGTGGATGCCGAAGAATCGGTTGAGATCGGCACCGGGAACCGAGCCTCGTTGGTTCCGCTGTAGTGCCAGCGGGTTTCCGATCACCAGGAGGAGGTCCACAGGACAATCCTGGGCCCAGCGTGGGGGTTCCGAGGCAATCAACTCCTCGATAAGCCGGGCCCCTTCGGGCTCGTCCCCGTGGAGGCTGCCGACGATAGCCCAGCGCGCAGCCCCGGCTTTCGGAGCATGCCAGGTGAACTCAGCGATTTGCACTGAGATTGGGTTCAAGGACAGACGGGATTATCAGCGCAATCGGGGACCGGGCAACAGACCGGGTCGTCGCAGTCGACTAGGCCGTCTCCGTTGTTGTCGACCTCGTCCTGACAGTCTTCATCAGGTGGAGGGGCAGGTTCTCCGTCTGTGGCGCAAGCGGGGTCACTTGAGCAAATCGTTTCACCACAGCAGTCTTCTGTGTCGGCGCAATCGGTGAGCCCATCACCATCGTCGTCGCTGTCGTTGTCACAGACCTCGGTGCCGTTTCCGCCTCCGCCGTCTCCGCCACCGCCGTCACCGTTTCCACCGCCGCCGTCTCCGCCGCCGCCGTCGCCGCCGCCGCCGCCGCCGCTATTCCCGTCTTCGTCATCACTGTCGAGGTGGGTGTCGCCATCGTTTGCTGAGGAGGCTTCCTGGATTTCTGGATAGCATTGGCCGTCGACTGCTCGGAGATATCCGGAATCGTCGCAAGGCTTACTGGCCGCGCATGCGGCTACGCCAAGTAGCAGAGTGGAGAACAGTGTGATGCGCATGGCAAACCTCCGTGTGCTCAGGGTACCTGAAACAGCGCCTCTGGGGCGGACAGATGGGCAATTATTTTTGTGTGAGGACGCCTTTGGCAAGCTTTGGAAGTGCGTCTATGCCGCCCTTTACATGAGGTAAATTCTATAAAAGTAGTTGACCTGTCAATAATATGTTCGTTACCCTGAACATGGTGCTGTGCTTGAATACAGCGCTCCTGCCTTGATTCTCCCCAGGCCTCCCACTGGCCAAGATGCCCCGCGACAGCCCATTGTCGCCTTCCTGTGGAGTGGAACCATGGACCCGAAAGAAGACCTCAATCAGATGGATACCCCTGAGGTGACTGTCAGTCACCGTCCTTGGTTCAAGCGTGGAGATGGGTTTAGTTGGGATGAGCTTGAAGCCTACGATCGCACCTGGCCGACCGTGCCCCGTGTGGGTGGACTCGGCTCCTTCCTCAGGGGCTCGTTTGACCTGACCATGCTGCTTCACTGCATGTGGGTGATCGCGCTGGTGGTTCTCCTTCTCACCTGATCCGACTCAGGTAAGAAAAATGGCCCGAGTGGAGAGCACTCGGGCCATGTGGAATTCCCGATTGGAGAACCAGGCGAGCCACTTTATTTCTCACGTGGTCTTTTTGTTGACCAATCCGTGGATCGGCTCTTTGGGGGTAGGACTTTAGGGGTGGCTAAATCTCTTTCCGTCTGGCGATCATTGCGTCGTTGAGGTGACCTCGGATCGGTATGTTCATCCGGAGGATGTCGGCCCACATGATCCAGTCCGACACCAGGCTGTATCCGGGGTATTCGAACGTGGCTGGCTTGTTCTTTTCAAAGAAAAAGTGCCCAATCCACGCTGGTCCATAGCCGACCACCGGCAGTATCGCGAAGAGCCAGATGGGCCCTTGGAGCAGAGCAACCCCAAATAGGATGGCTACCGAGGTGGTGCCGAGAAAGTGAAGGGTGCGGCAGGTGCCGTTTCGATGTTGGGAGAGGTAAAATGGGTAGAACTCGTTCAGGCTTGTGTAGCGATGGGCCATCGGATCTCCCGAAACGAATGGGCTATTCAACCACGGTTCTTGCCGAGTGTTCTGGGTGGCTTTGGAGGTATCGATGACGACAGAAGGCGAGCAGGCCGAACACCGGAGACTGGCGGTCGATTTGTTCAATCATGTCTGGACACTGATTGAAGCGGAGGACCGCGGCCCGAGAGAGGTGGATGAGATGATTCATGCGGCACATGCTTCCAGGTACCACTGGGGGGTTGCAGGCACCCCGCTTCACTGTGCGAGAGGCGAATGGCAGATCAGTCGGGTGTATGCCGTGTTGGGGCGTGGAGAGCCCGCGTCCTGGCATGCTCGCCGGTACCTGGAGTTTTGCGAATCCAATGAATGTTCTGCGTTCGACAAAGGCTTTGCTCATGAGAGCATGTCCCGAGCAGCGGCTCATTTGGGCAATGTCGACGAGTGCGCGGAGCACATCCGGAAGGCTCGATTGATATCGAGCGATATCGATAATGAAGAGGACAGGAACTACTTGCTCTCGGAGCTGGCGACGATCTCGGGTTGAGTCAGTAGGTGAACTCGCAAGCCTGCCAGGCTTTTCGTCTGGCCAGGCGGTCTCTCCAGCCTTCCAATGCAGGAAAGGCCTCGAGGTCCAGTACGGGAAGCCAGGGAGCATAGGCGCAGTCCACCAGACTGAACTCATCAAGGAGATACTCGGAGTCGCCCAGCTGTTGGTTGAGTAGCTCCAACAACGGTTGAATCTTTGTGGAAGCCTTCTCAAGACGTGAATGGTCAGGTTGGGCACCGATAAACGGCATCACCACTCGGTTGTAGAAGTAGACACTTGCTTGGAGCTGCCAGGCGGCGGATTCCAAGAAGAGCAGGTTCAGCGCGAGAGCTCTTTGCGGCCCAGGAGCAGGCCATAGCCGTTGTTCTCGCTCAGCAAGGTAGAGCAAAGCGGCGCCCGACTCCCAAAGCACGGTGTCATCAATCTCCAGTGCGGGAACCTTGCCCCTCGGATGAAGCCGCAGATAGCTCGTCTCTTTCTGTGCTCGTGTTGTGAGGTCTACACACAAGAGCTCGTAGGAGAGCTCAAGCTCTTCCAAGGCGAGTCGTACCTTCTGTGGGTTGGTGGACCAGTACCAGTGAAGTCGCATGGCGTTCAGTTTACCGCCTGTGTACTCAGAAGACGGATGTAGAAGTGCTGGTGGTGGAAACTGTTTTCCTTAGGCTGGGGAGTGCTACACGTAGAGCCCTGTCACCGCATTTCGGAGTCGAATATTGGCGTCCCGGATTCTTCGAGAGAGGATTCCGGCGATATTCAGCATGAAGACAAAGCCGATTTCATGATCGGAATCAAAGAGGGCTCGTAGATCGGAATCGGCGATGTATACCACCTCTACATCGGTCCGGGCTCGGACAGACGCGGACCGAAAAAACCCGTCCACAAGAGAGATCTCTCCAAAGCAAGCGCCAGGTTTCAGTGGGCCGACCTGGATTCCTTCTCCAATGTCGAGGGGTCGGGAGATTTCTACGTCCACGACACCGCTGACGATGATGAACAGGGTTTCGCCTGGGTCCATTTCGTGGACGATTTCCTCACCCTGGGAGAAGCTGCAGGACTGACAGAGTGGGACCACTTTACTCAGTGCTTCATCCGACAGACCGCGGAAGCAGTCGCTTTCTCGAAGGGAATCGGTCAGGGAGGCGGTGGGGGTCGACATCGCAGACTCCGGTTTGGTTTCATGCTACCGCGAGTTGAGCGAGAGTGGTGCTATGTGGCAGGCAGGAAGACCTCAGCAGCGGGAGCACGCAGGTTGTATTGCGAGCTCATGCTGTGTCCGTAGGCCCCCGCTGTAGCAATCAGGAGCACGTCTCCTTCTCGAGGGCTCGCGATAC
>JAYZDK010000180.1:0-7322 GCA_036337845.1 Myxococcota bacterium | reverse complement strand
CTCTACATCTGCGAAAGCGTTCACGCCCACGACAAGCGTTTCTTGGTTTTCCAAGGCCAGTTGATGCTTGTAGGCAGCGTTCTGAATCTCTCGCTGGGGAAACCCAGCCTCAATGGCAGAAACCATCCCACCCATTTGATCAATGGTCTCAATGAGGCCTGACGCGGCAGCTTCGAGTTCATCGGTCATCTGTTCGATAGCGAACGAGCCCCCCAAGGGATCGACTACTTCCGCCACGCCCGTTTCGTGGGCAATAATCTGCTGCGTTCTGAGCGCTAGGGTCGCCGCTTCTGCAGTGGGCAATCCCAAGGCCTCATCCCGCGAGTTGGTGTGAAGGGACTGTGTGCCGCCCATCACCGCGGCAAGGGCCTGAATGGCAACACGCACCACGTTGTTGTCTACCTGGGACGCCGTCAACGTCGAGCCGGCAACCTGGGTGTGGAACCGAAGCTGCATCGACTTGGCTCTTTGGGCGCCAAAACGCTCCTTCATGATGCGCGCCCAGAGTCGTCTCGCTGCCCGAAACTTGGCGATTTCTTCCAGGAAATTGTTGTGCGCATTGAAGAAGAAGGACAGGCGTGGCGCGAACGTGTCCACCTCTAGACCTGCGCTGAGCGCCGACTCCACGTAGGCAATACCATCGGCCAAGGTAAATCCGATTTCTTGTGCCGCTGTACTGCCCGCCTCCCGAATGTGGTAGCCGGAGATTGATATCGTGTTCCAACGTGGCAGCTCTTTAGAACACCACTGGAACATGTCCGTGATGAGCCGCATGGAAGCACGAGGCGGAAAGATGTATGTCCCGCGTGCGATGTATTCCTTGAGGACATCGTTTTGCACGGTCCCCCGTAGGGACGCTGGGTCCACCCCCTGTCGCTTCGCTACCGCCACGTACATGGCGAGCAGGGTACTCGCCGTGGCATTGATGGTCATCGACGTCGAGACCTTATCTAAAGGAATACCGCCCATAAGGACCGCCATGTCCTCCACAGAATCGATGGCCACGCCCACCCGCCCAACTTCACCTGCGGACTTGGGATGATCCGAGTCGTACCCCATCTGAGTGGGCAGATCGAAAGCCACACTAAGGCCCGTCTGGCCCTTGTCCAACAACATCCTGTATCGAGCGTTTGACTCCGCGGCCGTTCCAAACCCCGCATACTGCCGCATCGTCCAGAGTCTGGAGCGATACATGGTGGCATGGAGCCCTCTGGTAAAGGGAAATTCCCCAGGAAAGTCGGGACCACTTTCCTTCTCCGCCGCCTGGACATAGAGAGCGTCCACCTCCTCTCCACCTGACCGCTCAAAGCGTTCCCTTCTCTCTGGGCCCTTCCCTAGGGCCTCCTTAAGAGTGGACTCACGCCAATCTTTGATGTCTCGACTCATTCCGGTGTGATCCTCACCAGCTTGGCCCCGGCGTCCACTGTATCCCCATCGGCCACCAGGACTTCAGCCAGTTCCCCAGATACTGGGGCTTTGATTTCGTTTTCCATCTTCATGGCTTCAACAATCATCAGTGGGTCCCCCTTTTCCACGCGGTCACCCTGAGCCAGGAACACCCGGACTATCCTGCCTGGCATCGCAGTTGTCACCACCCCCTCGTTAGAGCCGCCACCCAGTCGCAAGGCCCTTCTCTTGGGGTCCACTACCTCACAGCAATGGGTCACCCCGTACACATCTACGTCCCAGCCAGCCCCCGTCTCCACCACGCCCGCCTCGTAGCTGAAATCACCCCGGATTACCGAGAGCACCCCCTCCTGGGGACGCCGCACATCCACGATCGTCTTCGGGCCGCCATCTATTGCCACCAGAAAGCCCTGAGGCGCCCGCTCGATTTCAATCTGGTAGCAGTTTCCGTCCAGTGTGACCTCGTAGTTCATCGGGGGTCCCTCTGTGTGCCCCAGACCCGTCCCGTTGTTTTCCAGGCGGACTCTTGCGTGCTGCTCTGCGCAACCTTGGGTTGGTAGTCCTTTTCGAATGTACAAATCGCCGCGACCACCGCCGCCACCTCATCCCTTCGGGGATTGTTTCCTCCCAGACTCGCGGAGCCCAGGAAGCCCGTGTCGTACACGCCACTACGGAATTGGGGATTGGCCAACACCTCTCGGTAGAAACCAATGGGCGTACGAATACCCGTGATCCGATATTCTCGAAGAGCTCGGTCTGATCGTTTCCGGCACTCTTCGCGATCTCGCCCCCAGACGACCAGTTTCGCGATCATGGGGTCATAGTGGACGGGCACCTCCCAGCCAGCGTAGACACCGCTGTCCACGCGCACCCAAGGCCCACCCGGCTCTCGGTAGCCTTCAATCAGCCCTGGTGCCGGCAGGAAACCAGCGTCCGGGTCTTCCGCATAAATCCGGAACTCCATAGCGTGACCCACCTGGCTGATTTCGTCCTGGGTCCAAGGCAGTGGCGCCCCCATCGCGATCTCGAGTTGCGCCCGGCACAGGTCTATCCCTGTCACCATTTCCGTGATCGGGTGCTCCACCTGCAGACGGGTGTTCATTTCCAGGAAATAGAACGAGCCATCTTCACCGTACAGGAACTCCACAGTGCCAGCGCCCACGTAATCCACCGCCGCTGCCGCCTTCAGGGCCACGTCGCACATGGCTTCTCGAACCTCAGGGGCAAGGACCGGGCACGGGGTTTCTTCAATTACCTTTTGATGCCGACGCTGAATCGAACAGTCCCGTTCAAAAAGGTGTACGGCATTGCCATGTTGATCGGTCAGTACCTGCACTTCGACATGCCGCGGCCCAACGATGGCCTTTTCAAGATAGACCGTGTCGTCCCCAAAGGAGTTGCGTGCTTCAGACCGCGCTGCGTTCCAGGCACGCTCCAGCCCCTCCGGCGCGTCCACAAGCCGCATGCCCTTACCACCGCCTCCCGCAGCCGCTTTCAACATGACGGGAAACCCAAGCTCAGCGGCTTGGGCCTGGAGGCTCGCGAGATCCTCCGGGGCAGCAGTGCCACCCGGTACCACGGGCACGCCCGCATCGAGCATCAGCCGACGGGCCTCGGTCTTGGAACCCATGGACACAATGGCCGAGGGGGGCGGCCCCACCCACACCAGTCCCGCATCCATCACGGCCTGGGCAAAAAGGGCGTTTTCGGAAAGAAATCCATACCCGGGATGGACAGCGTCACACCCGGTCTCTTCCGCCACTTTCAGGATTTTGGCGCTGTCGAGGTACGATTGACTGGATGGGGGTGGCCCCACTTCTCGTGCCTGTGTCGCCATACGTACATGCAGGGAGTCACGATCAGAACTGGAGAAGACAGCTACCGTCTCCAGCCCAAGCTCCGCACATGCTCTTGCAATCCGCACAGCGATTTCGCCGCGGTTCGCAATGAGGACTCGTCGAATCACCCGTTGTTTGACCATGGGGACGTTCTATCCGACCGAGGCCCCCGGGACATCCCGGAGCGCCAACGAGTCCAGATTAGGAAATGACTTCCGGTGCACCGACTGCTGCCGCAGCGGCCCGTTCGGCACGCTCCTTCTCACGTTCTGCTGCAAGGCGAGTTGCCAGGGCTTCACGCCGCTTGGAAAGTTTGGCTTTGCCAAGAACCCGGTGCAACACCTCTTCCATTCGAGAGACGGGCACAAACTTCAATTCCGCTTTGATCTCGTCGGGGACTTCTACGAGGTCCTTTTCGTTCTTCTTCGGAAGCAATACCGTCTTGATGCCTGCGCGGTGAGCCGCAAGCACTTTCTCCTTGATTCCGCCCACGGGAAGCACGGCGCCCCGAAGGGTCGCCTCCCCGGTCATCGCGATGGTCGGATCTACTTTGATACCGGTCAGAAGCGAGACAATCGCGGTCAGCATGGTGACGCCAGCAGAAGGGCCGTCCTTGGGGATGGCGCCAGAGGGCACATGGACGTGAATATCCCTCGTCTCAAAGTCCCTCGGATCGATTCCAAGTTCCTCCGACATAGAGCGGATGTAGGAGCGGGCCACCGCCACGGACTCCTTCATCACGTCCCCAAGAGAACCGGACAACTGCAGATTTCCCTTGCCCTTCATGGAGGTCGCCTCGATGAAGAGAATGTCTCCCCCAACAGAGGTCCAGGCCAGACCCGTAGCTACCCCTGGCACCGAGGTGCGCTCGGCCACATCGTTGAAGAAGTGGATCGGCCCGCGGATTTCTTCGACCTTCTTGGGCGTGACCTTCACTGTCTTGGACCGGCCCGCCGCAATCTCGCGAGCTACCCAGCGTGCACACGCGGCCAACTCTCGCTTGAGACTCCGAACACCCGCCTCGCGGGTATACGCCTGAATCAGGTGCCGGATGGCCTCATCGTTCATGACCAATTGCTTCTCATTGAGGCCGTGATTCTTCAGCACCTCCGGAAGGAGGTAGTTCTTGGCAATCTTCAGCTTGTCTTCCGGGGTGTACCCAGGAATGGTGATCACCTCCATACGGTCCAGCAGCGGTCCAGGAATGGTCTCCCGCATATTGGCCGTGGCCACAAACAACACTTTGGACAGGTCAAAGGGAAGATCGAGATAGTGGTCGAGGAAGCTGTCGTTCTGTTCCGGATCGAGCACCTCAAGCAGAGCCGAAGACGGGTCTCCTCGGTAATCCGCGCCCAGTTTGTCGATTTCATCGAGAATGAACACCGGATTGTTCACGCCAGCCTTCTTCATGCTCTTGATGATTTTGCCGGGCAAGGAACCAATGTAGGTCCGCCGGTGTCCACGGATTTCCGCCTCGTCTCGGACACCGCCGAGGGAAATCCGAACCATCTTGCGGCCGACAGCCCGCGACACTGATTTCGCCAGTGAAGTCTTACCGACACCTGGAGGCCCCACCAGGCAAAGAATGGGCCCCTTGAGGTCATTCTTGAGCTGGAGCACAGCCAGGTATTCGACAATACGCTGCTTTACCTTCTCAAGATCGTAGTGGTCCTCATCGAGGATGTTTTGCGCCTGATCGACGTCGATGTGGTCTTCTGTGGATATCGACCAGGGAAGGTCCACCAGCCATTCCAAGTAGGTTCGGGAGACCGTATACTCCGCAGCCCCGGGGCTCATCCGAGCCATACGCTTGAGTTCTTTGTAAGCAGCCTCTTCTGCATCCTTGGGCATGCGGGCTCGCTTGATCTTGTTTTTGAATTCCTCAAACTCCTCTTGGCGCTCGTCCACTTCACCGAGTTCCTTTTGGATGGCTTTGAGTTGCTCTCTCAGGAAGTACTCCCGCTGAGCCTTGTCCATCTCCCCTTTCACCTCGGTTTGGATCTTGTTGGAGAGCTCGAGTACTTGAATCTCCTTTTCCAAGAGCGCAATCACTTTCTGGATGCGTTCCTCGGTATCGAAGGTCTCCAGGAGATCTTGCTTCTCTTCAATCCCGATGGACAGATTCGTGGCCACGATGTCAGCCAACATGCCGGGATTATCAATCGACCGAACCAGGAAGCTGGCCTCAGACGGAATGTGAGGCGACAAATCAATAATCTTGCGTGCCAACTCGCGGAGCTCCACGAGCAAGCTATCGAACTCCTCACCCTCGACACCGGGCTGCTCAAAGACCTCCACGTCAGCCTTGAGAAAGGGCTCGCTTTCGTCCCAATTCTTCACACGGATACGTGCCACCCCCTGGATGATCACATTCAGCTTGTTGCCGGGCATCACCACCGACTTGAGAATCTTTACGATCGTGCCGGTCTGGTAGAGCTCATCGACAGAAGGATCTTCGTTCCTGGCTTCCTGTTGTGCAACGATACCCAGATACTGGTTGTTGTCCTTCGCAGCCTCAATGGCCTTGAGCGACTTCTCCCGGCCCACGTTGATTGGGAACGCCAAGACCGGAAAAATGACGGTATTGCGAATGGCCAGGATGGGGAGAGTCATTTCCGACTCGAGGCCGGCTTCTTCCAGGGTGGATTCGGGGCTGTCAGATGACATGGGCACTCCAGACGCACGAGGCAATGAATTGAAAAATCAATCGTTCTACTACTCCCTGTATCCACCAGTCGAAACCAAGCAAGACCTCACGGTGGGGTTTGTTGAGAATAGCGTCTGAAACTATTCGTCTCGCCCTCCGTTCTCACCGAGCCAATCCCTCAAAACTTCTTCTTGGTGTGCCCCCAATGCAGGCGCCCCTCTGCCTCCCGGGCCGACGTGGCCGTCAATTTCATAGGGCAGGCCCAAGGTTCTTACGGCCTGCCCACCTGCGGGGTGTTCGTGACTCACAATCTTTCCTTCCGCCAACGCGGTAGGCACATCTTGTACCGGCCCCATAGGAATCCCCACTCCGGCCAGCGACGTAATCCATTCCTCCGTGTGTCTGCTCGCCAACACCGGTTCCATCAGTCCATTGAGGGCTTCCCTGTGTTCGACCCGGCCCGCATTGGTACCAAACCGGGCATCCAGATGCCAATCCTCCTGGAGCGCCTCACAGAGACGCTCAAACTGTGCATCATTACCCACAGCCAGGTTGAGCCAGCCGTCCTGTGTGCGAAACGCCCGAAAGGGATGAATGGATGGATGCGCGTTGCCGCGCGCTACTGGGGGCACCCCCGCATTGAGCCATGCGGATGCGTGGTAGGTCAGCAGAGAAAGCTGGCCATCCAGCATGGACACATCCACCAACCCGCCCACCCCTGTTGAGTTTCGGCGAACAAGCGCCGCGAGAATCGCAGACACCGCGTTCATGCCGGCACACAAGTCCGCTATCGAAGCCCCACACTTGAAGGGCGCGGATCCGTCCCCGGTAATGGAGGCGACTCCCGATAAACCCTGCACCACCAGGTCGTACCCAGGCTTAGGGTTCTCCCGCCCAAACCCGGAAATCGAGCAGTAGACGAGCTTCGGATTGGCCTCCAAGAGAATGGCGGGTCCGAGTCCAAGACGTTCCATTACGCCCGGTCGGAAGTTTTCCACAAGAACATCGGCCTGCTGAGCAAGGGCGGTCACCAGTTCAACGCCCTCTTTAGATTTGAGATCAACTTCTATAGAACGCTTTCCCCGGTTGATGGACAAGAAATAGGTGGAAACGCCGTCCATATAGGGAGGTCCAAACGACCGGGTGTCGTCCCCGCTGCCGGTCCTCTCCACCTTCACAACATCCGCGCCCAAATCCGCCAAAGTCATGGTTGCATAGGGGCCAGAAAGCACCCTCGAGAGGTCCAACACACGCACGCCTTCAAGTGGTGCACTCATGGGCCCGCCTCATTTGTCGCTGGCTGGGTGTCTCTATCGATCCCGGGGCGCACGAGGTGCCCCTCCATCCAGCCACGGTCCGCAAGTTTGTCTGACGTCGGCTCCAGCCCCCCAGGAGCCTGCACGTTTTCGTCTAAATGCCACGTCACAAGA
>JAYZDK010000179.1:0-10162 GCA_036337845.1 Myxococcota bacterium | reverse complement strand
TTGCTGTGGACCCATCTACCTCCACATTAGTCATCTCCCCAACCAGTGCGGACAACCGAGCCACCTGGTGGGGCACCGCCATCGCGAATGCACTCGATGAAGGCGCGGAAGCTGAGGAAGCTGAGGAAGCTGGGGAAGCTGAGGAAGCTGAGGAAGCTGAGGAAGCTGAGGAAGCTGAGGAAGCTGAAGAAGCCGAAGAGAGCCCCCGAGTCCAGGCGGGTAGCTGTCACACAGCCAAGTCTGCCCTGAGTATGGCTCACGTCTTTACCGGACAGATCGACGAGGTGCTGAACCTGCCCTACACCCAGGAAGACATGGACTACCGGATCCCATTGCTCGTGGGCAATGCCATGGTGGTGACCGGCAATGCATCGAAAGCCGAGCCCGCCTATCGCCAGGCCATGCAACTCAACAAGTCCGAAGGTGCATTGGGCTTGGGGCTGTCACTGTACGCCCAGGGCAAGGGCGAGCAAGCCTCGCAGATCTTCGGCCGGAGCGTCTGGACCAACCCCGGAAACCTTCAGATTGCCAATCTATACGCCGAATCGATAGCGCTTAGCCAAGGCATGGACACCGCCATCGAGGCCGTAGCCGTGCTGTCAGCGTCAAGCCCCCAGAACCCCACCTGGGCCCTGGCAATGGCACGCACACTCGCGATGGCGGAAGCCGATTCGTCACAGGCTCTCAATCACGCCATTGGCCTCTTTGAGCATGCTGTGGCAGGCAACCCCCCAGGCGAGCTGATCGGACAGTACGCGCTCGCCCTGGTGCTCGCCGAGCGCTACGAGGAGGCCACCATCATGGCGGATGCCTCACTCAAGGTGCAGGCCAACTCCCCCAGCGCCCTGCTGGCACTGGCGGGCATGGCTGCCAATGAAGGCGAGATGGACTTCGCCAATCAGCTGCGACGTCGCGCTGCGTTCTCCAACTTCAGCAATCCGGCCTACGCTGCGCTGCTCAAGCCCTGAAGCATTCTTAGAATCCCGAGAGCCACAAATCGGCCATGAGGATTAGCGCCTCATAAGTGCCGTTGGTCAGCAGCACCGCCTGCAAGACGAACGAGAACCCACAGAGCACAAGAAGCGCCAGGGAAAACCGCTTGAGACGAGTGAGTTCAGGCGACACCTCAACGGGCAAGTGCCCGCTCTCCACCCGAGCCAACTCCGAGTCCGCCAGCGCCCAGGCCGCCAGGGTCAAGCCAGCGCCCGGCACCGATGTACAGCACACCACCCCAAACAGATCCAGCGGTAAAGCCACCCAAAGCAGCCGCTTTATCCAGTGGATGCGATTGGTTGGGGGCGCATCATCGAACAGCTCGTCGGTAGGCTCGCTCACGCCTGAAATTCCTCCAGCCGCACGATGGTGGAAAGGTACTCGCTGTGAGCGCCTTCGTGGATCTGCTGCCCGCCATCCGAGCGTGGGGCGTAGACTCCATCCTCTCTAAACGCCTTCAAGGCATTCTTGAGGTTCACGAGCGACAGCGACTCCGGCCGCTTGATATCGCCCATCTCCAAGAGCTGGCGCCCCACCTTCTGGGCTTCCTTGGCGAACTGCTTCTCCGGCACGCGCTTCATGCGCAACTGGAACAGCGCCCTGAGCACGATGTGGTAGCTCTCCAGGAAGTTGGTGGTCAGCGCCGCGACATCCCGCAAGCGCTCCCAACCCAACACCGTCCAACTCCCGTCGGCCAACACCGTAATCGCCCCCGAAGCCTCCAGCTGCTTGAGCCCCCGCCGCTCGATTTCAAGCTCATCGGCCTCGGGGTCAAGCACGAACTCATAGCGCAACAGGTACAACAGAAACCGGAAGTCCTCTCCCAACTCTTCGGCGGTAAAGCGCTCCTTACCCAATGCACCAATCGCAATGGCCAGAAAGCTCGCTGTTGCACACAGGTGCAGGGCCGAGTTCTTGTAGTATTCGAGCGTAATCCTGCGGTCTGGATTGACCCGATACACGGTGTCTCTCACCACCTCGGCTCGCTCCACCAGCCCGTCGCGAAGTAGCCGCGAGAGTGCTTTTCTCCGCCGCTTTCCTGGATGGCTCAGGGTGCGGGCTTCTGTGTCTGGACCAATCAACTCGGAGAAGCGACGAATGCGCGATTCCAGCACCGACACGGCTACATCCGATTCGCTCTGGGCCAAAAGCGCCATGGCCACCAGGGCTGAGGGAGCCACCACCGAGGTGGTGTCGATGCGGTGCAGAATCCGCTCCGCGAGGCCCTGGAGCGCCTCACGGCGCTGGTCTCGGTTGAGGTCTGACCATGGGCCGGAGAGCTCTTCTAAAAACTGCGAGAGCTGAAGAGGCTCTCCTACTCGGACATGCACCTTGCCATAGCGCTCAAAGAGCACTCGGCCGGCCTTGGCCACCTGGGCCAGGCTCTCCGGTTCCTTTTCAGCCCCGCTGAGCTCCCGGGCATAGGGGGCTTCTTCCGCCACCCGCTCATAGGTAATGCCCACCGGTAGCCAGGTGACTTCTTCCAAGCTGCGTCCCACCCGTGCTTCTACGCCGGCATCCACGGTGTAGCCCAGGATGCCCAGTTTCGGTGGCAGGAGCTTCCCGGTCCTGGAGCGCCCGCCCTCAATGAAGAACTCCACGGTGTGTCCCTCACGGAACAGCTGGGTAAGGTAGGCCTGGAAGAGCCCCGGAAACAGGGCGTCATCAAAGCGACGCCGAATGAAAATAGCTCCGGCTCTGCGAAAGAGACTGCCCACGGGGAAGAAGGCCAGATTGTCTCCTGCCACAATATGGGGCGGCACAATGTCGTGGTCCCACAGCATCTTGGAGAGAAGCAGGTAGTCAATGTGGCTGCGGTGACAGGGCACCAGCACACACACACCATCGCGCTTGGCCTTGCGCACGCGCTCGATGTCTTCCGGGCGCACATCGATGCCTTTGTAGAGCGTGTTCAGAATGACGTGCAGAGCCGTGCGACAGCCGAACAATACCGGGTAGGAAAACCGCGCGGCCATGCGGTCGTACATCAGCACGAGCTGTCTCTGAATGGTCTCCAAGGGCTGGCCGCTGTCCTTGGACTCGGCTTCTGCGAGGGTTCGAATACGAGCCGAGCGCAGCACCAGACGCCGCATCCAACGATGAGACTTCTGGCGGGCCCCACGCACCACTTGAGCCTCGCGATAGCAATATCGCCGGAGCAGAAGCCTCAGGCGCTTGGACTGGTTGCGAACCGTCTCTCCATCCACGCGCTCCAGGTATTCATGCAGGTCTACCGGAGCCCCCACTTGAACCAGGGGTTCCCGGTGGCCAAAGATGACCCCCGCAAGCTTGGAAATGGGGGTGGGGTCTTCCTCGGTACCCAGAAGTACCTGCATGGTCGGGTTGCGTGCCCGTTCGGGCCCTCGATGCCAGATCACCACAATGGGAAGCACCTGGATGGGGTCTTCGCGTTCCTCTTGAGCCTCCAGTACAGCCGAGACCGGGTCTGGCCAATCGGGCACACGAAAAATGTCCCGCCAGGTCGATTCCGGCTGAAGAAACACGGCTGCGTGATGCCCCCCCGCCACAAACTTGCGAAGCCAGCCGGAGGCCACTGGATGGGGCAGGCGCCCGTGTCTCATAAAATACGCCGCCCGGCGCCGCCAGTGGCGAACAGCCGGCATCAGCGGTCGAAAAAATGTATTTCGAATGCCCGTCCCAAATGCCGGTAGTGGGAGGCGGCGCTGCTGTAGAACCTGGTTGAGCGCAAGGTAATCCACATACGAGCGGGTTCTCAGCGCATACACCACAGGGCCCTTCACCATGGCGCGGCGTACACGCTCAGCGGAATCATCCGACAGCGTGACGCGACGCAAGGCCAGGAACAGCCCGCTCGCATAGTAGGCCCAGCCAAAACGCCGCAGCATGCCGGAGCTGTAGAGCTCTGCGGAAACCTCAGGCGGTTGGCGCTCGGCCATCGGCTCAGCTCACAGCTGCAAACGCCTGGTCCAGGTCGGCTACCAGGTCGTCGATATGCTCAATACCCACCGACAAGCGAACCAGGCCATCGGCTATCCCGATCTCCTTGCGCAACTCGGGGGGGATGGACGCATGGGTCATGGCCGCGGGCAGCTCGATGAGACTCTCCACGCCACCGAGGCTCTCCGCCAAGGTAATGATGCGCGTGCTGGCGCAGAACTTCTCCGCTGCAGCCAGGTCGGCATCCATCTCAAATGAAATCATGCCTCCGAATCCGGACATCTGAGCCCGAGCCCGCTCGTAGTGTGGGTGCGTGGGGTGAAACGGGTACCAAACCCGCGAAACCTCGTCTCGCTCCAGCAGCCAGTCGGCGAGCGTCATCGCATTCTGGTGGTGGCGCTCCATCCGCAGCGCCAGGGTCTTGATTCCCCGCAGGGTCAGCCAGGTGTCCCAAGGGCCGGGCACAGCACCAATGCTGTTTTGTACAAACGACAGCTTCTCCGCGAGCTCGGAATCCGCGGTCACAACAATGCCGCCCACCACATCGGAATGCCCGTTGATGTACTTGGTGGTGGAGTGCACCACAATATGGGCTCCCAGTGCGAGGGGCTTCTGGAACACCGGCGTAGCAAAGGTGTTGTCCACCACCACCAGCGCTCCTACCTCGCGCGCTCGCCTGGCGAGTGCTGCGATGTCGGTGACCTTCAAGAGCGGATTGGTCGGCGATTCAAGCCACACCATGTGAGTGCCCTCGGGCACAGCCTCGGCAGGGTCGGCTGTGGAGAGGTCGACAAAGGTGTAGTCAATGTCGCGCTTGTTCCAGAGCTGGGTGAACTGCCGCCAGGTGCCTCCGTAGACATCGTCCCCACAGACCACCTTGGCACCCGCCGGAAGCAAGTGCTGAATGGCTGCCGTCGCCGCACTGCCCGAACCAAAGGCCACACCATGGGTGCCACCTTCCAGGCAAGCCACCGAGCGCTCCAGAGCCTCTCGGGTGGGGTTCTGGGTTCGAGCGTATTCGTAGCCTCGGTGCACACCGACTGCGTCTTGTACGTAGGTACTCGTTTGAAAGACAGGCGGCATGACCGCACCGGTGACCGGCTCAGGGCTCTGGCCGCCGTGGATGACCAGTGTTTCGAGTTTGTCGTTGTGCTCACTCATCAGGACCCTTCCCGGTGAGCGGTCAGGGTGGAGATGTGGTCGATGAGGTCAATGCGGGTGATGATATCCACCGCCACGCCATTCTCCACCACCACAGCCACTTTCGAACGCTTGAACAGCGAAGTCACCACTGTGATTTCCGTGGTGGGGTCGACGGTGGTGTAGCTGGCTTGAGCGACCTCCTTCACGGCCGTATTGGCGCCGCCACCGCGCAGGGCCCTCTCCAACAGAGCAGTCTCGGTCACAATCCCCACAATCGTTCCATCGTCCATGACCGGAAGCTGAGAGACCCCGTGCAGCTTCATGGTGCCGACCACCTCGCTCACACTGGCTTTCGACGGAACCGAAATCAACTCGCGGTTCTCGCCACGCAGGCGCATCAGGTCTCCCACGGTACCCATCCCGTCGTCAGGGTCCATGAAGCCGTTCTCACGCATCCAGTTGTCATCGAAAATCTTGGAGAGATATCGAGAACCCGAATCCGGCAAGAGCACCAGAACATTGAGATCCGCTGCATCGTTGAGCGCCACCCAGCGCAGCGCACCTGCGACGGCTGCACCCGAGGAGCCTCCACAGAAGATTCCTTCTTCACGGACCACGCGCCGCGTGAACTGCATGCACTCCTTGTCGTTCACCCGCACCACGTCATCGATGTATTCCCAGTCGATGGTAGACGGCATGAAGTCCTCTCCGATGCCTTCCACAATGTAGGTGTGCGCATCGGTGAGTTGGCCGGTGTGGAAGTAGTCGTAGTAGAGCGAGCCCACCGGGTCGACCCCAACAATCTTCACATCGGGGTTCTTCTCTTTGAGGTAGCGACCAACCCCGGTGATGGTTCCGCCCGTGCCCAGTCCGGCCACAAAGACATCGATCTTTCCGTCCATCTGCTCCCAGATTTCGGGGCCGGTCGACTCGTAGTGCGCCTGGGGGTTCGAGTTGTTGTGATACTGATTGGCGAAGAATGCGCCTTCTTCCCCACCCAGGCGATTACTCACCGAATAATACGAGCGAGGGTCTTCTGGCTCCACTGCAGTGGGGGTGATCACCACCTTGGATCCATAGGCTCTCAGGGACGCCCGCTTCTCTTCCGACTGCTTATCGGGCATCACAAATGCCGTCTTATACCCCCGCACCGAACCCACCATGGCCAGACCGGCTCCGGTGTTCCCAGAAGTGCCCTCAACCACGGTATCCCCGCGTTTGAGCACGCCTTCCGCCTCCGCGTCATCAAGGATTTTCAACGCCACGCGGTCTTTGACGGAGCCGCCAGGATTGAGCATCTCAAGCTTCACATAGATGTTGGACTGCAGCTCTGCGCCCAAAGCGTTGAGCCGCACAATCGGTGTATCGCCAACACAGCTCAAAATGTTGTCGTGAACGTTACGCACATCGGCCTCCAGGTGGTGCAGGGCTATAATCCGGCGGACTGTGGAGCGGGAGTCCGCCGTTGGATGATCAACGCGACCGTTTGGTGCGTAAGGGCAACTACGTCGATGGCTCGTTTATCAAACCCGAGTCGGTAGACGGGTATATCAATTGCGTGAACCCAGGTGACCGCAGTGACCTGTTGGGGCGCTTCCCATTCTCGGCCCGGTCGGTCGACGACGCTATCGCCCACGCCAAGCAGGGTGCGGAAGAATGGGCGGAAGTAGGCGTCAATGACCGCGCACAGGCCATCATGCGGTTTCGGGACACGCTCCAGAAATACAAGGACCCACTCGCTCAGCTGATCTCTCGGGAAACCGGCAAGCCAATCTGGGAAGCCCGTCACGAAGTGATTGGTAGCTTGCGCGCACTGGACATCTATCTCGACGATGGCCTGGGCCTGCTCGCACCACTGGTGCTGACCAAAACCGCCGCGCGCACCGACTATTCGCCCCGAGGGGTGGTGGCACTGTTGTGCCCGTACAATCCGCCTCTGAGAATCGCAGTCACTCAGACAGCCGCCGCAGTGCTTGCGGGCAACGCCGTGGTGTTCAAGCCCTCCAAGTTCACACCGGCAGTGGGACAACTGATTGCCGAGTGCTGGGACCGCTGCCGCATGCCGCGCGGCGTCGTGAACATGGTGCAGGGTTCGGGTTCGGTAGTGGGCCACCGGCTGGTCACCCATCCCGGGGTGGATGCCCTGGTGTGCACCGGGTCTTTCAAGACCGCAATGACGGTTCGAAAGACTTTGTTCCGCAGGCCCGATTTGCCCGTCATCTACCAGACCGGTGGCAAAGGCATGGCCATCGTATTGAACGATGCAGACATGGAACGCTCGGTCTACGAGGTAATGCTCGGGTCGTTCTTGAGCACAGGCCAGCGCCACAACTCCACAGGCCGCGTGATTGTTGAGGAAGGCATCTACGAGGAGTTCACTCGGGAGTTGCTGCGTCGCACCCGTCGGCTGAGCGTGGGCTTTGGAGCGAACCCCGGAACCTTCATGGGGCCGCTCATTTCTGAAAACATCCGCACCCGCTACCGCCAGTACACCCGAGCGTTGGAATCCAAGGGCCACACTCCCCTGCTCGCTCGCAAGCGGTTTCAAGACCGGGAGCGAAGCGGCTTCTACGTGACGCCGTCTATTTACGAAATCGACCACACCAACGGGCACCCATTCTTGAACGACGAGCCTCCGGGCCCGGTGCTGTTGGTCTACAAGGCCAAAGACGCCGCCGAGGCTGTGGCCCTTCACAACCGGGCTATCTATCGGCTGGTCTGTTCCGTATTCACCAAGCGCAACAAGGGCCGGCTCAACGATCTCTTGGTCGACATCAAGACAGGCGCCATCAACGTGAACCGCGCCACACTGGGCTTTTCCATGCGCCTTCCCAGCGTGGGGCTTGGGCGCTCATCCAGTGGGGTGTCGGCCGACCTGGAGCTGGTGCGAGCCCTCACCCACCCCAAAGCCCGCCTGGTGGAAGACCGCCCCTTCAACCCCGGCATGCTCGTGCCGGGTACTCATTGGTTGCAGGGCGACCTGGTCGAGGGCCTGGGCAAACTACCCGATGATGAGACCTCGATTCGAGACGTGGCCAGTGTCGAAACGCTCGTGCGCTCGCGGCCGCCCATAGACGACCCAGACACCGACTAGCTCTGCTACTGGCCGTTCACCGACCAGTCGTAGTTCGCCCAGTCCACCGTGTAGTCCCCCGATCGAATCCAAATGCGTTCTTTCGGGCTGGCGTAGGTGGCGACGAAGTTCAACGCCACCTCGTGGGCACCCTCCACATTGGGGATGTCATAGGTGCTGTACGCGGCTGTGAAGTCTTCTGCGAACCACTCAAATACCCGAGACAGGGAGATGTGCTTCTTGGTTCGATTCAAAGTGGCCGCCGTCGTGGCTACCCAGGCGCGAGCCGCGGCATCAAGCTCGGTTTCCAAATCGGCCGCGGTATAGGCCGTGGGCTTGAGCGGTGGGCAGCTCTTTGCGGCACAGACAAGTGCAGCGTGGATACGGGCATCGCCCATGGGCCTCAAATGCGTGTGCTCGATGGCGTCGAGTGTGCGCTTTTTACCTGCAAGCATCTGAGTACGGCTCTTCCACACCTCGCCCAGGTCGATCTGCTGAATGCTCAGCACCGGCCATTCTTCTGCCATCACATCGAGCGTCATCGCGTTGTAGGCGTTGAGCCAGAAGGCCATCTCTTCTGGTTTCTTGGCGGCCGACATCTTCACCGCAGCCAGGGAGTCAAGGTAGGCGGACAAGGGCGCTCTATCCGCAGCTAAGGCCGTGTAGTTCACCCCGTCTTTCTGCACGTGGGTGGCAAGAACAGAGCTCAGGGAGCTGTGGTCTACCGCCAGTGCAGTGGTGGCCAGGATGGAGAGTGTGGTGAGCAGCATGGGCGTAGTAGAAGAATGGGCGACACGCTATGTTCGCCGTGGTTCGATGTTCTAACCCCTCAAGGAAGCCCAACATGTCCAAACCGAGCGTAGATGGCTACTGCGGAGCGTTCGACAAGCAGGTGGCCCAAGCGGGTGTGGCGGCGGTGTTTGTGCGCACCATTGAGGGTGCTTGGCGCCTGGAGCCCGACCTCTCGAGGCAGGCCTGGGAGCGGGTGGGGCCTGAGCTACTGAGCCACGAAGGCGGCCTGGTGCACGCGCTCTTGCGAGACAAGGCCACGGGCTTTGTGAGCTGGTGGTTGCTCTCCCACCCTGCCCTTCTGAGCGACCACCCACGGTTGGACGCGAGGCTGTTTGATACGGAGGAAGCTGCCGAGGCCGCACTGGGTGCTTTGGGTCAGCCCCCTCTGGCCAGCGAAGACTGGTTGGCCGAGTAGCTCCCCGCAGAAGGCCTTGACGACAGGGTGCTTTGGGAGCACATTTGGGGTGGAGCCTGTTTCCGTTGAACGGGCTTTGTAGATGGTGTTTTCCCTTCAACCAAGGGGGCGAAACGGTTTCGACGGGGCCGTAATAAGTTGAGGTTGCGTGCCGAGGGTGTCTGGTTCCTCGTAAATCCCCAAACAAAAACCATAGTTGCCAACAATAACGAAGGCTTCGCTCTCGCAGCTTAAGTGAGAGTCGTCTGTCACTCTCCCATCCGGGAGGAGGGTGACGGGCGTGTTCAAACCCGGATAGTCCGCCGACCCTCACGACGTGGGGAAGGAGGACGATAAGCCACTTCAGCGTCGTCTCTTCGGTGCCGGCCGTGTCTGCTGGGTTGGCTTGAAGTAGTACTCAGCAGACTACGCACGTAGACGCTAAGACTGAGCGACTTCGGACGCGGGTTCGACTCCCGCCGCCTCCACCATCTTTTTCTCAAGTAGTTGAAATCCGGTGTGTTTCTGAAATCCGGTGTGTCGATTGGACACACCAGGGACACAGCCGGGGACTTCTCACACCTGGTCGAATCGCTTTTCTCTCCTACAGACCAAGTGCACCCGCGAGCCCATCCCAGTCCAATACGCGGTAGTGGTCGAAGTTGGAGGCGTCTCGGCCCGGACCCTTGTTGTCTGTTTGAACGTATTGAATGTGCGGGCCGACCTGCTCCAGGAGCCCCACATTCCAACTCCGCGCCCGGGGATTCAGGTGCAGCGGTGCGCTCGAGTAGGCTCGAACCTCTGGGCCGTACAAAACGGCACAGTTTGTTGCTTGCGAATGTAGCTGC
>JAYZDK010000178.1:0-8606 GCA_036337845.1 Myxococcota bacterium | reverse complement strand
GAGCCGGCTCGGTTGGTAGGCGGTTTCCTCGGCTTGCCAGTGGATGGAGAGGGGGAAGCGTCGGCCTTTCTCCGGGGAATCCGGGTCCACATCAATGATCTGGACCGGGCTGGTTGGATGCATGCTCTCTTGGGCCGAGGGAAGTTTGCGGGTATCCAGCGGGGCGTCGAATCGAAAAAAGATGCCCCCGAGTGTGCTGGTGCCATCAATGGCGTTGGCTTCTGTCACATAGGCGCTCAATAAGGCTTGGTCCGTGGGGTTCGGAAACTCTGTCCAATCCGGAAAGCCCTGGTCGCTCAGGCGCTCGTCTGAGGGGAACGGCCGGTCGAAGAATCCACCTGAGCGGTCATAGAGCGGATTGGGTAGCGAAGAAGGGCTGCAGGCGTTGAGTGCCCCCATCGAGACAAGCACAAGCCATGGCGGTCGGAAAAAACTAAAGTTCATTTGTGTATCGGCAGCCTACTGTATACCCATGTACAAGCCGCCTCTGTGCGTTGGAGTCAGGATGATGAGCATTCACCAAGCCACTCGAACACTTGTGATTGGGAGCCTTTTGGGAGGGGCAGGCTGTAGTGGGGAGCTCGATCTGGGCAAGGGGGAGGAGGCGGATGCCCGTTTGACCGCAGACGTGTTCACCTGGCCGTGCCGAAGTGGCGAGGACGAGGTGGAACAGGGAGTGTACGGCTTTACCATCGCCCTTGAGTATGCCCCGGATGGCCTCTCCAGTCGGGATCTGCCTCCCGCTGGTAGCTGCCAGGGTGAGTTGTCGATGTTCCCATTAGACGCCGGGGTCTCGGGCACGGCCATTCCCGATGCGGGCAATGAGATTGCCTGGGCGACCAGCACTCGAAGTGGCAGCCTCGCCGAGTTGTCTCCTGGATTCTATTACGAGGATGTACTGGGCAATCAGTTCACGTGCGTCTCGCCTTCGGACATGGTTTCCAGTGGTATTACGGTTCCGACGGCGGGAAGCCTGGGCTCCATCTCTACACCTTCCGCGGGAGAACTGGTTTCCGTCACGTTGGGTGACGGCTCGGATCAGGGGTTGGTCTTTGGGGAAGAAGTGGCCGTGGAGTGGGATGCTTCGGACTGGGAGGAGAGCTGGCTTCAGGTTCGAATGGAGAGAGAGGGCACGGCTTGGGGGAGTGTTACCTGCAACACCACAGGCGACGATGGTTTCGACATTGACGATCGGGTGTGGGATGAACTCAATGCCGACCTGAACGTGGACACCATCAACCTGTACGTGGGCTTCCAGAACAGCACCGAAAACAGCAACGATGACGAACTCAAACTTCGGGCATCGAGTCGGGTCATTTACGTCGATGTCATCCAAGACCGCTGACCGATGGCGGCAGCCTGGGCCAAGTACTTTTTCCTTGCGGGTTGACGCTAGGCCCTCACCCTGCAAATAGGGGCCACTGCAGACTGGAGCCAACATGTCCGGATCGAACCTCCCGAGAACCTACGATGCAAAGGGCGCTGAAGAGCGCTTCTACCCCTGGTGGGAAGAGAACGGATTCTTTCAGGGGGATCCCGAGGGTGAAGGGGAACCCTACAGCATTGTGATTCCGCCGCCGAACGTCACCGGTTCTCTGCATATGGGCCACGCCTTGAACAACGCGATTCAAGATTTTTTGATTCGCTACAAGCGAATGGACGGGTACAATGCGGTCTGGATCCCTGGCACGGACCACGCCGGCATCGCCACCCAATGGGTGGTGGAGCGGCAGCTTCGCGAGCAGGGCCTCGATCGTCGCGACATGGGACGGGAGGCTTTCCTCGAGCGCGTGTGGGCGTGGAAGGAGGAGTCCGGCTCGGTGATTACCCACCAACTGCGCTCGTTGGGCGTGAGTTGCGACTGGAGCCGCGAGCGATTCACGATGGACGAGGGGCTTTCCGCGGCCGTTCGCCACGTCTTCGTGAAGTTGTATGAGAGCGGCCTGATTTATCGCGGTACCCGCATGATCAACTGGGATCCGGTTGGACAGACGGTGCTCTCCGACCTGGAAGTGGAACACGAGGAAAACTACCAAGGGGAGATGTGGTCTTTTGCCTATCCCCTAGCGGAGGGTGGCGGTGAGATTGTGGTGGCAACCACACGGCCAGAAACCATGCTGGGAGATACCGCGGTGGCCGTACATCCGGACGATCCCAGGTACGTGGATTTGGTGGGGAAGATGGTGCGCCACCCGCTGCTGGACCGGGAGTTTCCCATCGTGGCGGATGCCGAGCTCGTCGACCCGGAGTTTGGTACAGGCGCGGTCAAAGTGACCCCCGCTCACGATCCAAATGACTTTGGTGTGGGCAAGCGCCACGACCTGCCGTTTCTTACCGTTCTGGATGACCAGGCTCGGGTGAATGAGTTGGGAGGTCGGTTTGAGGGCTTGGACCGCTACGAGGCTCGCACTGCAGTGAAAGAGGCCATGGCCGAGTTGGGTCTGGACCGCGGCACGGAGCCTCACCTGATGTCGGTGGGGCGCTCCCAGCGCTCTGGTGCCATTGTGGAGCCCATGATTTCCACCCAGTGGTTCGTAAAGATGGGCCCCCTGGCCGAGCCCGCGATTGAAGCGGTCGAAAACGGCGAGACCAAGTTCATTCCAGAGCGTTGGGAGAACACCTATTTCGCTTGGATGCGAGACATTCGCGACTGGTGCATCTCGCGTCAGCTCTGGTGGGGCCACCAGATCCCGGCTTGGTACTGCGATGACTGTGATGCTGTGACCGTTGCGATGGAGGACCCCACAGCGTGTAGTGCCTGCGGTTCGGCTTCCATTCGGCGGGATGAGGATGTGCTGGACACCTGGTTTTCATCAGCGCTGTGGCCGTTTTCTACTCTGGGCTGGCCTTCGAACACCCCCGAGTTGTCCAAGTGGTATCCCACAGCGGTGCTGGTGACGGGATTCGACATCATCTTCTTCTGGGTGGCTCGGATGTTGTTCTCGGGCATTCACCACATGGGAGGGGTGCCGTTTGCCGACGTGTTTATCCACGGCCTCGTTCGCGACACCAATGGCGAAAAGATGTCCAAGACGAAAGGCAACGTCGTGGACCCTCTGAAGACGATTGAAGCGCACGGCTGTGACGCGTTCCGGTTTACCCTGGCGCAGTACGCCACCCAGGGGCGCGACATTCTGTGGGATGACAATCGCGTGGAGGTCAACAGTCGGTTTATCAACAAGATCTGGCAGGCGTTTCGATTTGCCGACATGAACCTCGAGGACTTTCAGCCTGGAAACGATGTGGAGCTGGGGGCTTATGATCGCTGGATACTGGTTCGTACCGGTGAAGCGGTTCGGCGGGTGCGAGAGGCCATGGATGGCCATCGTTTCAATGAAGTCGCCACGGAGATTCACGCCTTTGTGGTGGGGGAGTTCTGTGACTGGTACATCGAGTTTTCCAAGCAGGCCATCTACGGCGATGGGCCAGAACGAGGTGCCGCCCAGCAGACTCTGGTGGAGGTGTTAGCCGCGATAGCACGGCTTATTCATCCGGTGATGCCGTTCCTTTCGGAAGAGATTTGGCAGCAACTTCCAGATTCCGCGAAGGGCGGTGTGGAGTCTGTGATGATGGCGCCGTATCCAAAGGCTTCCGACTTTCCAGAAGACCCAGAACTGCTTGCTGCGGTTGCGCCGGTGCAGGAGTCTATTGGTGCGTTGAGAAAGCTCAAGGCAGATATGGGTCTGGCTCCCCGACTGGGAATCAGCGTCTTGGTGGATGGGGAGGTTTCCACCGCTCTCATGGCTCATGAGGGTGCGTTGGCTCACCTTGCGGGTGTGGAACGCTTGGAGCCACTTAGAGGAGAAGAGCCCGCCAACTGCGCGACCTTGCCGGTTTCCGGGGGTCGGCTCGTGATTCCCTTGGATGGCTTGGTGGATATCGATGCGGAACGGGCACGGCTCACCAGCGAGATTGAAAAGACCAGCAAAGACGTCAACGATCTGGAGAAGCGACTGAGCAACGAGGGATTCGTGGCTCGGGCACCCGCGCAGGTGGTGGATGGGTTTCGGGTGAAACTTGCCGGGGCTACGGAGAAGTTGGACAAGTACAAGGCGGCGCTCAAGGAGATCTCTTGACCGTAGAGGAGATTGTCCGTGCGGCCTTGGCCGAAGACCTGGGGACGGGTGACTTGACCAGCCTGGGCTGTGTAGAGGCTGGGGTGCTGGGGCGCGGCATTATTGATGCGCGACAGTCACTTGTGGTGTCTGGGCTGGAGCCGGCAAGGCTTGCCTTTGAGGCTCGAGGTGCCGAGTTTGTGCCCCAGGTGACGGATGGAGACCGTGTCGAGGCAGGCACGGTGGTGGCGGAAGTCCGGGGTCAGGCTCGTGCGCTGTTGGAGGCGGAACGGGTGGCCTTGAACTTTCTGATGTGGCTTTCCGGAATCGCCACCCACACCCGCAGTGTGGTGCAGGCAGCCGAGGGCCAGATGCAGGTGTTGGACACCCGGAAGACCACCCCCCTGCACCGAGTGTTGGAAAAGAGCGCGGTCTTGCACGGGGGGGGCAGCAATCACCGGATGGGGCTCTACGACATGGTGCTCATCAAGGAGAATCATATTCGCGCAGCGGGGGGAGTGGCGGAAGCGGTCAGAAGGGCTCGGTCGGTGGCTCCAGCGGGAGTGCAGGTGGAGGTAGAGGTCGAGACCCTGGAGGAGTTGACACTGGCTCTGGATGCTGGGGCGGAGCTTGTGTTGTTGGACAACATGGACGATGTTCAGCTCCAAGAAGCCGTGAAGGCTTGCCGAGGCCGGGCCCTGACAGAGGCTTCCGGTGGCATGAACGCGGAACGGATTGCACGGGTGGCTCGTCTGGGGCTCGACCGGGTTTCTGTGGGTGGGCTGATTCACCAGGCCCGTTGGGTCGATTTCGGCATGGACCTGGACCAGGGGTGAGCCAGAACGTTTTTGGCAGAGAAGCCATTGCTCAAGCACTGCGGCGGGAGGTGGTGTTTTTCGATGCCATTGCCAGCACGAACAGTGAGGCGATGAGGCTCGGGAACCTGGGTGCGGGACACGGCACATTGGTGGTGGCGGATGCTCAAGTTGGGGGGAAGGGGCGTTTGGGCCGCTCCTGGCAGTCTCCAGCCGGTCTGAACCTGTATTTCTCTCTGGTCATGCGCCCTGAGGTGGGCCTCGACCGCGTGGCACTCCTTGGCCTGGCATGTGCGGTAGGAATCGCCGAGGCCACAGACCTTCAAATCAAGTGGCCGAACGATCTTCTGGATCGCAATCGCCGTAAGGTGGCTGGCATTCTCTCCGAGTTGGAGTGTGAGGGGGGCGCAGTGGGCCACGTGGTGTTGGGAGTGGGGCTGAACGTAAACCAGGTGGAGTTTCCAGAGGATTTGCCCAATGCCGCTTCCTTGTGTGGGACCCAAGGCTCCTTAGACCGTGTGCGGGTGCTCTCGGACGTTGTGGGCAGCATCGAGCAATGGTGTCACCACGTGGAAGATGACCCGGGCCGGGTGTTGGAACAATGGCGCGTTCGCTGGGCGGACCGCGGGCGGGAAATGCGGGTGGGCGAGCGCGTAGGAAAGGCCGTGGATGTGCGAGAAGACGGCGCGTTACTCCTCCAGACACAAGAGGGCATCGAGCCTGTTCTGTCCGGAGACGTGCTTCCTACGCGGGGCGGGCCTTGAGCGGGTGAACTTGCTTGCCTGTGAAGCGGTTTCAGGGCATTCTGGCTGCGGTACTTGAGGGAACGCATGAAGAGAACTTGGTGGTTGGTCTTGCTGGGCATGACGATGCTCGTCGGCTGCATGGGGGACCGGGGCGTCGCGAAAGGCCAGGTATGGACTTTAGAGGTTGAGATTGTGGAAAACCCGGCTGTCGCCGGTGACGAGGTGGGGTACACGGCAGCGCTGGTCAAGGGTCGTACGGGCGAAGAGCAGGCTGTAGAGGTGGTGGTGTCGTCGGACATCGAGCTGGACCTGGAACACAATGAAGAAATCCTCGTGGCGTTTGTGGCGGGAGAGCACGCGCTCACATTCACTGGAACCCACGAGGGCGGAACCTATACAACCGAGGTGGTGCTTACTGTGGCGCCGGCCACACCGAACACACTGGACCTTGAACTCGAAGACCTGGCGACCCGAGTGGGTCAGCCGCTTGGCTTGTCTGTGGAGATCCTCGACCTGTGGGGCAACGCGCATGACCCGGCGATTGCGGAGATCACGGTAGATCCGGAAGCGACGATTCTGGACTCGAAGGTGAGCACCACAGTCCCAGGACTGTATGTGGTGACCGCGGCACATGAGACGTTGGTGGATAGTGAGCAGTTCATGGTTCTCAGTGGAGAACCGGTCGCCATTGATCTCCAGCTCAGCGACTCAGACCTTGAACTTCACGAAACCACAGTGGCCTCCGTGTTGTTCACAGACCTCTACGGAAACAACGTCGATGCACCCTGGCTCTTGTGGGTGGAGCCGATGGATGGCATCACCATTCGATACAACACCATCACCTTTGACGAAGAAGGTCAGTTCACGGTCTTTGCCTCCAACGAATCCGGGACGCTGCAAGATACCGAGGGCCTGATTCAAATCGACAGCACGGGGCCGGAACTCACGGTAGACACACCGGAGAGAGGAACCCGAACGACCGATGTAGCCAGTGTTCTGAGCGGAACGGCCCTGGATGGTTGGTCGGGAGTCAGCGATGTATCGGTGAATGGGGAGTCCTGCCCCATAGACGAGCAAGGCGCGTTTGAGTGCCCCTTGGACTACGAATTCGGGCTGAATCTCCTGGAGACAGAAGCGGTCGATGGCGACGGAAACGCCACCACCGACACCCGCACGGTGTTGTCGGGGAACTTCTCTCCCTATGGCAGCGGTGTGGACCCGGGGATGATGGTGCGCATCAACGAGCCGGGCTTTGATGTACTGGAAGAAATGGCATCGGGGTTTGTCGATGTGAGCACCATCGCCAGCGCCATTCCCAGCCCGGTGTTTCAGGACAGCTCCCAGAACTGCTATGACCCCTGCTTTGGTTGGTTTGGTGGCTGTGAGTTCTGCGTCACCTGGTATGAGATTGTTTTCTATCTCCAGAACTTCACCATCGATGGCACGGAGATCGACCTGGACCCGGTGGCGGCTGGCTACCTGGACACCATGGCCCGGATTCTTCGGCCTTACATGACCTACTCCGCCAATGGAACCCTGCTGGGCATTGGCTACTCGGCCAGCGGATATGTGCAGGCCGATCACATCCAGCTGGACATGGACCTGACCCCATCTGTCAATGGCGGCCAGATTCAAATGGCGACCTCCAATGCCAGCGCCAGCACGTCCAATTTCGATTTTGATCTGGATGGCTGGGTCTACGACGTGGTCAGCTTCTTTGGCATCAACGTAGACTCCATCGTTGAAGGCTACCTGGTGGATGCCCTTGTGGACATGGCCAACGACGACGTGCCAGACCTGGTGAACGGGGCCCTCGAAGACCTGGAAATCTCGGAGACCTTTGAGATCAGCGACCAATATTATGACCTCGACGCCATTCCGTCTGGGGTGTCGGTGGACGACCTGGGGCTCACCCTGAACCTTGAGACATTTCTCACCAGCCAGGCTTGGGTGCATCCGTTCGTGACGGACCCGGGTTCGCTTGTGTACCCCTACACGCCACCCAGCATGGGGGCGACGGGGATGCAGCTGGAGCTGGGCCTGAACCAGGACTTCCTCAACCAGGTGTTTTTCGCGCTTTGGGGTGGGGGCGTGCTGGAAATGGAGCAGACCGAAGAGGACCTGGGCCTGGACATGGAAGACCTGGCCTTGTTCCTGCCGTCGCTCTCGGCGTTGACCGTGCAGACCAGCGCGTGGCTACCCCCGGTGGTGGTGCCTGGTACGGGCACGTCGGCAATGGACCTGCAGGTCGGTGACCTGGAGCTGGCCATTTTCGATGGAGAGCCCATCGACTCCAACCTGTTCCTGCGATTGTTCGTGACCATCGTGGCGGGCTTGGATTTGGATGCGACCCCGCAGAACACCCTGGCTGCGAACCTGGGGGACCTGCAGCTGCATTTCGACGTGGTCGCACCCACCGATGGCACGCGCTACACCGCGAGCACCGAGGCCTTCTTGGAAGCGCTGCTTCCGCTGCTCTTGCCGGTGCTTACCGACAGCCTTGGGGAGATTCCCATCCCCGACTTCTCCGGGTTCACCATGGGTGCACTCTCGATGTCCCTGGATGGCCCGGAGCTTGGATTTGTGGTGGCGGCCGGCGACCTGCAGTAGCAGCCGCCCCAGGCAATCAGCCCAGAAGCTCGGAAATCCATCCCTTGGAGGGAGTCTCCACGCTGGTTTGTAGCAGGCCTGCGGCGGTCTCTCGCAGGGATGGCTCTTCCGCCGCAAACTTTCGCAGCATCCCCTGCACCGTTTCCTCCCAGCTCGCCCCCGGGGAGCCTTCGGGAGTGTCTCGTCTCTCGGGCCACCAGCCACCCCGAGTAGTGTAGAGCTTCACTTCGGTAGGGGCGGGGAATCGAAGCGCCCGCTCGTCCAGATCCGCCAGGTCTCCCGATGTCGCCGCGGCCTTCCCCAACAGCTTGTCCAGCCAGCGACTGCCGGGAAGCAAGTGGCTCCATGGTGGTGGACCTGCATCCACCCCCGGATAGTCG
>JAYZDK010000177.1:0-5813 GCA_036337845.1 Myxococcota bacterium | reverse complement strand
GCGTAGTGAATGACGAATGCGGGCTTGCCCAGTGGAATGCGGCGAATTGGCCCTTCTGTGCGCGGAATCAGGACTAGCTCGCCTTCTTCCTCGCGATTGAAGTCGATGGCATTGATCAGGCTGTCGGCTCCGCCGATGGTTCGCAGCAGGGTGCCCATCTTCAGCTTCAAGGTGTTGCTGACGAGCCCGTAGTAGTTTTCTGTGATCACGAAATCATGAATCATGACCGGCCAGGGAAGGGTGACTTCTCGCTTGGAGACCAGGCTGTTCTGGTCGTCAAACTCCCGGAAGGTCAGTGTGGTTTTGGGGCCCATTCTCGGGGAGACCCCAACCAGTCGGTTTCTGGAGTGGTCGAGCCGCACATGCGCGAGAAAGGCTTCGTTTTCGCTAAGGGCACCCTCGAAATGGAAGGGGCCTTGAGTGTCGAGCGTGTGCGGGTCCACGGCATAGGGAAGACCGCCTTCCCAGCCTGCCAACAATGCATCGCCCCAGGGGTAGATAGTGGTGTTGGCTACGTTTCGACGACCGGGGGCCTTTCGATTGGTACGGCGCCAACCCCGTTCCCCTGGAGATGCTGCGAGTGTTCCGAGGCCTCGGTAGACCAGTGTTTGGCTTGTGTCCTCAGCCTGGAAGGCCGGGGTCTGGATGTATCGTGCACGAAATCGAACTTGCCCCTCCGCATCAAAATGGAAGGCTCGCAAATAGCCGTGTCCGTCGAAGGGATGCACTGTCTGGCCGTCCCAGTCTAGTCGAGAAGGACCGTTGCTGAGATAGGTCCAACCCCGCAGTACATCAGGGATTGCACCGCGAATGTTCGGACTGCCGATGGTGAGGTCGATGGGGCCTGGATCCGCCGTCATTGCTCGGTGGAAGAGTGAGGGGTCGTATCCGCGTGAGAGAGGCGGTCTTGGTGCTGCGGCCGCCCAGCTCGTTGCGGGCAGCATGGCCCAGGCGGTGCTGGCCAGTATTCCTTCCAAAAGTGCCCGTCTTGTGCTCATTGATCCATCCTCAACCCGGGTCTACTAATGGGTAGCTTTTATCTTGGCATGCTGTGGCAGGGGCTTACCTGTAGAACAGACCGTCACTTCGGGTTCGGCTTTCCTCTTGTGTTCTCAGCAAACGCTTTGAATGAGGCCATCTGTTCCCGCATTATTTCCCGGAACTTGGGCTCTTGGATGTGGGGAACGTCATCCCCGGTCAGCTGGTGGCGAACCTGCCACTGTGTAGCCCCGCCTGTGAGAATGCGAAACGTGGTTCGCATTGTCTGCTGTAGCTGAATGTGCTCGAATTGTGTGACTTGATGGAAGGCGTCTGGAAGGTCGTTTTCCAGGATGGTGACCATGTACTGGCGAGGAGTACCTTCGAAATTCGCCATGCAGCGATAGGTTGCTCCAGCTGCTCCGTCTTCACCGCTGATGTGATCTGCGTGGATGAAGTCGGGCCACCAGTGGCTCAGATTGTCCCAGCAGTAGTGGATTTCGAGCACTGTAGCTCGGGGGAGGTTGATGGTGGTTTCCAGTGTGAATTCCACTTGATGCCTTGTCGCGTATGCGCGCTTGATTGGTATGTGCCCGGAGTTGAGCTTGATGACAGACGCTCAGGTCTGGTGGTTGCACAAGGCCGAAAAGGGTGGTGATGGCAGATGCTGGAGTAAGCGAAACCGCGAGGAGGTGCGAACCGTGGACTCCGTCTCATGGGCTTCTTCTTGGATCATGGAGGGCCAGGCCACAGTTTCGGCGGCCAGGTTCGGCGACGAAACCGGTTGGACGCCGAGCGTCATACACCCGAGTTTGGTGTGGAAAGTTTTAGAGTTCCAAGACGACAGGACTCGCTGTCCGCAATCCGGCAGAACCGCTTCTAGGATTGTGCTCGGAACTCTTGGATCTGCCGGTCCATTACGGGGAGGAAGAGTGGGGGGACCAGCGCCAGTAGAATCATGGCTGGATAGCCCTGAGGGAGCACTGGGCTACCGTCGAGGTGTCTTAGGTTCGTGTAGTGTCTCCGGTCGTCGATGTGGTGGTCGGCGTGCCTGGGGAGATCAAAGAGCAGGGCTCTCGACAGTGGGCGGTTTGTGGTCCAGGAGTGCGCTGGGCCAACACGCTCGTATCCACGCGTCTCAAGCGGAGAGCGCTGGAGTCCATAGTGCTGGAGGTAGTTCACTGTTTCTAAAAGCAGGATTCCGATGGTATTGACCAGCACCAGAACAGCTACAGCACTGATTCCGGCCAACCAAGTGGTTGTGACCAGTATGGTCAGTACAGCCAGGCAGTCTTGGAGCAGTCCATTGTGTAGATTCCAGTGGGGTTGGCCGAGCCTCTGTAGGCGCTTTCGTTCCAGCTGCCAGGCGCCTTTGAGGCCGCCCCAGATCGACTGGAACCAAAAGGCATAGACCCACTGCCCGCTGTGCGCGGTGGCGGGGTCTTCGGGGGTCGCCATGCGAATATGATGCCCCTTGTTGTGTTCGACGCTGAAGTGAGGGTACAGGCTCAGCGCGAGCATGAATCGGGCTTGGATTTTCGCCACGCGACTTGTGTGGTGTCCAAGCTCATGCGCTCCGTTGATGGCGATGGCCCCAATCATGGTGCCCATTCCGATGATAGCTCCCGTCAGCTCGAATGCATCGAATGACTGGAGGCGCCAGACCAGGGTGAACAGGAGCAATACCTGGATGGGCAGTAGCGAATACAGCAGTCCGTTGGCGATGGAATTCTGGGACCGCTGGGTTTCGGACTCGGGTGTGATGTTGTCTTGTGTGCCATGCAGCCCCGTCTCAAGTAGCGGGACCAACCCGTACACGAAAAGGGGCGTGGCCCAAGTCCATAGGCCGCCCAGGAACAGCCCCAACGCCACCAGTGCCGGGATGACCCATACAAATGCGTAGTGGATGATCGGCATCAGGCCCCCTTGCCATCCCCGGTAGCTTTCCGCCAAGGAATGCGATTCGCTGCGATATAGACTTCTGGCTGCAGGATACCTTGTACAGCATCTACGTAGGCTCGATGTAGCTCTTGAATCGTCTGGAAGCGCTCATTCTTGGAGGGTGACATGGCGAGGGCCAGCACAGCTTCTACCTGCTTGTCCAGCTCGGGTGCCACGGCTCTTGGACGGGCTGGGCGTTCGGTTGCTGCGGCATACAATGCGGAGGCCCCCTTGAGTCGAAAAGGAGGCCGGCCGGTGAGGGCGCGATACAGCACGGCGCCCATCGCGTAGATGTCGGCTCGGTAGTCCAGGGTGTCGCCTCTGGCTTGCTCGGGCGACATGTATTGTGGCGTGCCCACCACGCCGCCTTTCGTGATTGTGGCCGAACTCTCCGCCCATCGGGATACTCCAAAGTCCAGGACTTTCCATACGGATCTTCCGTCGGGTTCTTGGTGTTGAAACAGGTTGTGGGGCTTGATGTCGCGATGAATCACACCGGTACGGTGAGCTTCAGCAAGTGCTAGGCAGACGTCCTCTACCAAGGGAAGAACCACGCGTGGTTCGAGTTGACCTTCTGAGCGCAGTATGGCGGCGAGGTCACTCCCTTTGAGTCTCTCCATTGCAATAAACAGGTGGCCTGTTGGGGTTCGCCCATACTGCTCTACGCGCACGATATTGCGAGAGCGGAGGCTCATCGTGATTTTCCCTTCGCGCTCGAACCGCGCATGTGATTCGGTGTCATCGGACTCGTTGCAACGGATGATCTTGATGGCTGCACGTCGGTTGTCGTTGCGGTGCACCGCATCGTAGACCTCACCGGAGCCACCACGGCCGAGCAGGGGGCCCAGTCTGTAGACCCCTATGTTTTCACCTGAGTACTGACCCTGAATCCCGCCAGCGGCGAAGATTCGATCGAGTTCTGCTTGGGCTTCCTCGAACTGCACCCCTTTGCGGTTGGCTTCTACGGCGGATTCGACAGCGGTTTGTAGAGCGGATTGAACGGCCCTGCCGGACCAGGTGGCTTGCATGAGTGTGACGAACAAGACGACGGGAACCATCAGCGTCATAAAAAACTGGCCGCTCAAGCCAGCCTCTGTGCCACGAAAGACCCCCACGTCTGGGCCCAGGCCCAAGACGATGAGGGACATCATCAGAAGGCAGAGCAAGATGGCAGAGCCACAGATACACCATGCCCCGACGCGATCCGAACCCTGTCCGAAGAATCCGATTCCCAGTGTGACGGCCAGGGCGGTGGGCGAGAAAGGTCCGAGGTAGGCTAGCGCCACGGTGGAAGCCAGCACCGCTACGCATCCGAACCAGCGAAATGTCCACTGGGTGTATCGCTTGGGATCGGATGCGAGCCATCCAACACGGAGGCCGGACAGCGTAAACAGGAACATGATGGTGAAGAAACTCCACCGGAGTGGGGGGTGTCCGGAAAGGAATGGAGTCCAGATGAGGACCAACACTCCGATCAACGCAAATACAAAGCCAATGGTTTGGGCTCTGGCAGCTTCTTCAGCATGCAGTCCAGAGCGAACCGCGGAGATACCCAGAGAGTCATCGCCCATTGGGGGAGCCTTACGATTCGTGGTCCAGGTTTCCTCCCCTGAAGGGGCGTGAATCGTGAGTTGGTTGGGATCGGTTTCGCTCATCTGAAGGCTTCCAGGATAGGAAAAATCATCGCCTTTGGCGAGCCAGTTCGAGCGTGGGCTGGGGGGTGGGACTCAATCAGGCCAGGATTTCGGGTCGTTGTCTGCCCGCTGCTGGCTTGAACCTGACACTGTTGGGGCTGGTTTGGGGTCCGGTCGGTGGGGGCGGTGGTCCCGAGCCGGTGGGATTCAGCGCTCAGGGAAGAAGTGGGCGCGTGGGCTCAGCCTGAGGGTGCCAGGAGTCCCAGTAAGATAGGGGGGCTTGAACTGGGTTGAGCTTCTGCCGGTTTGGGGTGTGGCCTCATTGGAGATAGAGCCCACTGGCAACCGAGCGGCCTCCCTCGTGATCGGCTGCGCCATTATCGGAGGGAAAGTTCACTACGCCGTTGAGCCAGCAGTCTTTGACCCACATGGTGGTAGAGCCACCACCGTCGAGATTGATGGCATTCACAGCACCCAGGTCGAGCATCAAGGTGGCCAGGCTGGGTGTGCTGAGCCCGTCTCCAGCCGACGTTCGCCCATCCGCTGTCAGCAGCATGACCGTGCCGTCTGCGGCGACACCCAGCGCGGTGTGGGGATTATTGGACCAGTCCGTAGACGACCAGACTTGCTGCCCATCGTAAACCTCGGCTGTTGCCACGCTGTTTTCGACCAGGCTGGGGTAACCGGCCATGGCGTGGTCATAGGCAGTCCAGTCTGTGGCGGTATCGACCCACTGCAGATTGACAGCTCCATAGCTGTTCCAGCCCGCGGCTCGCTGCTCGTAGCCGGTGGTGCTGGAGAGTGTGTGGGTGGTCCCATTGGCCCGAAGTAGATCGGTGGGGGTGCAGGTGCTGTAGAAGCCGCCATTGATACCGGCATAGGCTCCGATGGAGGGTCCGACACTTTCAACCGTGGCGCATCCTCCGTGGTTACGAGGAAGAAGATTGGTTTGTCCTGGATCCAGTTCGATCAGGTTCAAGGTTTGATCGCCTCCGTGGAGGCTGGCTGTCCGATATCTGGACCAGGTCACGCCTGTGGCCAGTGGAACCTCGGTCCAAGCCTCGTCGGCTATCCACTCGAATGCGAGGTTGTAGGTGCCCGAGTAGATTGTGCTTCCGGAGACCCAGGTGTCGGCCACCACAAAGTAGGTTCCAGCGGGAAGGCTCTCGACCACCAACTCCTCGTGAGCTCTATCGATACAGCCGGTGGCGACTCCTCCTGAAATGTTGGGGTTCACCAGCAAGTGGATGTCGATATCGA
>JAYZDK010000176.1:0-9189 GCA_036337845.1 Myxococcota bacterium | reverse complement strand
CCACGGAGTGGTGCCCCCAACTCACTCCAATGGCTTTCACTCCGGCGGCGTGGGCCATTTCCAGGTCGTAGGTGGTGTCTCCGACCATGACCAGATCCTCAGTGCCTGTCGCCTTCATGATGGCGTGCAGGAGATCCGGGTTGGGTTTGGGCCTGGGCACGGAGTTGCTGCCCAGAATGATTTCGAAGCGGTCTGTCAGGCCGTATCGGTTCACCGACCTCTCCGCGCCCCTCTGGCTCTTGCCCGTGGCTACCGCTGCACGAAACGGGCGCTCCAGGAGATCGGCCATCCCCTCGAAGAGGCGCTCATAGCGGTTTGCCGTCTCCACGTAGGCCCGAGAGTAGACCTCGGCCAAGGCGTCGGGGTCCTGGTCGGGCCCGAGCGTGCGCATGGTGTGAGACAGGGGCAGGCCGATGAGCTCAAGAATGGCTGCGTCTGGCGGGCGCTGTAGACCCACGCTGGCCCAGGCAACCTCATGGGCTTCGAGCAGCGCACGGGTCGAATCGACGACGGTTCCGTCCCAATCGAACACGACAACCATGCGCAGACCCTAATCGATCAGAAACCACGGAGGAAACGAACGGTTCATTTAGGCGGAGCTGTCGGCCTTTTTTTGCGTGAGAAGGTAGAGGATCTCGGGGATTCCTCCCAAGGTGAGGATGCAGAAGAGGATGTACCAGTTCTTGTCGTTTTTCCGTGCGGCGTGCCAGCAGGCTACGCCCGTCCACGTCAACTCCCAGAGAATCAACAAAGCGATAATGACGGGTGACACTGTGTTTTCCATGTCTCAAGCCTAATGGAGGCGAAGAGGGCTGTCGATGTGTTGCCCTCTTCTGTTCGGGTCCGCATCAAACCTCTAATCCGAGAAAGCCCAGCCAGGGGGCCTGCTCATCGGTGATCTGGCCCGGGAACGAGTTTTAGCTGGCTGAGACTTCCTCTCGAGTGATCGCCCAGCGCTCGTGGTCTTGCCATACTCCATTGATTTTCAAATACCGCTCGGAGAGCCCTTCTTTCCGAAATCCAAGCCGCTTGACCAGGGCGATGGATGCCGTGTTTTCTGGGATGATGTTGGCTTCGACCCGGTGCAGGTCGAGATTCTCAAAGGCGTAGTGCACGGCAAGACGGACTGCCTCGGTCATGTATCCTTGCCCACGATAGGGCAGTCCGACCCAGTAGCCCAACAAGCAGTTCTGAAAGCAGCCTCTGGAAATCTCGCTCAGGTTTACGGCTCCCACGATTTGCTGGTCTGTTCTTCTCACCACGAGCAGGCCACGTTTTCGTTCGCTTGAAGCAGCGGCCAGCATTTTGTCGAACGTGTCTGAGCCATAGGGATCGATTTCCGGGGGGCGACGTGGTTCCCATGGGCGATGAAAATCCTCACTCACCCGACGCAGTGACTGGTAGTTGTCCTGGTCGTTCTTCACTGGAAAGCGCAGCTGAACCCGCTCTCCTTCTGTTTCGATTCCGTTCATAGGAGTTTGTCCTTGTGGCTCACTCCAGCAGGTAGAGTTTGACGATGGTCTGTGCCTGAAAATGACCGACACCATGGACCTTTTTGAGGGCATCTTTGAGCTCAGCTTTCTCCGAGAAGCTTGAAGCTTCCAAGACTTCGAACCACTCCTCGAGTGACTTGCCGGTCTTCTCTCGAAGATTACGGATGATGGCCTTTTCCATTTCCTCGGGTGTCATGGGCTGCTTCTCGGATGCTGGTTGTACTTGGATTTGAATTGTGGTCGGTTTCGTGACCGAGGGCAATGAGGCTACCTTCATGAAACGGGTGCCCCCGCAGCAACCTGGGCATCTCGGAGGCATCCATTCGCGGCTACACCGATGGACTTCAGGTCAGTTCTCCTTGGTGCTTCAGAAGGCCTTTGCGTTGCGAGGTAGGGGTGGGCAGCACGCAAGGTGAGCGGGAGTATCTCCAAGGAGCGTGCTCACCAGCCATCTGCGGAGTGTGGTTGACTTAGAACCCTCTCATTTCTACTCTCGATGAATGTTCAAGAAGATCTTTATAATTGCGGTCTTCATGTTCCTCGGCGTTGTTCTTCCGGGGCTCGTGATGATTCCCGCAGAGTACTTGGGGGTAAACCCTGCTGAGCTACAGGGTAGGAACTTCAGGATCAGCGTGGGCACTGTGACCACCATCCTGTTGTTCTCCGCAGGCTCGATTGGGTTTGTCTACCTTGTTCAGCGCTACTACCACCGTCGGTCTTTGCTGGATCTGGGGTTTGCGAGGCGGTGGGTTGGGGGGCTGGCGTGGGGACATCTCATTGGTGCTCTCCTCTCTGGTTTGCCGTTAGGGCTGGCTCTTGGGCTCGCTGAAGACGTGCAGTTCTCCAGTACGATTCCAGACTCGGTGGGAGTCCAGTCACTGGCTGGATACTTCCTTTTTTTCTTGTTTATGCTGACGCTCAATAGCTTCAAAGAAGAGCTGCTGTTTAGAAGCTATCCAATCGAGAACATGGCAGGTGAATCGGCTGGGAACTGGACGGTCATTTTGCTCGCCTCGGCTATCTTCTCCTTCGTGCACCTGTTCCTGGAGCCATTCACCTGGATGGCATTCATCAACCGGTTTCTCTTTGGTGTGTTTACCTGCCAGGTCTACGTTGCGACCCGCTCTCTTTGGCCTGTTGTAGGAATCCACAATGCGAACAATTGGGTCGTGGTGACATTCTTTATGGGAGAGTGGAGGATGGGTGGGTTTGTGTCGTTGACCCAGGGAGCAGAGGGGGTGCCATTCGAACCCAGCCCGATGTACGGCATTGTGAGCCTGGCGCTTGCGGTGGGGCTTATGGTTCTGTGGATGCAGCGAGAGCGAAATGGGTCTGTAGACACGGGATAGCACCGCGCTTTGTGACTCAATGGTGGGCTGTTTGTGGTGGGACATCACTTGCGGTGTCCGCAGTGCCCAGGCGAATAGAGTCCGCACATTGTGCTGGTGGGTCTGCCCATGGGTTGCCCAGAAGTCACCCCAATGAACACCCATTGTTGTCTTCCTGCAGTGACTGTATTTAGACTGGAGATATGCGAGAGCTCTACCAGGTCTGGTCATCGAGCCTGAGTGCCGAAGAAGTGGCTCAAATCACCAGAATGGCGACCAGCCAACCCCCGGAAGAAGCCACTGTCTTTTCCTCGGCCGAGTCCATGCAAGGGATTCGGTCCTGTACGGTGCGTTGGCTCGAAGACGATTGGCTTCAGTCCCTGCTCTGGTCATATGTGGAGCAAGCCAACAAGAGCGGCTTCCAGGTAGCGGTAGATTGTCGGGCTGAGATGCAGGTTGTGGAGTACACCGCTGAACAGAACGCCCATTACGACTGGCACCATGATGTTCACTGGAACGGCCAGACCGCGCTCGACAGGAAGTTGTCCGTTACCGTTCAGCTCAGCGGAGCCGATGAATACCAAGGCGGCGATTTCGAGTTTGATGAGGTGAAGACCAACGCTGACTTTCGCTCAAAGGGAACGGTGCTGGTGTTTCCGTCTTATTTGCGGCACAGGATTCATCCTGTCACCTCGGGTACCCGGCGTGCATTGGTGGCCTGGTTCTCTGGGCCGAGGTGGGCTTAGTCGGGGGGCGCTGATTTTTTTGAGTCAGTCTGCATTCTATAGGCCATACTTGCTGTTCAAGAGCGTCAATGTGCACCTGTGACTTGTTGCCGGACAAGTCATGGCGTTCCGAAGAGAACGAAGCCATTGAATCGAAACCAACTCCATCGTGGAATGACAGCGAATTCTGGCCCTTCGGGTGTCAGTCTGAGCGGTTTTTGTCGTTTCTCTATTCCGAGCACGTTTCAGGTCGATGGCGGCGGCATGCCATCTGTTTTTTGAGCTTTTGGACTGGAGTTTGACGTCATGAGACATCTGATTTTGTTCACCCTATCGCTGGTATTCGTTGGTTGCGAGGGAACCCTGAGCATGGGGAAGGATGGGGCTGGAGGACAATCAGATTCAGGTGAGCAAGCCTGGGATAGCCGGCAAGACAATGGGTGCGGAAGCGAGCTTGAGAATTGTCACCCGGATGCCAACTGTACAACCGATGAAGATGACGCTGGCCACATCTGTATTTGTAAAGATGGCTATGAGGGAAATGGGCTGGAGTGCAGCAACATCAATGAGTGTGCGACGGGCGTGGACGACTGCCATGCCAATGCGACGTGTACGGATAGTGATGGTGGTTTCAGCTGTGCTTGTAAGCCCGGCTATGAAGGCGATGGGCGCGACTGTAGGAGCGAGGTGTGTGAGTCGCCTGTGGGCGACTTTGACGGGACGGACAACAGGGACATTACGTTCCTGGCCTTTGGGGATACCCAGGTGGCCCTCGTGGATGCTCCTGGCTGTGCTCAATACGGTGGATATCGAGCTGACCAGCAGAGGTGGATGATTGCTGCGCTCAATGGGATTTCCGGTCAGACGTGGCCGGAGGGCTATGACCTGCACCGGGAAGGTCGGGCCATCAATGAAATCCGCGGTGTATTGATCGCGGGAGACGTCACCGAGAATGGGAGTGAGCCGCGAGCAGTGGATTACCCGGGCTACGTGCCAGACTCCGTCTGCGACGAATTCACCCCATTCGAGGAAGCCTATGGGGTCTGCGGTGAGCGAGAGCTGAACTACCCGGTATACGAAGGCTATGGCAATCACGACTTTCCATATTCATCGGATTCAGGGAGTGAGCATCACCCGGTGATTGGTCGGATTGGGGCTCGAACCAGTCGTCGTGCAAATGTTGTCCGTGCTGCGCCAGTTGAAGAGGCACACTATGCGTGGAAGTGGGACGACATTCATTTCGTGAACCTCAACGTCAAGCCCAGCGGGCATGGCAGCGATCGGGCTGTTGCGGAAAAATACAGGGACAGCAAGGGCTATAGGCGAGTCGATCCCCACTTCGCGCTCGACTTCCTGGATGAATACCTGGACGCCGCTGAGGAAGATGCACAAGTCGTGATCATGTCCCATTACGGGCCATACAACTCAAGCCGCTTTCCCGATGAAGAACGGGATGCTTTCTGTGATGTTCTGGAGGAACACGAGGAGGATGGAAAGCGGGTAGTCGCCTGGATCCATGGTCACACCCACAAGTCGGACTTTTACGAGTGGGAATGTCCTAGTGACTATGATGTGGAGGAGATTCCCGTCTTCAATGTGGGGTCGCCCTACTATGCAAAGGAAGAGAACGCCGAGAGTGTGCACTTCACGCTCTTCCGTCTTGGAAATCGTACCTTGGAGGCGCTGGATATCAGTGCTCGTCTGGGGGACGATGGCGTACCTGTTTTCCAAATGCCTGGGGTTTCTACCGAAAACGATAATGACGACGACAATCCGGACGGCCTGTATGGCGGCTGGGTCGAGGTGCTCGAGAGGCATCTTCGCCGGCCGGAATAGGATGTATTTCGATCGCTTTCCTTTTCCGTTTTCATAAGCGCACACCCGTGTGGCTCTGTCCTTCCTGGGCGGGGTTACGAGTTGGAAGGAAGGAGCCCTTTGAGTCTCAATCACGCAGGTGGAGCTCTACGATTGTCTGCGTTCTTCAAGTGCGACCTCCTGTGGTTTTGACCATCGCGACTCCCAGTATAAGCTTGCTGCCGAATTGGTTTCTCGTCACTCACTACTCGCACATTGAACCGAAATGTGACGCTCAGGATCTGGAGACACAGTCATGAAGCTACGACACCACTGGAGCCCCCCAGTTGGGACCCGAAGTTCCCTGGCTCAGCTGGAGCACGAAATCGTGTTTCCGCTGGTCTGCGATGACAAAGACCGCCCGGGATACCAGCAGGGCGACTCGGTCATCACGTCTCTCGGTCTGTGGTGCGTCAACCCGGTTACCGGAGAGGATCGGACTGCCACAGCTCCCTTCTTTATTGAGTCGGTCTATGGCGCGGCGTACAAGTACAGGTGGCGAGTGTTGAGCGCCGAAGATGGCAGGCTTGTCGGGGTGCTCATGATGAAGGGCTCCTACGATTTCCGGTACTACTTCTTCACCTACGACGGCACGAGTTGGGGGCAAGTCACACCTGTGGAGGATGGCCAGCCGCGCCCGCAGCAGTTCATCTTTTCGGAGCAGACCACCAAGGCATGGGAGGAGCCCGGGGAGATCAGAGAGTCGACCTATATGCTGTTCGGTGGAAGCCTGGCGACGGCCGGCGAGCCCCTTACTTTCGCTGCAGATTTTACCCACGCCTTCTCCTACGATTCGGGCCCGATGACCCCGACCGCCTTGGAGTATGACCAGACAATGGAGCGCGCTCAGCACACATCAATACCGGGAATCAGAGGCACTCGGATCAGCATGGCGACCCAGCAGGACATTGTGGCTCTGTTGCCAGCGGACCATCGGGCCCATCAAGAGAAGTGGGCCAGCGTTCCCTGCTGGTTCTTCGAGGTTCCGGGAGGCTTGCTCATTGCGGACTGGGACCATGACAGGTCCCTTCACAGCGTGGTCTGTGTAGATACTTCCTCGTCATGACTGTGCAGAGACTCCGCTGGTTCCGCACAGCAAATAAGCGCCATCGGGGTCCTCGACCCGCTCGAGGATGTTCATTCCGATTTTCTGGAGAACTCGCAGTGAAGGGGGGTGGTCTGCGTCCACAGTGGCGATGAGTCGGGTTCTTCCCAAGGAGTTCAGCCCATAGTCGCTCAAGGCCTGCGCGATTTCGGTGGCGTAGCCGTGCCCCCACGCGTGCCGGGGGAGGATGTATCCGATTTCCAGATCGTCTCCTTCCCGGAGAAGGGCCCCATGACCCACGATGTCCCCATTGAACAGGGCGCACCAGGCCCCAAAAACGCGGGGCCGGGTGCCGTCGAGGATATCCGAGAACAACGTTTCCGCGGCTTCTATGGATAGTGCGCCGTCCAGGTGCTTCATAATCACCGGGTCCGTAAATATGGCAACAAACCACTCTCGGTCAGTGGCGATGTAGGGTCGGAGCCGAAGCCGCGGCGTTCGGAGCACGGGGAGGGTTGTCGACATGTTGGAGTGATCTCTACGGAGAACGGAAGATGTTGTCTGATATTAGCCCGATGAGGCTCGCCAGATAGCCTGTGAGCTGAAGTGTGCCGCTGTGCGTAAGCGCTTGCAATGACGGTGTTGCCCTATCCCTTTGCCCGCAGGTGTTCCTGTTTTTCCGGCACGTTTCCGTTCTCGTGCTCGGAGATGCACTGCCTGGGATCAGGCCTTACCTCAAGGGACGCCACTCGAATGTGCCTAAAGCTTCTCTGCGTAGACGATGCGTTCCAAGGCCAGCGATTCAAGCTCACGTCCGGTCGGCTTTACATAGACATCAGCGAGCGCTTCGTAGCCAACGTGTTCCAGAACTCGCCAGCCATATCCGTCCAGGAAATCAGCCACTTCCTCGGGGTTCAGACCGAACAGCCAGACCTTGTCCTTAAGGACCAACCTCTTGTAGAGGTCCTCGTGGTCATACAAGGCGCTCCCTTCCACGAAGTCCTTGCGTACGTAGGTAAATACCAGGCGACTTCCCGACTGTGCTTTGGCCAGGAAGTCAAAGGTCGTCTGGATGCCAGCCATGGTGAGGTATTGCGTGACGGCCTCCAGGACGAAGAAGGTCTTCATGTCGTTCGAGTAGCCATGTGAAGCCAGCGCGGGCCCCAGATCCTGTGTGTCGAAGTCAACCGACACGAAACGCAACTGCTCCGGGAGCTCGCCCAGCGCTTGGGTGAGTTTCGACCGTTTGAGCTCGATATTGCCCGGCTGATCAACCTCGAATACCGGGCACCCTGCCAAGGTCGGAATCCGGAAGGCCAGCGTATCGAGGCCAGCTCCCAGGTTCACCAGCGCATCGAGATGCGTGGCTTCTGTCACCTTGGCATCGATGTAGCGCTTTCGAACCGGGAAAATCGCCCAGGTTCCCGGAAAGCCCTTCTCAGTCAACCGGATCATCCAGTCCCTGAGCCAGGCGAACCGCAACAGCCACACAAAGACCTTCATACCAAGGGGGAGAATCCTGCCCGCCAGGGCATCGTCGAGGAGCCGCTCATCCCCTGGAAAGTGTTGCTCTATGGCGATGGTCGCCGCGACTGAAGCTGCTGTGTCAGCTGCCTTCTTCGACATGACTGTTCCTCGTCAGATGCCTCTATACGTTGAACCGTAGTTTCATCATGCTCGTAAGCGCCTGTTGTTACTGCTTTTCACAGGCCATCGCCCCCGTGTGTCACCGTTTGACATGAGGCGGTAGTTCGCGTGTGGGAATCGGAGTCAGCTTGGCTTTCTCCCCACCTGGGGTGACTCGATAGGCCCTCTTACCGGGCACCGAGCATACCGACTCCACCAGCTGGGTTCCCCGGTAGAGAACGCCACAGCTGTCTTCTACGGCAATCCCGGGCGGGAGGGTTCCGTTGGAGATGCTCTCTTCGTACATCATCTTGCGGTCCGATTGCCCGTCGTAGTGGGGGCAATGACTCTCCGGGAGAAAGCCCAGCCCATCACTGAGCACACGAAGAGGGCGCCCAAATGAGTCGGTGATGGAGCCGCTGAACCAGCACAGTGAACCTGCGCTGAGGCCACAGAGAATGATTCCCTTCTCCCAGGCCTGTCGAAGGGTTTTGTCAATGCCGTGGGCCCGCCAGACGAGCAGCATCTGAAAGGCGTTTCCTCCGCCAACGTAGATCACGTCCTGATGGAGCAGATGCTCGTGAGGATCCGCCTGGTTGTAGCGCGTCAGGCTCAAGTGGGAGTGTTCCGTCCCCAAGGTCCCCATGGCGGCGTGAAAGCGCTCGCTGTACCCATCGGCATCGCCGCTCGCAGTGGGAAGAAAGCAGACCTTGGGTCGCTCCTTTCCAGTCAGGTCCAGGATGTATTGATCGAGGGCCAGGTTGTCCGGCTCCATCGCGAACCCACCGCCGCCCATGGCGAAGATGGTTCGATGGTCTTGCGGTGAATCAGACATTGAACCGGAAGTGCATCACGTCTCCGTCCTTCACCTCGTAGGACTTGCCCTCCACCCGAAGCTTTCCAGCGGCCTTCAGGCCCGCCTCTCCGCCATGCTCGATGAGCTCGGGGATGGTGTAGACCTCGGCACGGATGAAGCCGCGCTCGAAGTCGGTGTGGATGACACCGGCGCATTTCGGGGCCTTCCAGCCCTTGTGGAAGGTCCAGGCCCGGATTTCCTTGGGTCCGGCGGTGAAGTAGGTCTGCAGCCCGAGCAGGGCGTAGGTCTCGCGCGCAAGGCG
>JAYZDK010000175.1:0-5674 GCA_036337845.1 Myxococcota bacterium | reverse complement strand
GCACCCAGTCGGCAGTCATGCCGTCGCGGGAATTCACAGCCCGGACCACGCACACATTTTCATAGGTACGCTCGTCCCCCATGACCCCGACAGTCTGGACAGGCAGTAGTACTGCAAAGGATTGCCATATGTCCCGGTACAGGCCGGCCGAGACGATTTCATCCGTCACGATAGCGTCTGCTTCTCGGAGCAGATCACACCGGCTCTTGTTGATTTCACCCAAAATTCGAACGGCGAGCCCAGGGCCCGGAAACGGTTGTCGGTGGACGCGATGATCCGCCAATCCAAGACCCGTGCCCAGTGTTCGCACCTCATCCTTGAATAGCTCTCTGAGGGGCTCAATGAGTTCGAAATCGAAGTGTTCGGGCAATCCCCCCACATTGTGATGGGACTTGATGGTAGCGGAGGGTCCTTTGAAGGAAACCGACTCGATCACATCGGGGTACAGGGTCCCCTGTGCGAGCCAGCGCACATCGCCGAGCCGGTTGGCTTCCTCCTCGAACACACGGATAAACGTCTCCCCAATCACCTTTCGTTTCTTCTCGGGATCGACGACACCCTCAAGCCCATCGAGGAACCTGGTTTCAGCATCCACGACCGTCAGTCGGTATTCGCTGAATTCTGCGGCCACGCTGTCACGCTCACCTTTGCGCAGCAGCCCGTTGTCGACAAAAATACACTCCAACTGGTCACCGATGGCTTTGTGCAGCAGCGCGGCGACTACGGAGGAGTCTACTCCTCCAGACAACCCCAGAACTACGCGGTCATTACCGAGTTTCTGTTGCAGCAATGCGACCTGCTCATCAATGAAGGAGCCCATGCTCCAATCCCCTGAGCACTGGCACATTTGAAACAGGAAATTGGACAGCATTTGCTGTCCTTCTCGCGTATGGGTCACTTCCGGGTGAAACTGGATGCCAACGCGCTGCAATTCCCGGTTTTCGAACGCGGCTATCGGGCATCCACTAGACCGAGCCAGTGCCGTGTAGCCGGAAGGTGCGCTGGCCACATGGTCGCCATGACTCATCCAGATGGGCGTGTTGGATGGCACTTCCTTGAAAAAGACTGCATCCCCATCCAGTATTTCGAGGTCGGCAGGGCCGTATTCCCGATTGGTACCTCGAGCGACCTCTCCGCCACCGAGATGGGTCAACAGTTGCATGCCATAGCAGATACCAAGAATGGGAATATCTGGTATTGCGAGCCAGTTTTCATCGAACGTGGGTGCTGAGTCCTCCAGGACAGAATCCGGCCCCCCGGAGAGAATCAGTCCTTTGAGCTTAGACGATATGTGGGTGGGGGCAGGGTCTGTGCAGGGGCGGATTTCACAGTACACACCGAGCTCGCGAATACGGCGAGCAATCAACTGGGTATATTGCGAGCCGAAATCAAGAATGAGAATCGTTTCGTGTTGGAGTTCCATGGCCTCTACTTTGCGGCTAGGGCGCGGCTGAAACGCCCACCCGTTAGGGCATCCAGCTCGGCTGTCAGCTCCATCAATCTCAACTGGTTTTCGACCTGCGACTTGATGTCTCCGGAGGGCGACAGAAGAGAGTCGACCTGCAGCCGGCGTCTGTCGAAGTACACCCGAGTGACCTCGCCCAACACCTTGTCCCGCAGCTTGACCACGTCTTGGGCCTCACTGATGACTCGAATGCGCTCGGAAGACATCACTAGATCATCGAGTTTCCACTTCAGAGTGACCTGGTAAACATGGTCGCGGTCGGTGTCTGCGTCGGCGGGGTCGGGATTGGCGTTGCCCTGTTCGTCCACCACATACTCGTAGCCGGTGTTCATCCGGTCGTAGTAATAGTAACGAAGCTGCAGTTCCGGAAGGTAGGCCGCACTTTTAGAGGCTTCCAGCCAAGCCTCAACCTGGTGACGATGGGTATGGCTGTACTCCATGGCCATCTGCTGAACATCCGCCACTGAAGGCTCTTGGTTGAACTGTGCGAGAACTTCCTCCACCTTGGTGTAGGCTCGCCGATTCTTTTGTACGGGAAGGTCAAGGGTCACGCTAGTGTGACGGCGAACCCTGGCCAAAGACGCGTCATCCATGCCGGGCAGGATGCGAAGCTCTTCGACGGAAGCCAAGGACCCTCGTTCGTCTCGCAGCGCCACAATCGCCACGGCGAGATCTCCTTCCAGTCCCGCCGCCTGCGCCAAGGCATCGGCGTCTGCGGTTGCGAGATCCACGGTGGCTTGGGCCGGTTCGGCTGAGGCCAGCGTAGTAGTTAATCCGAGTACAAGAAGTGACGGCAGCATGAATACCTCTGAGTTCAAGAGCCCTGAAGGGCGCGACTCAGCGCTCCCTCGGTATAGGCATCTATCCGGGCTGTGAGTTCTTGCAGGTCCAATTGGCGATGTACATCCTGGTGGAGGTCTCCGGATGGGCCAAGCTCCACCCTCCGGGCCAATCGTTCCCGTGAATAATAAAGCAGTGCAACCTGCTCGCTGAGTTGGACCCGATACTGGCTGGAGCCAGTCGTTAGCCGGGAAGCGGCGGAAAGGACCGAGCCTTCTTCATCCGACGAATAGACCTCTCCTCGAAGCACGTAGTAAAGGTCTGAAAACTCGGCGTTTGCCAAGGCCGATGAGCCTGGGTCCGAGTTGCTGCCTTGTCCCCAGCTCAGGTGCGCCATCAACCGCCAGTCCAAATCCGTGTCCATGGCGTTGGAGCGATCAACGAAATCCACGGAGAGGTTGTAGCGATCCACGACCTGCAGGTCGAGGTTGAGCTCTGGCATCAGTCGACTGATCGCGGAGCGGGATGGGTCCAAACCGGCTGTTGCCGGGTTGACGCCTGGTCGGTGTAGTGCCGCCTCCACCAGTGGAGCCAAAGGAGGGCTTCTCAGTCTAGAAGGGTCCGTCTTGGATTCCGGAGCCATAGGTCGGGCTCGAACGAGCCTATGCAGTCCGTCCTCGGAGGCCACAATGTGCACGCCGGCGACCTGAGCCAAATCCCTCATCAGGGGCTGTCGCAGGCCCGAGGAGACCGGGCGCCAGCGATACCCGCCATCTTGGCTATGCCATACGCCGTCCGCCGTAGCGATGAGCAAGGACCCGGTTGTGCTTTCTGGCCGGATAGTCCGCACTCCCGGCAAATGCTGATTGGATGTCTTGGAAAATGTGGCCCCCTGGTCATCCGAGCGCAGGATTCCAGTCTCGGTTGAAACCCAGAGTGATTCCCCCTGAATGCCGATTGCGGTCAACCGAACGCCCACGAGACCCGTGGAACTCCCACTGAAACGCCATCGCTTGCCATCCTGAGAACGAAGGAGTCCGCCCTCACTGACTGCCCACCAGCCTGTCTCCAAATCATGGGTCACGCCGAAGATAGCAAAGTCCCGTCCAACCCCCTCGCATGGACTCCAGGTTTCGCCGCGGTCGTAGGAAACCACCAGGCCCGACGGGGTGCTGCCCACCACAGCGTTGACTCCACCCCATGCGAACTGAGACACCTGCACATGTGCCTTCACGGATCGAAATGTGCGGCCGGCATCCACAGAGCGCCAAATGCCATCGCTGCGGCCAGCCAGGACGATCACCCATTCCTGTGGGGAGTGGGAGAGCGCCCCGTCAAACCAGGCGGAATCGCCGGCGTTTACGGACTGAAGTTGGTCCTGGAGGTCCAGGGCGTCGATGGATTCTCGCCCCGCCTCCAGACCGCGAATTGCTTCGTCAAGCTCGCCGTCGAACTCTTCAAAATCGGTTTCAAAGAGTTCCTCAAAATCCGGCAAGTCACCGGTAAGTACTTCGGCATCCAGCAGAAGCTCTTCCTCCGAAGGTCCCTCCGCTCCCGAGTCCCGAGGCGCGGCCAATACCCGTTGCCATTGATTGGCACCATCATGGCTACGCCAGACACCCCCCGCCCCGTCCAAAGCGAGAGCCTGGTCGGAATCATTGCCTGGACTAGACAGAGCAACGAAAGAAGCCGTTCGCGAAATAGTTGGGCCCGTGGTTTGCCACTGCCAACCGTCCGCATAAGCCTGCGCTACCGGGGGCGGTTGGTAAGAGGGCTCAGCGGCGGGATCGTCGTTACCGGCAAATCCTGTGTCCTGTGCCATGGCAGAAGCGTTCCAAAACGCCAAGACCCATGTGATGGCCCATGCTCCCACGGTCCCTCCCGGAGGGGCAGCGTATCCACCCTACAGCGCCCAAGCAAGAGCGCGTGAGTTAGTCTGAAGCCCGGAGCGAGATGGAACGGGTTTTTCGAAATGGCCTTTGGGTGGGTACTGGACCGGATGCCCGCTCGGTGCAGGGGGACGCTCGGGTGGTGGACGGTGTGATTGTGGAGATCGCATCGGAGATTGACCCAGGCGACGCTGAAGTCGAGGAACTCAATGGAAAGTGGGTGTTCCCGGGCTTTAGTCAGAGTCATGTACATCTCTGCCAGACCTTGTTCCGGGGACTGGCAGAGGATTTGGAGCTTCTGGACTGGCTCGGTGAGCGGATTTGGCCTTTGGAGGCCGCGCACGATGAGGACTCTACTTACTGGAGCGCCCGGCTTGGAATTACAGAATTACTGCTTGGTGGGACCACTAGTATTCTCGACATGGGAAGCCTGCGTCATACAGATGCCACGCTTACCGCCTGTGAGGAGTCGGGAATCCGGGCCGCCTGCGGTAGGGCCTTGATGGATCGGGAGAATTCTTCAGGGCTCAGTGAGTCGATGGATGCGAATCTCTTGGGGGCTTGTGACGAGGCGGACCGTTGGCATGGTCGCGGGCGTCTGCGCTACGCATTCGCTCCTCGTTTTGTTCCTTCCTGCAGCGAGGAACTACTTCGCGCTGTCGTGCAGGAGGCGCGGGATCGAGGATGCGTGATCCACACCCATGCTTCGGAAAACGAGGCTGAGGTGGAGCTTGTACGTTCGCTGACGGGCATGGATAACGTGGAATATCTTCACGAGATTGGCATGACTGGCGGGGATGTATGTTTGGCGCATTGCATTCACCTGACCGACGCCGAAGAGCGCATTCTTGCAGAAACCGGGACTCACCTACTTCATTGTCCTTCTTCCAATTTGAAGCTCGGTTCGGGGGTTGCGAGGATACCGGAATTGCTCGCGCGGGGGGTTCGGGTCTCCCTGGGGGCTGATGGGGCTCCCTGTAACAATGGATTGGATATCTTTCGGGAGATGCGGCTCGCGGGCCTGATCCAGAAGCCACGGCTCGGCACTTCTGTCCTTGGGCCCGGGGCCATTCTGGAAATGGCCACCACAGGAGGGGCTGCGGCTACAGGGCTGGGCTCCGTTTCTGGGTCGCTTGAGGTGGGTAAGGCCGCGGACTTTGTGGTGGTGGATCCGAATCACCCCACGATCTGCCCGCAGGTTGACCCCGTGGTGGCCGCTGTTTACTCCTTGAGCCCCGCGGCCATTGTGTCGGTATGGATTGAAGGCGGCCCAGTCGTTCGTGATGGGCGAGTGCTAGCGTGGGATGCCGAGGAGACCGCGAGGGCCGCGCGTGACGCCGCCTTGCGCGTGCGGAGGACTGCGGGCCTATGAAGGTGCTTCGCGCGGCCTTGAAGGCGATTCGAGAAGGTACTCCGGCTGCGCTGTGTACCGTGATTGGTGTTGACGGATCTGCCCCGCGCTCAGCCTCTGCGCGCATGCTTGTCTATGAAGACGCCACTCTGGTGGGTACGGTCGGTGGGGGCACCTTGGAATATGAAA
>JAYZDK010000174.1:0-12657 GCA_036337845.1 Myxococcota bacterium | reverse complement strand
CATCGACGTAGACAGTGAACTGTGGCGTTGGAAGGATGGAGTTTGGGAAGAGCTTGAGCAAAGTGGGGATGTGCCCAGCACGCGCACGTTCCTGGCCGAGGTCTGGGACCCGGAGCGCAAGCGCCTGGTGCTCTTTGGCGGGCAAGTAGGCGACTATTGGAGCCTGTCCTACAACGAAACCTACGCATTGGATGTCACTACCGGGCAGTGGTCACAGCTCAACGATGGAGATGGCCCCTCGACCCGCATGCATGGGCACTTGTTGTACGACGCTCAGCGTGACCGCTACCTGTTGTTTGGGGGGCATACCGATATTGGTGACGGCAACGACCTCTGGTCTATGGACCCGTCCACAGGAGAATGGACCCCCATTCGGGAGGCCGATAGCTTCACCGGCGAGGCACTGGGATGCAACGGGAACGAATCGGATGTACCCGCGGACTATGTGGACCAGGATTTGACTGCACCGGAGCGACGGCATCGAGGCATGTATGTGCTGATGCATGACAACCTGTGGATCTACGGGGGCATGCACGCGGAATGCAGTGACCACCTCGACGATACCTGGCGGTACCCGCTGGAGGATGGGGATTGGACCGAGCTTATAGAGTCTCGGACCGGTGAGAGCTGTGCCCGCCAAGACGCGGACTGTGAATGTCTCTGCTACTGACGCTTATTCTTGCCTGTACCCAATCCGGAGAACCAGCGGATTCGGTGACGCCCCAGGCGAAGATTGGAACGGGGGAGTGGGAGTGGGCTGAACTCTCCGATGGGGCAGAGATCGAGGTTATTCAGGGTCCCCAGGGTGGTTTCCACCTGTTGGGTTCGGTTCGAGTTGCGGGCATCGAGTCTGGTGATCCTGAGTCACTCGGAGATGCGGACAATCCCACGAGCACGTTCCAGGTGTGGGTGGAAGGAGTGCCGCTTGCACCCAGTGCGGTGTACGTGCAGGGGCTGGAGCCTATCTTGGGTGAGGGGGCTCCATTCAGCCATGAGATGGTCGGTCGGTTCGCTATCTTGGATATCGAAAGCGACGATGTACTTGATGGCGTCTCGGTGGAGTTTGAGGTCGAGGTGGTGGACGTCGAAGGTGTCGTGGTTCAGGACAGCCGCAGCTTGCTGGCTGTACCGCATCCGCTGAACAACTAGGCCCTCACCTGAGCTTCTGAGCGCACACTATTCGCAGAGAGCGTCGTTCCAGTCGCCGTCGTTGTTGGTCTCGGAACATTCGGAGATCACGCCTCCGCCGGTGCCTTGGTCATCGGCCACGAAGCGGAGTCCGTCGATGCCTTGTACATCTTCGGCGGGGACTGCGAAAGTCATGACCTCTCCACTCCAACCCGAGGCCACGGGCCGTACAGTCGTGCGGCTTGCCAAGAGTGTGCGGGTGCCACCCGACTTCGCGTAGAGCGCAATGGGTACACCGGCGGGAATCTCCCGTTCAGACTTGTTGAGGATGCGAGCTTGAACCAGAAGCCAGCCTGCATCACAGTCATCGGTGCACACATCGAGGATTTCGGCTTCCAGGTCATCCACCAGGCCTTCACCGGCGCTGCGGTCCATCGCGGCATGCCAGTTGTTGAAGGTCGTGAAGTTCTGAGTGGCCGTCGTCGGTACAGTCAGGTCGTCATGAATGTTGGTGATGGAGTAGGGGTGTTGATTCCAGACCTGTCTGGCGGGCGCCCAGGAGTCATCTCGATCTCCGTATACGGACAAAGCGGCATTGCCATTGGCATGGGCAACGACGATCTCGGCATGCCCATCCGCGTCCACGTCGGCAATGACGGGGTAGTCGTACATGGTGTCGGACATGTGTTCGTCCGAATAGAACTTGATGGCTCCGGTCTGACCATCCAGCGCAATCATCTGGACCTCGTCGATATAGACGACCTCCGGGATGCCGTCTCCTTCGAAATCAAAGATTGAAGCACCTGTGGCGCCGGTTTCATCTGTGACCGGCACCGACCATTCCACCTGGTTGTCCGCCGAAAGACACAGGAGTTCGTCCCCGCCGGCCACCAGAATCTCCGGTTCTCCGTCCGCGTCGACGTCGCCGATTGCGGCGACCGACATGATGTTGGCAGCGGGTATCGTTCTCGGACCCCACAGGATTGTGCCATCGGTATCGACGGCTCGAACGGTGTTGTAGGAAGACACGACGAACTCCCCTTCGGGATCGTCATCCAAGTTCGCTATGGCGGGGTATCCGTCGTCTTGGCTGAGGTCGAACCAGATGGCGCGACCGTCTGGCGCATACATGGCATTTCCAACGATGACTTCTTCCACACCATCGAGGTCCAGGTCTGCGACAACCGACGCGGAGCCCTCGTCCATGGTGAAGCCGCCAATGTTGGGCCCCGCTCCAAATGAACCGCGTCCCCACTCCCCAATGCCTCGGGTGGTGCCGTCGTAGTTGAGGATGACACGCCCTGCAACAATCTCGGGAAGGCCGTCATGGTCCATGTCCGAGATATTTGCCGCTGCTGCGTAATCGAAATCATCGCCTGTGAAGTGCTCGCTCTCCCACATCAAGCTGGAGTCGGCCCGGTAGGCCACCATGGTGTAATCACCCACACCCATCATGGAGTGGGAGTATTCCTTGGCCACCACAATCTCAGGCGAGCCGTCACCGTCCAAATCACCGAGAGCCGGCGAAGCTGCATAGCCCAACGAGGCAAAGGGCAGCTCCCACAGCACACCACTGCCGTCCCCATGGAGCGCAACAAGCTTGCCGGTACTTCCAAGACTGATTCCGGAGGTGACGTTGGCGATGAGTTCGGGCATTCCATCTTGGTTGAGGTCACCCACTACGATGGTGGAGCGAATGGAGTTGAAGTTGCCGTATTCCCACTCCACCTCAGGATTGAAACTTCCCACTTCAAAAGCACAGTGATCCGTGAGGCCTACCTCGGTGTCCTCAAAGAGGGCTTCTTGGCATTGCCCGTCGCCAAAGTCGAACGGTAGCTCTTCACTGTAGGCCCCGGTATCGTTGGCGCCGTCCACTTCGTCCTGGCCCCTTTTGAGGTCATAATCGGTACAAGAGATCAGGGCCGCGAGGCAGAGTACACCTGTGGAACGTGGGGTCATAGAGGCTCCCTTGGAAACAGGTCGGTTGTGGATTCCGCCTGCATTTCGCGCAATCTAATAGGAAAACCCTCGGTTAGCGACTGTGCGTATGTCTCAGTTTGTAAGCCTCGCCACGGTTGGGGCCACGAGATAGGTCTCTGCCATGGAGACGCTATTGTTCATAGCGGTGGGTGTGGTGTTGGCAGTGGGGGGACTGGCTTGCGTAGTGGCCGTGTTGTTGGGGCTGCCGGGCACGTGGATTCTGCTTGGATTTGCGGTGTTGGTGGAGTTGATGGATGGCTACTGGACGAGTGCTGAGGCTCCAGTGACCTTTGGCATTCCGGTGTTGGTGGGTTGTCTGCTGGCTGCGGGCCTCGGGGAAGCCCTGGAGCTTGTGTCTGGAGCTCTGGGTGCGAAGCATGCGGGCAGTTCCAGGCGAGGAATTATTGGGGCCTTCTTTGGAGGCTTGGCGGGCCTGGTTCTGGGAACAGCCATTCCCGTGCCTGTTGCGGGGAGTTTGTTTGGGGCGCTTCTGGGCTGTTTTGTTGGGGCGCTCGCCGGTGAGATGAGCCATGAAAACGCCAAGATGGAAGGAGCGTTGAAGCCTGCGATAGGCGCAGTGCTTGGCAAGGTTGTGGGCACGCTTGCCAAACTGCCGGTTGTCTTGGGGGTTTGGGGAGTGCTCTTGTTCATCTACATCACCGGTGGGCTTTCATGAAGTCCTGTGCGATTAGGCGGCCAAGGGCAGCGGGGTGTGGCTCTTAGATGGAGGAGCGAGAGTCCGCTGTGGTGGAACCTCCCACTCGGGGAGGGTTGGGCCTACTCTCTGAGGAAATACCCGCTGATTTCTCTGAGGCGGACGACGCTCTCAAAACCGCTTTTTTGGAGATAGAGGCCCAACAGATGCGAGGCGCGTGGGCACTCTTGGCGCCGATCATCTGTATGGCGATCTTGGTCACGGAAATCCTGCCTTATGTCAGCGATGAGTTTCCGAAAGACCCGGTGATGTCGGGCATGGTGATTGTATTTGTGTCTTCGAGTTGGGTCCTGGCCAGAAGGGGGTTGGGTCGGCGTGGGTTGGGTACATTGATTGTGGTCTTGGCTGTGGGTACCTCGGCCTACATCGGTACGGCTTGTGCCATGACGGGTGGGCCCCGGTCCCTGCACACTCTGGCGATTGCGGTCGTGATTGCGGTTATGCCGGCCCTGGGCGCTTTCAGCCCTCGAGAAGCGACATCCGCCATGGTCCTCAGCGTAGCCGCCTGGTTGGCGGTGGTCCTCGGGAGTGGAGAGGGGTGGGGCCTGAACACAGATGGCTTGATGCCCTCGCTGCTCTACCTGGTCGTTATGGGGACGGTTTCGTTGGGTGCGGTCACCCGAAGTCGTCGCATCAGGCTGGTGCAGCTGGCGACAGCCAGGCGGGCGGAAGCGCTTCACCGTTATGCAGTAGAGGAAGTCCTCCATCGGCACTTGCCTCCGAGCTACGTGGAAGAAGTTTTGAAAGGAAAACAGGTGCTTGGGGATGCACCTGTGCGGCAGGAGGTCACCATTCTCTTCGCGGATATTGTGGGGTTCTCAGAACTCACGGAGCGCTTGGAGGCGGAAGAACTCACCGATCTGATGGCCGTTTACTATGACCTGGCCGCACAGATTGGGTTCGAACATGGTGGAACGATCGACAAGTTCATTGGTGATGCCGTGATGATGCTCTTCGGAAACCCTCAGAAGATGGACCCCGCAGAACAGGCTCATGCTGCAATTCAGACCGGGCTGGCGCTACAAAAGGCGGCAGCCGGTTTGCGGGCCGGGCCCGAACAGCGCGAGGTGAGGCTCCGTATAGGCATACACCAGGACTTGGTGATGGTAGGAGCCTTCGGAGGCAGCCTTCGGGTGGACTACACCGTGCTGGGTCGCGGGGTGAATGTGGCAGCCAGAATTGAAGGAGCCTGTAAGCCTGGGGAGGTGCTCGTCAGTGAATCGGTTCAAGACCGACTGGTACCGAGTGTGCGTGACAAGGGAGAAGCCAGAGGACTGCTTGAACTTCGAGGAGTAGAGCGTCCCATTCAGGCTTGGGCCTACAAGAATGAGTGAGTCGTAGAAACGCGGAGAAAGTTGTCGGCACGGCTTGAGGGGCGGCGCACTCTGGCGTAGTGTGTACAGAGCCTCGGAGTAGCCATGTCCCCACGTCTTGCCGCCTGTCATTCTTGTGATCGTCATGTGATGCTTTCTGCAACGGAGTGTCCGCACTGTGGTGCTGCGATTGCCGGAGGCTCGGGCAAGCTCTTGAGGACTGCTGGAGCGGCGTTGCTGGGTCTGTCAATGACTGCCTGTGGTGGAAACAGCGATACCGGTGATACGGGCGGCCAGGCAGAGTACGGCGTCCCGGATACTGCGGATACCGGGGATTCGGGGGCAGATACCGGGGATAGTGGCAACCAGGCAGACTACGGTGTGCCGGATACCGGCTACCCAGATCAGCCGGAGTATGGTGTGCCAGATACTGGCATGTACGCGGACGAGGACGGCGATGGTTATTCCGAAGCCGAGGGCGACTGCGACGACAGCGACCCAAATATCCATCCTGGTGCGACAGAGACCCCCGATGATGGGGTGGATTCCAACTGTGATGGTGCTGATAACACCTGAGATTATTGTGCCTTGAAAAGGAGTGAGTTGTGTCTCCAAGAATGGAAGTCTGCCCTCGTTGTTCTCAGCATGTGATCGTGTCTTCTACGGAGTGCCCGGCGTGTGGAGCTTCCATGGCTCCAGGAAGCCGTAAGGTCTTGAAAACCGCAGCGGCCGTGGTGCTGGGGCTCACTCTGGGAACCGCCTGTAATGGTGGACAAGCGATGTATGGCGTGCCGGACACCGGGGATACGGCGGAGTCCGGAGATACAGGGGATACCGCCGATACAGGCGAAGCCAACGAATAGCAGGCTCGTGGGGTTTCTGTGCCTCGGAAAACGCGCGAGGAGTACCTAGGCTGTGGTATGCAAGCAATAGGTGCCTGTTCGGTGAGGGTGCTGGAGGTGTGTCAATGTCCCCTAGAATGCTTGCTTGTCCTCGCTGTGCCAACCATGTCTTGGTGTCTTCCAACGAGTGTCCTCACTGTGGGGCGGTAGTCAGTGGAGGTGGGGGGCGTCTTCTGAAGACGGCGGGAGCAGCCATGCTCGGGCTCACGCTCTCTGCAGGGTGTGATCAGCCGCAACCGGACTATGGGATCCCGGACACAGGGGATACCGGGGAGGCACAACCGGACTATGGGGTTCCGGATACGGGCGAAACGGGTATCGGTGAGGACACAGGGCCCAGTGACCTTTATGGGGTGCCGGATACGGGAATGTACACAGACCAGGACGGCGACGGGTATACCGAGGCCGACGGGGATTGCGACGATTCCGATGCGAGCATCCATCCGGGTGCCCAGGAGACCCCTGGCGATGGGGTGGACTCCAACTGCGACGGCAACGACGACACCTGATCTGGCGTGGTATGGTCGGGGCCTGGAGGTTTTTATGTCCCTGAGGCCGTGTCCAAACTGCACAGAGCACATCTTTGAAAGCACAGTTGTGTGCCCGCACTGCGAGGCACCCCTTGTGCGTAGCGGGAGTAGTACTGCGCGTTCCATTGGAGCAGCGGCACTTTTGGGGCTGGCGCTCTCGGGGTGTTCGGATGGGGGCGGTACAGACACGGACACGGGTGAAGCCGTAGCCCTGTACGGAGTTCCGGACACCGGGATGTACGTGGACGAGGATGGCGACGGTGTGTCTGAGATGGATGGCGACTGCGACGACGGCGACGCCAGCATTCATCCCGGTGCGGAGGAAACTCCGGATGACGGAATCGACTCCAACTGTGACGGTGAGGACAACACCTGAGTCGGCGAACTACTCGGAGTCGGGCCAGGCTTCGGTGGCAAGCTCGAACCGGCCAAAATCATAGGGCTGGCCTTCGGCGTTTTCTTTGTGGACCAGCCGTTCTCGCAGGCCCTGCTTTTTCAGCGTCGAAGCACGGTGGTAGCAGAATGGATTGTTTCCGCGCTTACCGAGAGTACAGTGGGCGGTAAAGCTACAACCACCGCGACATACATCCTTGTAGTAGCAGGTGCCACAGAACCCCCACAGCTCCTCCGTGGTGCGATCGCGCACGAAGCTCAACTCTTCAGCGTGATTCCAGATTTCTGCGAGTGGCGTGTCTAAGAGATTGCCCCCAGCATAGGGTCCGGTGGGAAGAGAGGGACAGGCCTTAAGGGTGCCGTCAGACTCGATTCCGAGTGTGTAGCGGCCTGCGCTGCACCCTTGCCAGTAGCTGGAACGTTGGCCGGGTCGGCTGCGGAGGATTTCCTCGTGAGGTCCGTAATACCCGATATTATTGGAAGCCAGAATGTCGAATGCCCGGTGTGGAGGCCGGCCAGCTTTCGCGTTTTCTTCCGCACACTCCACCTGCAGCGCTGCGAGGGTATCGATGACCTCGATCATCTCCCACGGCTGAAGAATCCAGTCGGGCCTGTCCGCCGCTCGCCCCATGGGCACGGTCATCTGAACCCGCCAGACTTGAATGCCGGTCTCTCTGAGTAGCTCGCAAGTCTCTCTGAGATGGTCTTTGTTGAGCCGGTTGACCTGAGTATTGGAGGTGATGAGCATCCCAGCGGACCGAGCGTTCTGCAGGGCGCGGATGCCGGATCGGAAGCTGCCGGGGCTTGCGCGCAAGATGTCGTGGACCTTCTCGGGTCCATCGATGGATACCCCAATGGCGGACATGCCGGCGTCCTTGAGCTCCTGGCAAAGAGCGGGGGAGAGCCCTCGTCCTCCCGTTTGCATGGTGACGCGAATTCCGCGTTCGGCAAGAAAAGCGACCTGGGTGAGAATGTCGTCTCGCAGGTAGGCCTCGCCCCCAATCAGGGTGACCTCCCGGCATTGCAGGTCTACGAGTTGCTGGGCCACGTCGAGCAGTTCTTCTGTCGTGAGCTCCTTCGGGCGGGCCTCCTCCGGGCCGGCGCGGGAGCCACAGTGGGCACAGGCGTGATTGCAGCGCATGGTGGTTTCCCACACGGCATACACCGGGACGTTTTTGCCGAGGTCATCTTCTCGAATGGTGCGAACGGTTGCCATGGCCACCAGTGTAGCGCTGTTCGGGCCGGGGAGGGGCGTGGACGCCAAGATGGGTGGGTGGAAGTTGCAATGGGTTTTGACGGGCCGGCTTGGATCCATCGTTGCCCGTCGTGGGTATGAGAACTATAGAAGCCGCCCTTCCCCGATGGTTTTGTGGGTGGGGATGTCCCGGAGGTCATGTGTTCTGGCTGTTGTTTTCTTGTGCAAGCATCGACTCCACCCTTACAGGTGGGGGGAAAGACGATTGTGAATCTGCAGTCTGGTATCAGGATGCGGACGGCGATGGCTGGGGTGGGGAGAATGCGTTGGCAGAGTGCGAGCCTCCTTCTGGATATGTTGCGGAGACCGGTGACTGTGATGACGAGTCGGAGGCCATATTTCCCGGCGCGGAAGAGGCCTGCAACAGTCTGGATGATGACTGCGATGGGGAAGTGGATGAGGGCGCAGCCGGAGCGACCACCTGGTACCTAGACAGCGACGGGGATGGATATGGTGACCCAGACTCGCCGGTGATCGCGTGTGAGGCGCCCAGCAATGCTGTGAGTGATTCGACGGACTGCGATGACGCTTTGAATACGGTGTTTCCGGGTGCAGACGAGACCTGCAATGAGGTGGATGACGATTGCGATACGGAGGTGGATGAGGATCCCGTGGATGCCCCCACCTGGTACACCGACTCGGATGGGGATGGCTGGGGGGTTTCCGAGCCCACCCTGGAAGCCTGCGATATGCCCAGTGGGTATGCCGACAACGCCGATGACTGCGATGACTCCAATGCGGCCCTGACGGGTGATTGCGGCGAACCGAGTGTGAACACCGGGGATTGCGGCGGGGGTCAGGTCTGGAGCTATGTGGACCCGGCTGCCACTGCCCCAGAGCTTCACATTGTCGGGGTGTACAACGCGCACCAGAACGCTTCGGGTAACGTCGTGGTGAATGTGAATCGTCAGACTCAGATGACCTTGGTGCTCTCGGCCTACGATCCGACAAGCTGGACCGTCAATGTGGCCTCCGGCGTTCAAATCGATACGATTCTGGTCAACGGGTATCACTCCCAGACGGTGTCCGCGCCAAGCTCCATCCCTGTGGAGACTCGCAGTTACGACCAGACGGGCACCAACTTTGGGAATTACTGTGGATATTCGCTGCCGTATGCCGGCGGTGGGTGTGACACGAACATACTGATCTCGGGTGTAGAGAACTACGTAGGCCAATCCATGACGAGCTTTACTGGCTGCTACAGCGGTATCGAATTCACCGTAGAGTAGTCAGGGCGTCGGCGGGTAATCCAGCATGTCCGTGAACTCCACGGGGGTCTTGGAATACCCCATGACCGTGGTGAGCGGGGAGAACTGATTGACCCCGGTGCTGAGTTCGATTTCCGTGCCGGTAAAACAGGCGGGGTGTTCGTGTCCGGCCGCGTGTGCAACCGCGAGTAGTTCCTTTCTGAAGCTCTGAAGGTAGCGGGTCATGCGAAGAGCCTTGTCTTCCACATCCAGTCCACGCTGGAGCCACCAGGATTGAGTTGCGACGCCGGCTGGGCAGTGCCCGGTGTGGCACTTCTGGGCTTGTATACAGCCAATCGCGAGCATGGCCTCACGGGCGACCGCTACCACATCGGCTCCCATGGCCAGCGCGACGACGGTGCGGTCTGGAAAGCCTAGTTTCCCGCTTCCAATCCAAACAACGCGTCGGGCCACTCCGACTTTTTGGAAGACCTGATAAACACGAGAGAACCCCACCTTGAAAGGAAGAGCCAGGTGGTCGGAAAAGGTGAGGGGCGCAGCGCCCGTGCCGCCTTCTCCGCCGTCGATGGTGATGAAGTCCGGGCCGTCCCCCCGATCGCGCATCCGCTCGGCAAGCTCCACCCAGAATGGCTTTTCTCCCACGGCGGACTTGATGCCGACAGGAAGGCCGCTGCGGTCCGCGATTTGCTCAATGAAGTCCATCAGGGTGTCCACGGAATTGAACTCGGTGTGGCCATTCGGAGAAATGCAGTCCTGGCCAATGGGCACACCGCGGACCGCCGAAATCTCCGCGGTGACTTTGGCTCCAGGCAGAATGCCGCCTTTGCCGGGCTTGGCCCCTTGTGAGAGCTTGATCTCGATGCAGCGGATTTGTGGGGTACTCTCCACTTCCGCAGCCAGCCGGTCCAGGCAGAATCGGCCCTGCTCATCTCGAGCACCAAAGTACCCGGTGCCCAACTGCCACATGATGTCAGCCCCGCCCGCCTTGTGGTGTGAGCTTACGCCGCCCTCGCCGGTGTTGTGGTAGGCGCCAGCTGCTGCCGCGCCGTAGGACATGGCACTCACAGCCTTCGCGCCCAGTGAGCCGAAACTCATGGCGGAGATGTTGATCAGGGATGTGGGCCGGTAGGGTCGCCTTCGGCCGTGAGCTTCTCCCATGACCTTCAGGCAGGGAATGGCGGAGGGGTCGCCTCCGGGATGCTTTGCTTCCGAGTCCGGAAATGGAAAGACTGCATGCTTGATCAGTGGATAGCCGATTGCGTAGATCTGTTCTGTGGTACCGAAGCCGAAGTTCTTGTTCTGCGCCTTGGCCGAGGCGTAGACCCAGCGGCGTTCATCCCGATTGAACGGGGACTCTTCCTTGTCGTTGGCAACCCAGTACTGCCGGAGTTCGGGACCTACCATCTCAAGCAGGTAGCGAAACCGGCCCACCAGAGGAAAGTTGTGGCGAATGGCGTGTGTCTTCTGGATGAAGACGTCGTCTACAACCAATACCAGGATCACGCCGCCAACGAGGATTCCAAGGCCGATTGTCCAGTATTGGGAGACCAGGTCGAGCACTGAACCCGATTCTACCGGTGAAGCAGTGCATTTGAATAGGGCGTCGCAAAAGCAGAAGCGCCCGCCGAACAATGAGTTCGGCGGGCGCTTTTCACGGAAGTCAGCCTACTGGCTGCATTCGGTACCATACTGGATGTACCATTCGACCTCGTCTTCCAGGGCGCCGTTGGTGATGTCCACACCTTGCTGCATGGCCTCGTTGAAGAAGCTCATGACCGTGTAGCCGGGAGCCACGAAGCCCAGAATGGTATTGAATGTCGCTACCCCGCAGCTGCCGCCGTCCATAGAGGTCAGGTTCAGATTGCTTTCGGCAGCACCACTCCACTGAGAGCTGAAGCTGGCACTACCGTTGACGCTACCACTGCCATTGACATTCAGAGTCACAGGTCCGCTGAAAGCCATAGGAGTGGGTGCGATGTAGCCTTCACAGTTGCTCTCAACACCGAGAATGTTCATGTAAAGCTCGAACGTATAGCTGGAACTGTTGAGCGAAAGATTAGCGTTGAGTGTTGCGGTAAACTCCGTCGCACTTGTCTCGGCGATGCTGTATCCACCCTGCGCGAAATAGACGCGCTGCCAATCCAACTCATAGGAATATGGCGGAATGAAGCTGCTACCTGAACTTGAACCGATGTCCGCATACATACCGTCGAGCCACCAAAGAGCACTGTCTACGGCGTAGTCGACGCAATCAGCTCCGTTGAAGTCCTGACCGTCGCAGTCCTCATCGGTACCGTTCCAGGAGGTTTCCGTAGCGCCGGGGTGGATGAGACTGTTGTTGTCATTACAGTCGCCGTCCTCAAGAACGTACCCATTGGGTCGGTCGCAGGCTTCGATGGCGTTGTTCGCACTGCCGTAACCATCTCCGTCTCCATCTTGGAAATAGGTGTTTCCATCGATGGGGTCGTTGTCGCGCTCCCCATCGCAGTCATCGTCCTTGTTGTTGCAGACCTCTTCTGCATTGGGATTGATATCTGCATCGCGGTCGTCGCAGTCACCTTGGGCCGCGCTGAATCCGTCACCGTCGATATCTGCGGTGTCATCGGAGTCGGTGTCCGTGTCTTCTTCGTCGTCTTTGCAGTCCGGTGCGTTCCAGCAGTCCGGATCATCACAGTCGTAGAGGCCATCGAGGTCGTCATCCGCACCGTTTACACACTCACCGGGGGCGTCGCCCTCGACCTCGGCTTCCTCGAGGGGCGCAGGACAGCCAATCACACACAGTGAAAACAGCATGGCTACAGGGGTAATAAATTGAGTACGCATGGAAATCCTCCGTCTGGCCGCCCCTTTTACCACCCGTATTTGGGGTCTGCTCAAAAAATACAATACAGGAGGACACGGTTGACTGGCCTTTTCGGCCGCTGCGGAACGCTCTAGATCGCTGCAATCAGGGGGTCGAACTGTTCTTGGGAGTCTTGGGCGGGAGGCTGATCGACGAGGGGCGGGCCGGGGATGCCAAGGCTGTATTGGGAGGCGGAGGGTTCAGCCCCAAGGGTTCACAGACCTACTGGGGATGGTCTTCCATGAGCGGTTCGAACATGGCGTTCTCGAGGACAAACAAGCTGATTTGGTAGTCCCTGTTGGCCTTCTGGTGCGCGGGCTTGAAATGTTCCAGCACGGTCGAGTCGGCCATCTGTTGCCGGGCGTCCCCCAGCCCCTGGTCCCTAAGCTGC
>JAYZDK010000173.1:0-8102 GCA_036337845.1 Myxococcota bacterium | reverse complement strand
CGCGTGTCGCGCAAACAGGGGGCCACCAGTAGGTTCAGGGCTTCTCCACTGTAGGTGGCAGCTCCACCGATACATGGAGCCCTGCCCGGGGTCATCACGGATAGATGATCGAGAATGGCCTTTCCGGCTTCGGCCCGTGAAATCGGAGCATAGCGAGAACTGCTCAGAAATTCGTAAGGCCGCCCCCCGTCTGGAGGCCACACATGGGCTTCGATGATTTCATCGATGTAGCAGCTGATTCGCAAGAGAGCCCAGGGCCCGTCACACCGGCGAACGTTCTCATCGAGATGAAAGCTGGCGCGATTCAGCTTGGCCCGTGACCATCGAAACGCGCCCATGACCGTGACGTGCAGTATGGCTTCCGCCCCGGACTTTGTGGCTGCTTCGACGATGTTGGCGCTGGCTCGGCGACCGTATTGCTGGGAGTTGGGTCCTGCGGTGCGTGGATCGATGCAGGAAATGACCGATGTTGCTCCTTCAAGAACAGGGCCCAGGGACGATGCATGGTCCGCGTTTGCGAAAGACACGTCGGTGATAGGGACGGTGCGGTTGAGTTGGTCTACATCACGGTCGTTGCGAGCGATGCAGCGCAAGGGGATGCCGCGGCGCATGGCCTCTCGCACCACCTCAATACCGGTTCGGCCATTGGCCCCGAAAATTACGAGCATGCAGTGAGTTTAACCCCGACTCAGTCACATGTGGGTTCAGGACCTTCCAAGGTGTTGTCTGTTTCGTCGCATTCGATCAGATCTCCATCGCCGCCGTTGCCCTCGTCTACGGTAAGTACAAGGGTTTTGCCGCTGACATTCTGTGGGTTCAAGGGCACGAGAATCCCGGGAGAGGTCTGGCCAGAGTGGACGGGGTCGGCGAGCGTTGTCGTGTAGAGGACCTCCTGAACACCGTTGGCTTCACCGTACAGTGTCATGGAGGTTCCGGCTGGGACGGTGTCTAACCCCTCGTTGCCCATCCGTATGGAGACAGAGAGTTCGTCCTCGTCACAGGAGTCCAGGCAGATACCGTCGATCAGTGGAACTGCGTCGGGCAACAAGCCGTGGCCCAAGTTGACCAGGCTTGCGCTTCTGAAGGAGTTGAACTCCGGCCAGTTCGTGGCTGCCGCGCTGGGTACTTGTAGGTTTTCGTCAATGTTTGTGATGCTGTAGGCGTGCTGATTCCAGACTTCTCGGGCAGGCCTCCAAGATTGGTTCGCGCTGCCTAAGACGGTAATTCCCCAGGCACCGCCTGGATCGTGGTGTCCCCCATGAGGTACGACGATTTCGGCTTGTCCATCCCCGTCCACATCGGCGATGACCGGGTATTCGTGCAAGGTTCGAGAGGTGTGGTCGGTGGATGTGTAGCGGACCACCCCGGTGTGTCCATCGAAGACGTACAGCGCGGTTTCATCGCCATAGAGAACCTCGGACATTCCGTTCCCATCGAAATCAAAGACTGTGGAGCCGGTGGCGTGTGAGGACTCGTCGTCGACCTCGGCTTGCCACAGCACGCTTCCGTCTACCTCGTAGACCGCGTAGTAGTTGGCGTCTGCAATGCCAATCTCCGGGGTGCCATCGTTGTCCATGTCGGCAATGGTTGGCGGCCCACCGTTACCTGTGCCGGACAGGGAGAACTCCGAGCGCTGCTGGCACTGGTTGTCGAAGACATGCACCTTGCCTTTTCCAACTACAACCACATCGCCGATGCCATCTCGATCGAAGTCTGCGACTCCTGGAAAACCATCATTTTGGTTTTGAAGCTCGCAGCGGTAACGGCCATCCGACTCGTGGATGGACCGGCCTGTCACCACCTCCATCTGACCATCTCCCTCCAGGTCGATGGCGATGGATTGATAGCCAATCCCGGGGTAGGCCTGGTAGGTGCCGAATCCTTGTTGGATTGACCACAACACCTCCCCAGTAGCGCCTTGGATGACCATGTTTCCAAAGATGATCTCGACCTCGCCATCTCCCTGGAGGTCGGCGAGTGCCGGAGAGTGACCCCCACAGTCGAACTGCGGATCGATCATGGACCACTCCAAGGCACCCTGGTGAGTGAACGCTACCAATACACACAGGTTGGGATCGATTGAGCGAACGGGGGTCTCACCACTGTCGGGTGGGGGGCCGGGTTCTTCCGGGATCATGTTGGGTACGGCTTCTGCGGCCATGACCATCTCGGGTAAACCATCCTTGTCGATATCGCCGAGTGCGATGTTGGCGTATTGGTAGGGGTGATAGTCCACCTCGTCTACCGTCACGCGAGACAAGCTGAGGTGGGATTGCCCACTGGCTCCGTCCAGAATGCGCAGCACGCCATGCATGTGCCCGGTGCCCAAACCCTCGTCTGTAATAAACACGATGTCGGGGATGTCATCGGTGTCGATGTCTCCATCTCCGTCGTCATCGGTCATTTGCCCGACGACAGGAACCATCAAGACTTCTCGGTATGTTCCCATTTCGTGGAACTGCTCGGTCTCCCACTCTACGATCATGTCTAGATCTGCGGTCTGGTCGACGCGGCACGATTCGCTGATCGCGACCCGACTGGAGACCGCGACCTGTTCTTCATCACAGACGTCTAACTCCAATGCCATTGTCGACGTGGTGGATAGCGTAGCCGTGTCCTGGCCGCCTTTACTGCCAGGCGGGTCTTGTACGTCTACGCCGTATTCCAGACAGCCAGAATACAGAAGCGATACCGCTATCCATGCCGAGTGAACAGGTTTCATGTGTTGCCAAGGATACGCTTCTTTTGTACCTGAAATTCTTCCTCGGTGAGAGCGCCTTCTTTCAGAAGTGCGTGTAATCTCGAAATTTCCAAGCTGATGGACTCTTCTTTTTCTTCAGTTGGCATCTGAATCGTGATGTTTTGGGCCTGTGTAATGGAAGAATCCGTCCCGAGTCTTCTGGGTGTTCCTGAGTTGTAGAGGCGGTCGAATTCTCCGGGGTTCATTCCGGCGAGGCGAATCCCGTCAATGCAACCGAGGACGGCTGGCAGCCCGGTACAGCACAGCGCGAGGTAAGCCAGCCCCCACTCGGCCTGACCCAGGTAGAAGCGATGGATACCGAAGTTGCCGAGAAAGAGGGCTAGAAGTGATGCGGTGTGTTTTCGCTTCACGGGTCGTCCCCCTGTTCTGCCAGGCGTTCCTGAAGGCTCAGGGGGCGCCCGCCTTTGGGGTCGGCGATTCGGTAGAAGTACTCACCTGTCTCGGTATCGAGCTCTTCGGTGATTTCTCCACTACGCTCCAGGGCGGCGAGACTGCGGACCAGATTGGCCTCGCCCATACCGCTCTCCCGGACGAGGGATTCCACAGTCCACTGGGGCTCCGCATTGTTCAGGAGGGTGATGAGTCGCTCTCGAGCTGCAGTTGGTATGGCGTTTGAACGTTGTAGACGCTGCCACTGCAACTTGATCATGCCAAGCCCAATGAATGCCGAGCCGAGGCAGATTGTGGGGATCGATGCGCGGATGAAACCCATGGAGAGTGAGGTCATGTTTTCCGGCGAAAGCCAGGCTGCGAACCCCCTGTAGTGCGTAAAGTACCCGAACAACATGGACAGGGTACCCACGATCAACCAGGCGGTAGCTGGTCCGGGCAGTGGCCGTGCCAGGCTCTTTATGGACTCGAAGTGAACGGGGGCGGTAGAAACCGGGAGTTGTGTTTCCCTCGATTGCTGTTGGATGTCTTCTACACGGACCCGAGCCACGCGTTCACCTCTGGACCGATGTCGCATGGACGGGAGCTTGGGTCAAGGAAGATCGGTTTCCGGTCTGGCCCGGGGCGCTGCGAGCTCCTGAGAAAGAAGGCGCGTGAACACCTCTTGACCGGATGTGCCGAGATGGTCAGCACTGGTGTAGTGCTCTGGCATCAGCTCGGTTCGTTCGCTGAAGTCCACGAGCCTTACCCCTTGGTTCTCCAACCAGGAGCGCAAGCTCCTGGTGTATTGCTTCAGTTCTTTGGTTTGGTGGCCTGGGTGAAGGTCACGCTGCCGTTTGTGGCGCACCAGAACCAACTCGGAGCCGGCCTGTTTCACCTCTTCTACGATCAGGGGTAGAAAGGAGGTAGGCAGCGCATCCTCAAAGTTTAGCCACCCCCCCGATTTGCCATCGCGTGTGCTGATGTCTTGTTCCAGAGTCACGGCATCCATGCGTTCCGCCGGAAACACCGCGGCTTCCCACTGATCGACTTCGGGATGACCGGTGAGCCGAGCCACGGCCTTTTTGATTCCCTGGCGAGTTCGCTCTTGAATCTCTGCGCGATTGGCTCGGTTCGTGGGGCGAATGGTGTTCAGCCATGGCGTCAGGGTTTTCTGGAGCATCCGTTCGAGTTTCACGCCGGGTGCATCCCCGGGTTGATGCGAGTAGGCCCTCTCCCAGAGCTCGGGCTCCTGTTCTGTGGTGTGTTCATCGAGTGACTGGCGCCAGGGGCCTGTGGTTCTGTGAGAAGGGGTGGTTAGCAGGTGGTCTCGAAAGATCAGCACGACTTGCTTGGGGGGAGTCGCTGAACTCAAGACACGGTTCTTCAACACCAGGTACCACCAGGCAGACCCAGCTCCGTTTTTCCAGACCAGACCGACTTGTTTTCCCAGTCGTTCTTCAAGCTCGTTGATGTCTACTGCGGTCGGAGCGATGGAGCTGCCAAGCACCAGAACCTCGGCGTTATCTGCAATTTGATGCTCTTGTTCCCATAAATCCTGCGGTGTGAAGCCGATGGGTTGGGCTGCAGGAAGTGATTGCCAGGCCAGGCACAGTGTGGCCCAGAATCCGATCCATCGTAGTTGGGTGGGAGAGAGCACAGGAATCAAAACCTGAAGTAGAGAAAGTCGCCCCGCAGTTCGGGAGACAGGAGGAGACAGGCGATGACGCACACCGCTGAAAAGGCTCCCTGAGCGAGGGGTTTGGGGCTCCGTTGAAGCCAGTACTCCAGGAGCCAGTAGAGCGCGTGTGTGGCGCACACTGCGAGGAGTAGTAGGGCAGAACCCAGTGCCTCAGGGCTGTGTGAGTGGGGCATCATGGCGTCGAGGATCCAGGACAGGGAAGGCGCTCGAAAGATGGCCCAGCCCAGCCCCACAATCGCCATGGTGGCTCCCCATCCCAGTACGGCTTGTTGAGCATTTCGCGGTTTCCAGGAAGCATTCCACCCGAGGTAGTGACCCACCCAGAGCGCGATGCCATGGAACAGCCCCCAGGCGAGAAAGTGCCAGCCGGCCCCGTGCCAGACCCCAGCCAGGCCGAGTGTGCACATCAAGGTTGCGCCAAGGCGCAGACGGGAGTGACGAGACCCCCCTAGCGGGATGTATACGTAGTCTCGAAACCAATGGGAAAGCGAGATGTGCCATCGTCGCCAGAAGTGGGAAGGTGAGAGGGCTGCGTAGGGTCGTTTGAAGTTCTCGACGAGGTTGATGCCCAGGAGCTTGGCTGCGCCTCGAGCGAGGTCTGTGTACGCGGAAAAGTCTGCGAGTATCTGCAGTGAAAACGCCAAGGTGCCCGCCACAAGCAAGGCCGGCCCCGGATTGGAGAGCGCGAATACGCGGTCGACGTGAGGGGCGAGCCCATCTGCGACCACCAGCTTGAGTGTCCATCCACGCAAGAGTAGGGGCAGGGCCTGTTGCAGATTTGTGGTGGACCATTCCCGACGCGTTTCCAGTTGAGGAAGGATCTGGCTGGCGCGTTCAATGGGCCCAGACACCAGCTGTGGGAAGAAAGAAATAAAGAGCGCGAACTGTACGGGGTCTCTGCAGGGCTTGATTCTTCTCTGGTAGACATCGATGGTGTAGCCCAGGGACTGGAAGGTGTAGAAGGAGACTCCAATGGGTAGAAGCAGGCCCAACGATGTGGGATGCGCCTGAAACCCAAGCATCGAAGCGGCGCTGGCGATGTTCTCTACAAAGAAATCCAGGTACTTGAAGACACCTAGAATCCCCAGGTTGGTGGCCACGCTCATCCACAGCAGGCCTTTTCGGTTCGCGCCGGGGGCTGCCATGGCTTGGGTGACCCCATAGTCCACTGCGGTAGAGAACCCGATGAGCAGGCAGAACAGAGGATCCACCCATCCGTAGAAGATGTAGCTGCAGGCCAAGAGAAACAGGTTCTGTGCACGAGCCGTTCTCAGCGGGGCGTGTGCGAGCGCTACGGCAGCCAGAAAGAACGGAAATACAAGTGAGTCGAAACGCATCGAGTGAGCGGTTTCTGTGGGCTTCAACCGGTGGCGAGAATCAGGGTGTCTTCTGCGCTTGTGCCGCCTACAGCACCGGCCATCTCTTGGGCAAACCTCCGGGCGGCAGCGCCTGCTCGGGGACCCTTGTCGTTGTCCAGTGACCACTGGGCGTGTGAGGCGAGATGGCTCAACTCGATGGCGTGCCCGAGCGTGAGTGCGAAGCGGCGAGCACCGGACTCCAGGCTTACGGGGTTGGCCTGGTTTTCTCGTAGCCATTCCGTCGCCCAACTAGAGGCCGCCATGGCGATATCGGCGCATTCAATCAGGTCAGGGTGACTGACCTTCTCGCAGCTTGCGTGGATTTCGTGAGTCAGAATTGCCAGATGGCTTTCTCCGGCCAGGGCTCTGAGCACATCCAGGGACAGCACGTTGGTGGTGCCTTCCCAAATTGAGAGTACCTGGGCGTCTGCGAGTAGTCTGGGCAGTCCGGTGTCTTCGATGTACCCGGCTCCCCCGAAGCATTCCAGGGTCTCTGATGCGAGTGCCACAGCCTGTCGTGCTGTGGTGAGCTTGGCGATGGGGGTAAGGATTCTGGACAGAATCTCTTCGGTTTCATCAGCCTCTCCGGTCTCCAGGCGCCCGGCGAGAGACACGCAGCGCCACGCCAGATGAAAGGCGGCCTCAAACTGGGCCTGCATGCCGGCCAGTGTGTCCTGGTGCAGCGGTTTTTCGGAAAGCAAAGCACCAAACGCACGCCTCTTTCCTGCGAAATCTCGGGCCAGCGCCACGCCGCGTCGCATTCCCCAGACCGCTGCCATAGCGTTCCAGGTTCGTGTGATGTTGAGCATGGGGGCGATATTTCGCGTGCCATCCTTGAGGCCGCAGACGGGGGTGGCTAGGGTGCCGTCCAATCGCAGTTCGGCGGTGGGTACCTTCCGCGTGCCGAGCTTGTCTTTCAAGCGGTGGATGGTGATGCCGTTGAGTGCCCCGGCTTCATCTCGTGTTTCTACATAGAAGAGTGCAAGGCCGCGCCCGCCTTCGGGATTGTTTTCGGGCCTCGCGAGTGTGAGTGCCATCTCAGACGTTGTTGCCGAGGTAAACCACTTGGTGCCGTGTAGCCTCCATTGCCCGTTGGTTTCGGTTGCGCGTGACAGGCAGATCCCCACGTCTGAGCCGCCTGTTTTCTCGGTCATCCACTGTCCGCTCGTCCAGGCGGTTTCCGGGTTTCTGGAGGTGAGGTGGCCAACGGCGCGTTCAATGAGGTCGGTGTTTCCCGAGCTCAAGAGGGTTCTGGCGGCACCGTCGGTCATTGCCAGGGGACAAGACCACACATCCAAGGAGGCTTGTATGAGGTAATTCGCGGCAAACTGATGGATGCGGCTCTGGGGCCCATGCTCCTGTTCATAGGCCGCTGCGATCAATCCGTGCTCCGCGGTCAGCTGCTTGGCCCGCTGCCAGAGTGGCGTGAGTGTGATCTGATCAATCCGGTTTCCCCAGGCATCCCAGTTGTTGAGCGTAGGCTCGTTGAGTCGATCTTCAAGTTGGGCGCGGTATAGCGATCGGCCTCCGAGATCTCCGAGGTGTCTGTACTGCTCCTCTTGGTTTTTGAGTAGTTCTGGGCCGAGGTTTCGTTCCAGGTACTCTTGGAGCAGGGCATCATCGTCGTACTGGTTACCGAGCTCTGGGGGGGCCTGGTTGAAATCCATTCGGGCATCCCTGGGGTTGGAGTTTCATACAGTCTAACGGGGCTTTTCTGTGCGCGGCACTGTGTCCGGGGGTTGCGGCTTGGCTTGGCTGGGGTAGGGTGAAGTTTGTGGAACCTGTTCCAAACCGTTCGCTTCGCATTGCCATTGTCAGTCTGTATGCGCTGGAGAACAATGGTGTGAGACATGTGGCATCGAGCCTGAGACAGGCTGGATTCCGAGTCACAGAAGTGTATTTCAAGGACTGG
>JAYZDK010000172.1:0-10729 GCA_036337845.1 Myxococcota bacterium | reverse complement strand
AGATTGCCGAAAAGGAAGTCTCTCAAGAGGCCAAAGAGAAGCTCCATAAAGAGTTGCGAAAGCTCAAGCTCATGAGCCCAATGTCGGCAGAAGCCGCTGTGGTCCGAAACTACATCGATACCGTGCTGTCACTGCCCTGGTATGACTACACACCCGACCGCATCGATATTGCCCATGCCAAACGTGTGCTGGACGAGGACCATCATGGCCTGGAGAAGGTCAAGGAGAGAGTTCTGGAGTACCTCGCGGTCGCCTCACTTGTGGAGCGTATGCGTGGGCCCATTCTCTGCCTGGTGGGCCCCCCGGGAGTCGGTAAGACCTCCCTCGCCCAATCCATCGCACGTTCTACAAATCGCAAGTTTGTGCGGCTGGCCCTCGGTGGCGTTCGGGATGAGGCCGAGATCCGAGGTCACAGACGCACCTATATCGGTGCCCTGCCCGGCAAGATTCTAGGCTCCCTTTCAAAAGCCGACAGCGGAAACCCGGTGTTCCTGCTCGACGAGGTCGACAAGATGTCCACAGACTTCCGCGGCGACCCCGCCTCGGCACTCCTGGAAGTACTCGACCCCGAACAAAACTCCAGCTTTGTCGATCACTACGTGGGACTGGACTACGACCTCTCCAAGGTCATGTTCATCTGCACGGCCAACAGCCTGCGCGGAATCCCCGTTCCCCTACAAGACCGCCTCGAAATCATCCGTATTCCTGGCTACACGGAGCAAGAGAAGCTCTCCATCGCCAAGCGATACCTGATTCCCAAGCAACGCGAGCGAAATGGGCTCACAGACGAGCAGATTCAATTCTCCAAAGAGGCCGTCACCACAGTGGTGCGCCAATACACCAAAGAGGCCGGCGTTCGGAACCTGGATCGCGAGCTTGCCTCTGTCTGTCGGAAAGTCGCCAAGCGTGTCGTAAACAAGGGCGAGGACACCCAGGTCAAAATCACCGCAAAGAACATCGAGAAACTCTTGGGAGTGCCCAAGCATCGCTACGGAAAGATTGGTGAGCACGACGAGGTGGGGTTCGTCAATGGCCTCGCCTGGACCGATGTGGGTGGCGTCATGGTACCCATCGAGGCCGCTTCCGTGCACGGCACAGGCAAGACCACCCTGACCGGACAGCTCGGCAGTGTGTTCCAAGAGTCCTGCCAGGCGGCGATTACCTACATCCGAAGCCGGTGCACCCACCTGGGACTCAAGCCGGACTTCTACCAAGAGACCGACATCCACGTGCACGTACCCGAACTCTGGGGCGTCGATGGACCCTCCGCTGGTATCACCATCGCCACAGCCGTAGTATCCGCCGTGAGTGGCATTGCCGTGAAGCGTGGAATCGCCATGACTGGCGAGATCACCCTTCGTGGACAGGTGCGCCCCATCGGCGGACTCAAGGAGAAACTCCTCGCCGCACACCGGGCTGGGATTCGGACTGTGCTCATTCCACAGGACAACGAACAGGATCTCAGCGACATTCCCGAGCCCATCCGGGAAAAGCTGGAGATCATTCCCGTCTCTCACATGGACGAAGTGCTCCCGTTGGCCCTCGCAATCTCGGACCCGACCGAACTTTTTTCCGAGAGACCGCAAGACACGGTTTAGCCTGAAAACCCGGCCTTTCGCCGCCGTTTTTTCAACCCCTCATCTGGCCGAAACCACGTAGTTTCAACCGGTTGCGCCCCTCCCTCTATAAACCGCATAGTTGGCACTGTACCTGCGTAAAAAGGCGATCCTTACGGAGGCCAGTGTTCATGCGGTTCTACACGAAAAAAAAACCAATGAACCTCGGTTGACACCCCCTTGGGGCATGACTACGTGCTGAGTGACCCAATCGTCTGACACCTCGTCAGACCCAACCTGCGGAGAACCCCGAGAATGGCCAACACGTCCCTCAACAAGACAGACCTCATCAACACAATCGCCGACGACGCTGGCCTGACCAAAGCCGATGCCGAGCGGGCTCTTCTTGCCGCTCTCGAGGGGATTCAGAATGGTCTCCAGATCAACAAGAAAGTCACGTTGGTCGGATTTGGCACCTTCTCTCTCTCTCACCGCAACGCCCGGAAAGGACGCAACCCCCAGACCGGCAACGAAATTAACATTCCCGCTTCGAACGCAGTGAAGTTCAAGGCCGGAACCACGCTGAAGAAGTCCGTAAACTAGGACGATTTCAATCCTGCTGTAGTGGACCCAGGGACCCATTCCAGCTCTTTCCACACAACCAACCAAACCAATAGGAGCATCGCAACGATGTCCACAACTACAAAGAACGACCTCATCGACTACATCGCCAACAACGCTGGTCTCAAGAAGACCGATGCAGAGAAGGCTCTCAACGCTCTCACCACGGGCATCAAGGACACCCTCTCTGATGGTGGTAAGGTCACGCTTGTCGGCTTTGGCACGTTCTCGGTGAACGCTCGCTCCGCTCGCAAGGGCCGCAACCCCCAGACCGGTGCTGAGATCAACATTCCCGCCTCCAACGGCGTGAAGTTCAAGCCCGGAACCGCTCTGAAGAAGTCTGTAAACTAGCTTCTGCACTGCAAGATTGTTGAACCCGCCTCTTGGGAAGCCAAGAGGCGGGTTCTTTCGTTTGACAGCGCGATCGAACTGGATAAGAGGCCGTGCGAAAGTCGCAGCTTAGGCTGTGTCTGGAGTCTGGGCGGGTAGCTCAGTTGGGAGAGCATCGCGTTTACACCGCGAGGGTCACAGGTTCGAGCCCTGTTCCGCCCACTCTTCAAATCTCCAAAACCAGTTTTTGGGGTGGTAGTTAAGTTGGTTATAACGCCGGCCTGTCACGCCGGAGGCCGCGGGTTCGAGTCCCGTCCACCCCGCCATTCACAACGCCCGCGAGGCCCTATACCTTGCGGGCGTTGTTTACTCTGGAGGCTTGCTTGCGACATATCGTCCTTCTTCTGATGCTCCTCCCGATGGCAACCTTTGCGGCTCAGCCCCGCAAGCGGCCTGCAGACCATGTGCGGGGCAAAGAGATCTGGGAACGCTCTTGCTGGCAATGCCACGGGAAGGAGGCCCGCGGCGACGGGCCTGCAGCCGCCGACCTCGCCGTTGATGTTCCCGATTTGAGAGGAAACCTCGCCGGTAGTCGCCAGAAAGAACTTGTCGATGCCATCCTCCACGGGCGCTCGGCGATGCCCGCATTTTCGGAAGAACTCGACATCTACGATGCCCGGAAGATTCTGGTGTACCTTCGGCGATTAGAGGAAGAATCCTCTAAACCTGATGAACCCGCCCCCACGCCACCAACGATTCCAGCGGACGATGAGCCCGCAGAAGATCCGCCGTCCCCGGAGAAATGACTCGTGATTGAGGCCATTATTCTCGGCATTGTTCAGGGGCTCACTGAGTTCCTCCCGGTTTCGAGTTCTGGCCACCTCGTGATGTACCAGCAGTTTCTACCGCCACCGGAAACGGGACTGCTCTTCGACCTGGTACTTCACCTGGGCACACTACTTCCCATTCTTTGGCTCTACCGCGCCGACCTCAAGCGAATGCTGGCCGCACCCCTCCAAGAGCGGGGGCCTCTCTCAGAACGGCCAGGAACGCGTCTGATGCTGCTCATCGGCCTAGGGAGCGTGCCAACGGCTATCATCGGCCTGGTGTTCCAGGATTTCTTTGAATCCTTGTTCTCCACACCGGCCACCCTTGCTGTGACCTTTGCCATTACCGGCCTACTTCTCCACGCCACCCGATGGGCTCCCCAGGGCACACTTGATGAGAAGAGCGCTGGATGGGGCATAGCCCTGGCCATCGGCACCATTCAAGGACTTGCAATCGCCCCGGGCATCTCACGCTCAGGTAGCACCATTGCGCTCGCCTTGTTCCTGGGACTGAACCGGGAGTACGCGGCCCGCTTTTCTTTTCTTCTGTCGATTCCGGCAATCTGCGGGGCCTTTGTACTCAAAGCCTCCGACGTGAACTGGGCTCAGACCAACCTGGAGCCGCTGCTGGTAGGAGGCCTCGCGGCCGCAGTTAGCGGCTATGTCGCACTGACCTGGCTCCTGAAGTTGGTGCAGACGGGTGACTTCTCCAAGTTCCGCTGGTACTGCTGGGGAATGGCCACCTTTGCACTCGCCTACTCCCTTGTGGCTTGACCAGTCCGGGAACGACGGGTAAGTGACGCCAAGCGTAGGGGTATAGCTCAGTTGGTAGAGCAGCTGATTCCAAATCAGCAGGTCGGGGGTTCGAGTCCCTCTGCCCCTGCCACTTTTCATCCCCAACAGCTTGAAATGAGCCACCAAGCAGGGGATCGGAGGCCACCATCCAGCGAGTGAAACGCATTGCCGCATGGTTCGGCTTGTTGGGAGGGCTTGCGCTGAATGCAGAGCTTCTGCTCGCCGAGCGTCGAGTGAATCTTCCGTGGCTGTTGTTCTTGGGACTCTCAGTCCTCTATTTTCAGCGCAATGGGTTCCTGAAGACGCGTTCGGAAGCCTCCGAAGAGTAGACCGTACCTGCCTGCGCCCCACACCCGCAGCTCGGGAGCATCAAACCAGGTCAGCGAACTTCCGACGGTGATGCGCAAAGACCGAATAGCCAATGATAAGGCTCGCTACCGAAAACAGAATGGCAAAGAGCACCTGGCGCACATCTGGAAGTCTCTGGTTCAGAATCAACTCCTGGTAGATACCCACAAGGTGTGCCATGGGGTTGAGCTGCAGCAGCAGTTGAAACTTCCTGGGATAGGCCGCCGGCGGATAGAAAATCGGCGTCATGAACATCCAGATAAGCAACACGGCATTCACCCAATCCGCCGTGTCTCTGAAAAACACGTTCGCTGTGGCCAAAAAGAACCCCAGACCCAGCACGAAACAGGCTTGAAGCAAGATGACCGCCGGCACGAGCAAGAGGTGCCCGGAGAGACCATCTCCGAGAACCATCGCCCCCATCGCCAACACACCCGTGCGAATGACCTGATTGAATACCGCCGAGAACACATGCTGGGCCGGTAAAACAGCAGCCGGGAAATTCACCTTCTTGATGAGGTGGGAATTTTCTCGAATCGAAGTCGTAGAGCGAGAAACGCCGGTGGCCAGGGCAAACCACGAGACCATTCCACAAAACAGAAACAGTCCGTAGTGGACCGTGCCACCACTGGGATGAAACTTGACCCCCATGAGCACGTGAAACACAAAGGTGTAGGTGATGAGCTCCAGGATGGGGTTCACCACCGTCCAGAAAAACCCGATGGAGCTCCCCACATACCGATGGCGAAGATCGGTCACCACGAGCGTATACAAGAGTCCACGGTGTTCCCAGAGAAGACGAATCTCCTCGAACACCGACTGCGGGGGTGGTCCGTACTGACCCGGCTCCTCCGGAGCCGCCTCAGCACGTCGGGTGATCTCTGCACTCACGTTCAAGATGGTATCAGCCCCCGAAACAGCATGTCAGCGCCATCCGTCGTATCCACATCAAAACCTCGCCCACCGGCCTACTCAAATTTCTCGGCGTACATGGAATCAATCAGCGCCTCGTAGCTTTTCTGGACGACCCGCCGCTTGACCTTCAACGTGGGCGTAACCTCGTCATCTTCAATCGTGAGGTCCCGTGATAGCACCCGAAACTTCTTGATGGATTCATAGGAAGCCAGCGTGCCATTGACCTCATCCACATAGCTTTGGATCTGAGTCAGCACCTTGGGGTGGTCAACACAAGCGTCGTGGTCCGAGAGGTCCTCCTCCAACAACAACTCCATCTCCGGGTAGTCCAGCGTCACGAGCGCAGAAAGAAACTTCCGCTTGTCCCCCACGACAACCACCTGGGAGATCCCCCGGCAGGGCTTGAGCAGGTTCTCGATGTTCTGCGGCGCAACGTTCTTGCCACCCGCCGTCACGATGATGTCCTTCTTGCGGTCTGTAATCCGAAGATGCTCCTCCTCATCAAAGGCTCCGATATCCCCGGTAGCCAGCCAGCCATCCACAAGAGCCGCGGCGGTGGCGGCCTCCTCTTTGAAGTAGCCGAGAAAAACATTGGGGCCGCGAACCATAATCTCGCCATCTTCCGCCAGCCGCACCTCCACTCCCGGAAGGTTCGGTCCCACCGTGCCAAACTTCACGTGGTCTCGGCGATTGACATTGCAAACGCCGGTACATTCAGTCTGCCCATAGGCTTCTTGAATCACGAAACCGATGCTCGCAAAGAATGTCCCCACTTGAGAAGACAGGGGGGCTGCACCGGAGAGAAACTTCCTTGAGTGGGTCATCCCCAGGCCCGCTCGCAACTTGGAAAACACCAGTCGGTCCGCCACTGCGAGCTTAGCCGCCAGGACCGGGCTTGGAGTCTGTCCGCTATTGCGAAGCTCAAACGCCTCGGTTCCCTGGGCGATCGACCAATCAAAAATCCGTCGCCTCAACGGAGGCGCCTCTTCCAGGCCAGACTGGATCTTGGCGTAGATTTTCTCCCAAAGACGAGGCACACACAGAAGCGTTGTGGCATTGACCTCCCCAAGGTCCCGCACGATGGTGTCCATGCTCTCTGCAAAGTTGACGGTCGCCCCCTGTGACAGCGCACAGACCTGTCCCTGCAACCGCTCCGCCACGTGCGAAAGCGGCAAGAAAGACAACGTGGAGTCGTCCTCGTTCAAGAGAATGACATCCGCCAACGCATCCGCCATGAATGTCAGGTTCACATGGGAGAGCATGGCTCCCTTTGGGGGCCCGGTCGTACCCGATGTATAGATGATCGTCGCCAGTTTTTCTGGGTCTATCGCTGCCAACCTCTGCTCCACCAGATCTCGGCCCGATTCGATACCCCGTTCAATCACCGAGTCCAGGGTGAGAACGCGTTCCCCATCGGCGAGGTCCTCGTCGTTGTCCATGAGAATCACGTAGCGCAGGTTGGAACACGATTCCCAAACCTGCTGGACCTTCCTGAGCTGAGTCCCGTTGGCCACAAAGATAATCTCAGAATCCGAGTGCTCAATGAGGTACTCGACCTGAGACGGAATGGAGTTGGGATAGGCGGGCACAGAAGCCGCTCCCGCCGCCAGGATGGCCAGGTCTGAAATCACCCAGGCCGGCTGGTTGTGGGAGAGCATGGCCACGCGGTCTCCCCCCCGAACTCCCAAATCAATCAGTCCCGCTCCGAGGTCCAACACCCTCATCTGGTACTGGTCCCATGAGATCTCGTGCCAATCCCCATCTTCGCGATATCGCAAGGCCGGTTCAGTACCCAAATCTTCCGCCTGTTCAAGCAGGCGATGTACTAGCGTATGTCGCTCCATGAAAGCCCTCTCCAATTGCCCAGACTTCTATCCCCGCTTTACCAAGGCATCCAGCGCCACAAGCTGAGACAACAAGGCTTCTACCTCCGATAAGCGAAGACTGTTTGCCCCATCGGAAAGGGCCAACTCCGGCGTCTCGTGCACCTCCATGAAGATCGCATCCACGCCGATCGCAACCGCAGCTTTCGCCAATACCGGCGCCAGATCTCGGTCTCCCCCCGTATGCGTCTTGTTCCCACCGGGCTTCTGCACAGCATGTGTGGCATCGAAACAAACCGGTGTTCCATGTCGGGCCAACTCCGGTAGCGACCGGAAGTCCACAATCAACTCGTTGTATCCAAAGGTCGTCCCCCGCTCCGTCAACAAGATGGAATGGCAGTCATTCGCACGCAGTTTTTCGACAACAGCCCCCATGTCCCAAGGGGCCTGAAACTGACCCTTCTTTACATTGACGGGCCGGCCTGTCTTGGCACACGCCTCCAATAGGTCGGTCTGGCGGCACAGGAAGGCTGGAACTTGAAGAAGCTCGGCCACTTCCGCCACCGCAGCAGCCTGGGATGGCAAGTGAACATCTGTTGTGACGGGCACCCCAAGTCGAGCTCGCACGCGGTCCAGAATAGCCAGCCCTTCATCCAGGCCCGGCCCCCGAAACGCATCCACCGAAGTCCGGTTGGCCTTGTCGAAACTCGACTTGAGCACCAGGGGTATCCCCAGGCGCTCACAGATCTCGCACAACCGATGCCCCACATTCAAGAGCGCATCCTCAGACTCGATCACACACATCCCAGCAATCAAGACCAGGGGCCTGCCACCGCCGATGGCGACCTCACCCACACGGATTTGGGAATCGAGTGTACCCACACCCCCCTCTAACCCACGGAACTGGTAATATCGGTGCATGGAGTACCCCGAGATCGGCACGCCTGAGGAGCTGGCTGCCTTCAAGGCACTCCAAGAGAAATTGCCAGGGCTCTACCGACAGGTGGTAGAAGATGCCCGCAGGCGCCATACCGTCGTGGTCATACCCAGTCTCAGCCTGGATCCGGACGAGCTGGAAAAAGTCAGCGGCGCCCACCACTACGAAGAGCGCCTGCTCTACACATTGATGCTGCTGCGTCGGCCCAATACCCGGCTCATCTTCGTCACCTCTCAACCCGTCGCAGGCTCGGTGATCGACTATTACCTGCACCTGCTCTCCGGAATACCCGGCAACCACGCTCGCAAGCGACTCACTCTGTTGGCCTGCTACGACGCGTCCAAGGTTCCACTGAGCCAGAAGATCCTGAACCGCCCCCGCATGCTACAGCGCATCCGAGATGCAATCGGAGACGCGGACGCAGCCCACATGGTGTGCTTCAACTCCACACCGTTGGAGCGTTCGGTGGCCGTTCAGCTCCGTGTGCCCCTCTACGGAAACGACCCCGCACTGTCGGACCTGGGCACCAAGAGTGGCTGTCGAGAAGTATTTCGGGAAGCCGGTATTCACCTGCCAGATGGATTTGAGCGACTCTCGAGCACCGAGGAGATCATCGACTCTCTCGTTGAACTCAAAGGACGAAACAGCAAACTGAGAAAGGCGGTCGTCAAGCTCAACGAAGGCTTCTCGGGGGAAGGCAACGCACTGTTTAGCTACCAGGGCTGTCCCGACAGCAGTGGGCTTCGAACGTGGGTGGAACAAAATGTTCACTCCTTGCGGTTTACTGCCAAGACAGAACAGTGGGAGACCTTCCAGGAGAAGTTTCAGCACATGGGCGGAGTGGTCGAGGCCTTCGTAGATGGCGAAGACAAATGTTCTCCATCCACCCAGTGTCGGGTCAACGCTATCGGGGAGGCCATGGTCATCTCCACACACGACCAGGTGCTTGGTGGCGAGGATGGTCAGATTTTCCAAGGCTGTACCTTTCCAGCAGAAGACAGTTACCGACTGGACATCCAGGATGCTGGCCTCAAGGTCGCCCGTGTCCTGGCCCAAAAAGGAGTTCTCGGGCGGTTTGCCACGGACTTTGTTTCTGTCCGAGAGCAGGGAAAGTGGAAGCACTACGCCATCGAAGTCAACGTTCGCAAAGGCGGAACCACCCATCCATTCCTGACACTGAAATTTCTCACGGACGGCCGATATGACACCGAAACCGGCATGTTCCGAACCCCCTCGGGTAACGCCAAGTACTACTACGCTTCAGACACACTCGAACGAGAGCGCTATCGCGGACTGACCCCAGACGACCTGATCGACATCGCGGTGTACCACGGCCTTCACTTTCATGGGGCTGCGGAGCGCGGGGTGGTGTTCCACCTGATGGGAGCCCTCTCTGAGTTCGGCAAGCTGGGCATTGTGTGTATTGGAGACAACCCCCAGCAGTGCACATTCCTCTACCGCAAAACCGTGGGAGTTCTGGACAAGGAAACTGCAAGCCGGGGCGACAAAGCCTCAGCGGAGTAGCCCTCAACAGGGGTAGGCTTACACCCTTGTTGGAGTGTGCTCATGATCGGGCTGTTCAGTGCCTTGTTTCTCGCCTGCGTATCTGCCCCCACAGACAAGTCCAACGATACCGCTGAGGCCACGGACTCCGGCTCACCAACCGCTCTCGAAGATAGCGATGGAGATGGCTACACCACAGAAGAAGACTGTGACGACACAAACGTGTTGATCAACCCGGTTGCGTCCGAGCGCTGCAACGGGCTCGACGACAACTGTGACGGCATCATCGATGAGGGCTTTGACAGCGACGGCGACGGGTTTCTAGTCACCCAGTTCTGCCCAGACGGAGACGACTGCGACGACGAGGATCCACTGAGCTATCCCGGTGCAGACGAGGTGCCTTATGACGGCCGAGACCAGGACTGCGATGGAGCCGACCTCACAGATGTGGATGCCGACGGCTACGCGTCAGAAGCTGCCGGGGGAGAGGACTGCGACGACAATGACCCCGCAATCAGCCCGGGTATCACAGACATTCCCAAGGACGGGATCGACCAGGACTGTGATGGTGCCGATTCCATCGATGGAGACGGCGATGGCTACGATGATGAAGCCCTCGGTGGCGATGATTGCGACGACACCGACCCGTCCATAAACCCCGGGGCTGTAGACTGGCTCAACGATGGAATCAACAGTGACTGCACCGGCATTTCGGACCCATTCCTCTCTCTGGCGAGCGTAAACGCCTCCATCGTGGGAGTCACCACGAACCAGGAGGCCCTGCTCGGCCAGAGCATCGCGCTCTGTGACCTGGATGAAGACCGGCTGGACGACCTGATCATCACCGCACCATTTGCAGACGCCTATTCCGGAACGGCAGGAATCTTCTATGGCGCCGGATGGTCGACCTGGGCCGACAACATGTTGATGGAGAGCGCAGATGCACGCATCACCGGAGAGGCCAACGGCTTCCTGGGCATGGAGGTCGCTTGCACAGACCTGGATTCCGATGGACACCAAGACCTGCTGGTGGTCTCTGGAGAGGTGGAGTATGCGGCCTTTCCCCTCTCGAAA
>JAYZDK010000171.1:0-20109 GCA_036337845.1 Myxococcota bacterium | reverse complement strand
GCTGGCTCCTGCACAAAGGTATCAATGGTGACCCGGCGATCGATCTGGTGATCCACGGTGCACCCCGAGCACAAGAACACAGCCAGCCCCAAGACACCTCGAATTCCCACCGAAGAGCGACTCATTCCGTTCTCCCTTCTTCCAGTACACAAGGTATCTTCAATATTCAGGCCCCACTGTGGTTCATGTTCTCGCGATACCGCTCGGGCTTGTCTCGACACACGCCCCCCATAGCGTTCAAGGCATAAACGCCGCTTCTGAAATGCACACGCAATCATAAGCCGGGTCGTTGAGGGCTTCCTTGCCTTGCTTCACCCCTGTGACCGTCAGGCGCACAGACTTCGTACGAACCGGAGACAAGCTGATGACCTGCTCTCGAATGCTGTTTTTCACCTCTACAGACTGCTTGCTGCCATCGGAGAAGGCCAACTCCGCCTGGGTGACACGATTGGACTTCATCCACCACATCAGGTCGTAGGCGTTGCCATTGACCAACCGCAGAGAAGAAATCGTCTGTGTTCCTCCAAATTCAAACTCGATCCATTCCCCAGTGCCGTCGCCTTCCGCAGACTCACACCACATGGAATCCAAGACCCCATCCCACATGTTCGGCGGCTCATAGCTGCCATCTCCATCTTCCGGGAGATGGGTGCTGTCCTTCCAGTTGGTAACGGTGAGCGCTGCATCCGGCTTTCCATCCAACCACTGAACCTCGGAGATCACCGTGTCGTTGATCGTGCTCCCACGGTAGTTGCTCTTGATACGCAGCCGAACGGATTCCGTGCTGATGGGCTTCTTGAAGGTGATCGTCTCCGGTAGCTTCTCATCCGTGAGGGTGAACACCTCCTTGGTGCCATCAGAAAACGTGACCTCAAGGTCCTTCACCCGGTTGTGACGCTGCCAGAAGTCATGGGAGTACCAGTTGCCATTCCATACACGGAGGGCCGACACCGTCTGAGCCCCAGCAAGCGTCATCGTGACCGTCGTGCCCACGCCACTGCTGTCCTTCTCCCCTTCCACCCAGACCGTCGACTGCTTCGCATCCGTGATCTGTTTGGGCGAATAGCTCACCCCAGCCGTCGCAGGCAGAGTGCTCGAGGCCTCCACCAGAGTGGGCTTGATCACTCCCGCAAAGGCTGAAGACGTCACAAGAAGACTGGAAAGCAAAACGGACATGTGTTGGACCCCCGGTTCAGAAATTGGATTGTATAGAGACTCGAGCACCCTCAAAGCCTGGAAGATTCCGACACTGACCACCCGCACAACGTATTCCAGCTTTGTAGGCCCCGTAAAAGGCCTTCACCGTCATTGCTGCGTTGGAGTGATAGTGAACTTCCATGGCTCCGTACAAGGCCTCGGTGAGGTTTCCCTCACTGGGAATGAGTGGATTGTCACTGTAGTCGTTGTAGAGCACCAGCGTCCACGTATCCGATGGCGCTATGCCAAGGGAAATGCTGCTCTCATTAAAGTCCGCTTGCTGATTTGCGTTCTCGCCCCAGGAGAATCGCCGGGCATCGACAATGAACTCGGTGTGATAGGACCCGATGGGGAAATCAACAGCCACGTCCGCATGCGCCATGCGGTCCGCTCCATAGTCGCCATCGCGCTCATCGTGACGATAGCCAGCGTTGGCGATCCATTGGACCTTTTCGCCGAAAAACTCACCCCCAGCCACCGGGTGAAAAATAGTCTCCGGGGTTTCGTTGAAGTGAAGACCGCCTTCTTCCGTGTCCCGGTACAAAGCCATCGACACATACGGGGTCAACTGGTCGCCCACTGCGCGGTCCACCCGAACCCGCCCTCCGGTAATGTCATTGGAGTTCAGCGCCGCCGAGGAATCCTCGGTAATGACCCGCTCGTCCTCAAGCGTCGGACCACTGACTACCTCGTAGCCCTCCAAGGCGGGGAGGGTGTTCAAACGTTCTGTATCCACATACCGCTTACCCTCAACCAAGATGGTCGCCGCTCCCACATAGGCCGCTGCCGAACCGTACACGGCATAGCCAAGCTCCGGGTCTTCACCGCCGTAAAGGTCTGAACTCATGTGGTGAAACACATCCCCTTCTACAAACCAATCCATCCCCCCCACACCAAACAGTTCAAGAGTCGCACCACCGACCAGCGCATCGAGGGGCTCCGTGTCCGCGCCCGGCTCACAATCTCCCCCAGAAACACAGGGCTGAGGCCACTTCAAACCCGATGCGTCCAGGAACGTGTCCACCTCACGGGAGAACCGATACGCCACGCCGTGCACTCCTAGGCTAGCCGGGCCCAGACCGTACCGGTCCGCTCGAAGTCCTGCAATCAGCGTATGCCGATTGGCACGCAGGAGATAGTTGGGATTGTCTTGCTGCACCTGCTGCTGATTGGTGAGCCCCCCGACCGCAGTCAGCTCGAAGTCCCCGTGTTCCACGGACGTACGAAACCCCCGCAGGGTGGTGTCGATGTCTACATCCGTGTTTCTGACCAGGTTCAAGGCCAGGCCCCGCCCAAAAGAAGCGTAGGTATCGCCCACCTGCACCGTTCCCCATGGGGTAGACCGCTTGACCCAGATTTTCTCCAGGTTCACATAGGCATCCGGCCACGGAGAACGAAGTCCTTCGGTGACCAGTTCATGCTCATACATGAGGACGTCGTCGAGGTAGTAGCGATTGGAAAACAACGCCACCTCGTCCCACTGGGTCCCCACCTGCCAGTCTCCCTTGGCCCACAACAGGTTCTGGCGGGCCACAAGCTCCATGTAGTCCAGAAGATTGGGAAACTCCTTCTCAAACCCTTCAAGCCCCTCAGCAGCTTGAAAATACCGAAACTCCGAGTCGGTCGATATCGAAAGACCGCCACCGGCAAACTCAACCGCCGAAGCATTCACGCTCAGCAACAGTATTGCTGCACAAGAAATCACGGAGTGGCACCCAGAATCGCTTTCACCTGCTTCTCCAGTTCCTTCTCATCTCCTGCCACGTAGCCCGAGTGGCGCCAAGCCACCTCTCCATTCCGATCGATAAGCACGGCATATGGAAGAACCTTCTGAGGATTATAGAGCGGCACAACCTCGGTTTCCTTGTCCAGCAGCACCTCGAAGGTATAGCCCCTGGACTTGATGTAGGGCTTCACCTTGGAGGCCGTGCGCGCCTCATCAATGCTGATGGAAAGCACCACAAATCCATCCTTCTTGTTTTCATCATAAATCCGCTGGATGTGAGGCATGGCAACCTTGCAGGGCCCACACCAGGTCGCCCAGAAATCAATCAACACCACCTGGCCTTTGTAGTCCGAAAGACTCACAGAATCGTTGTTGATGCTGCGGAGTTGAAAGTCGGGTGCCGGTTCGGCACTGGCAGGCGAACCCACTAGAACCAGAGAAAGCGCGTAAAACAGAAGTCGCATGGGAACTCCGATGAAAAAGAATAAGGGGACCAGATGCAGTTATCGGTAGGCAGGATCTACTACAACGTATACGGGCGTCCATAGGTTGACGGTTCAGAGCATGTTAGATTCGGCCTCGATGCGGAAAAGGGTTCTCATCATTGACGACGAACCCAGCATTCGCAAGGTGCTGGCGGCCCACCTGAAGGCTCAGTCCTACGAGGTGCAAACAGCCTCCGACGGGGGTGAGGGCATCAGCAGGCTGCAGAACGAGCAATTTCACGCGGTGGTCACCGACTTGAAAATGCCAGGCATCGGGGGGCTGGAAGTACTGCATTGGGTGCGCAGCCATGACCCAGGGCTCCCGGTTGTAATCATTACAGCCCACGGCACCGTAGATACAGCGGTGGAAGCGATCAAACTCGGGGCTCATGACTACATCACCAAACCCTTCGACCGAGACGAACTCAAGCTCATCCTGGAAAAGGCGGTCCGCACCGAACAGGTACAAGCACAGAGCCTTTCTTCTCTCGAGGGCCGCTTCGATATTATCGGGCGCACCCCCAAGATGCAGCAGGTCTACGAGCTCATCGAGCGAGTCGCAAACTCTCCAACAACCGTATTGATCACCGGGGAGTCGGGAACCGGCAAAGAGTTGGTGGCACGCGCACTGCATACCAACTCCTCCCGTAAGGATGAGCCCTTCATCTCGGTCAACTGTGGAGCCATCCCAGACACCCTGTTTGAGTCCGAGCTCTTTGGACACGAGAAAGGCGCATTCACCGGCGCAATCGGGAGTCGGCCGGGCCGTTTTGAACTCGCTGACGGAGGAACGCTCTTTCTAGACGAGGTAGGAGAGCTGCCGTTGGATATGCAGGTCAAGCTGCTTCGGGTCCTACAGGAACGCAAGGTAGACCGTGTTGGTGGCCTGAAACCCATAGAAGTCGATGTCAGGCTCATCACCTCGACCAATCGGGACCTCTCCAAGGAAGTCGAAGAGGGCAGTTTTCGCCAAGACCTGTTCTATCGACTCAACGTGATTCCGATTCACCTACCACCGCTCAGAGAACGTACAGAAGACATTCCATTGCTGGTCAAGCACTTTCTGGAGCGCTTCAACGTCCGCCTGGACCGAAATATCGAGGGACTGACCGCCGGCGCTGAAGAGCTATTGCAACGCTGGGAATGGCCGGGCAACATCCGCGAACTCGAAAATCTGATGGAACGAACAGTCCTGCTGTGCCAGGGAAACCAGATTGAAGAATCCGATTTGCCGTCCAGCACCCAGGACACACCGTTGCCAGACGTAGCAGCCAACGTCGAGGAACTCGGCCTAAAGGCTTATGTCCGAGCACACACCGCAAAGCTCGAACGCGCCCGAATCCTTGAAGTTCTGGAGGCGGAAACCCACAATGTCACCCGTGCAGCCAAAGCACTGGGCATCTCTCGAAAGAGCCTCCAGACCAAGATGAAGGACTACGGCTTACGGGATGATGGCAATTCCTCGTCTTGACCCACCCCAAACACCCCCCTACTCTGGTTACGATGCTCACCACACTCCTACTGGCTCTTTCTCCCAGTCCAGCTCAGGCCGCAGAGGTCACCCAACTGCCGCCCCAGATGGCTGGAGACGTGACCCTCTCTTATCGAACCGCTCAGGCACGGCTTCCCCTCGAGGAATCTGGAGAGTCTGTAGGCCAGGTTGGGGTCCACAATCACTGGCTCACCCTCTCCGGGAAGTTCAGCCTGCTCGACGACCTCAGCATCGGACTGGAGATCCCTGGACAGTTGCTGTCCAGGCTGTCCTATCAGGACTCCCATGTGATGGCCTGGGACCCCACCGAAGAGTCGGGCTCCCTTCTCAGCGGCCCACAAGAAGACTTCTCCAGCGTGGACGGAAAGGGCTTGAATGGTGCCTGGTTCAGTCTGCTCGGCACCCCGCTATCCGAGGCGCGAGGCCACCAGGCCACCTGGCTCCTGGAGATCGGGCTTAGAAACCGCACCAAGAACAACTTCTGGTCGGCCGAGGGCGACAAGCGCGGCGCTGGCCCGGGAGCCGCCGCCCAGCGCCTGGTGGCAACCTTTGCCACAACGCGAGGTCCAGCCTCACCCTATCTCCAAACCGAGCTTCTGAGACAAGGTGAGATCGATGTGGAACTGGAGCAAGGCACCACCACCATCGCCCCCGAGCGTTCCGCCACATTCACTGCCGGAAGCGAGTTCTTTCATTACGCGCAACCCGAGCAAGGCATCCACATCTCTTCAGACTACCGACTCTCGGTGGGCTATCACACCGATGCCAGGCTTCCCTCTGGCCTGTGGCTACCCGATGTACTGCCCATCTCCTCGGGTCAGGCCACAAACCGTGGGGAGTACACCAGTCTACAGACAAGCGCTGGGTTGAACTGGCAGTTCGCTCCGGAAGTGAAAGCAAGACTGCAAGGCAGCTTTGGCTGGCAGTCTCCCACCCGCCTTGAGCACCCCTACCCCGTCTATACAGATGGCAGCTTGATGTGGGGCATCGCGACCAGCGTTACCTATCTGGTTCGATAGTCCGCTCCAGCTCCAGTAGCTGTTGATAGGCCTCTCTCCGGGAAACTCCCCACCTCTGTGCCAGCGCGGCCGCAATGGACCGGAGCTCCGGCCCAGCCTCTGCCTGTACCTTCTCGGCTGGGCCTTCTCCGGGACCTATGACGAGCGTCACCTCCCCCTTCAACGCCTCACGGCTTTCCAATTCCGACAACAGCTCTCCCACGGGCAGTCGGAGCACTTCCTCATGGAGCTTGGTGAGCTCCCGGCACAAGCAGACCTCCCGTTCTGGAAGTTCAGAAGCCAACAAGCGAAGGAAAGCCACCGTTCTCCGAGGCGACTCATACACCACACACGTCCCCCGCAGCGCACCAGCGTCCCGGATCCACTGACGGGCCTTTCCTTTCTTCCTCGGAGGAAAACCCAAGAAGTGAAACGGAACCGCATCAAAGCCACTCACCGAGATCGCACAAGCCACCGCCGAAGGCCCCGCCACCGTTTCAACCGGAAGCCCTCTTTCGTGGCAGATACGCACCACCTCGAGGCCTGGGTCAGACACCGAAGGCGTGCCCGCGTCGCACACCAGTACTACCGAGCCTCCTTCTGCAATGCGATCGGCACACCCCTGCGCGTAGCCTTCTTGCTCGTGTCCACGATATCGCTCGATTCTCGGGGCCGGAATATCGAGTGCAGAAAGCAGCTTTCTCGTCACTCGAGTGTCTTCTGCAAAGATCACCTCTGCGGCACCAAGAACTTCGCGCACCCGCGGACTCACATCAGAAAGATTGCCAATCGGAGTACCCAACACAAAGAGCGGCACGGTTCACCTCAAACAGGGTCGTCTAAGAACTCAATCTCCCAGCCCTTCTCACCGCGACCCACAAAGGCCACCGCAAGACACGCCTGAGTAACTTCAGCAGCCTGCTGAGCCAGCCACAACTCTGCCGCTCGCTCCAGTTTGGCTATCTTGTGCCCATCGATGGCTTCAAGCCCGACGGGGTCATTGTCCGAACGAAACTTGACCTCGACGAATCGTACTTCGCCTTCTCGCTGCACGATCAGATCGATCTCGGCCCCGGCGCCTCGCCAGCGTCGCTCCAACACAGACCAGCCCGCTTTCTGTAGAAAACGGGCCACAGCCTCTTCCGCGGCGCGCCCCACCTCGTAGGCGGCTCGCCGATTTGCCATCCCTCAGACCTTGTCGGACTTGTGGGTCTGTACTTCGACCAGACGTGCCTTCTTTCCACGCAGTTGACGCAGATAGTAGAGCTTGGCACGGCGCACACGGTGGCGGCTCTTGATCTCAATCTTCTCCACAACTGGAGCATGAATCGGGAAGATCCGCTCGACACCGATTCCATTGGAGATCTTGCGAACGGTGATGGTGGAACGGGGGCCACCATGCTTGAGTGCAATCACCGTTCCCTCAAACACCTGGATACGGGTTTTGGCACCCTCCTTGATGCGAACATGAACACGAACGGTGTCACCCGCCCGGATTTCCGGCGCATTGGAGTCGGCAAGAAGGGATTGCTCGATTTCAGCAATATTGGTTGTCATGGCGAATAGCCTCGAATCAAACAGGAGATGTGCAATGGACGTCACACCGCCTTGGAACCGCCCGCAACTAACGCTTGAGCCCACGGTCCGCAAGCTCTATTCGTCACCTGCGTCTGCCAAAGCCGCCCATAAGTCAGGCCGAATCTTCTGTGTGAGTTCTTCCGACTGACACCGCCTCCAGTCTGCGATCGCCTTGTGGTCCCCCGATCTCAAGACCTCCGGAACGCAATGCCCCTCGTATTCCACGGGCCGTGTGTACTGTGGATACTCCAAAAGCAAGTTGGAAAAAGACTCATCCAGGGCACTCTGGTTGTTCCCGAGAACCCCCGGCACCATCCGGGCCACCGCATCCACCACCACCAAGGCTGCCAACTCACCCCCCGTCAGCACGTAATCCCCAATCGACACAGCCTCGTCCACATATTCAGACACCCGAGCATCCACGCCCTCGTAGTGGCCACAGACCAGAACCAAGTGCTCCGTTTCGGCCAGCTCACGAACCTTCGCTTGATTCAAGGGCTGACCCGCGGGACTCATCAGAACCACCCTGCTCTCAGGCTTTCGCACAGACGCTATTGCCTTGGCCACCACATCCACCTTCATGACCATTCCCGCACCCCCCCCATAGGGCGTGTCATCGGCCTGCCGGTGTTTTCCCTCCGCGTGGTCACGAATATCGGTCACAGACACCTGAATGTGGCCCGCACGAGCCGCACGCCCCAACATGGAATGCTCCAGTGGAGAACGCACCAGGTCCGGGTGGAGAGTCAGGAGCTGGAATTCCATGCATCCTCCGTCACCACGACCCGACCCGCCTCGAGGTCGACGCCCACAATCCTTTCCGACAACGCGGGCACAAAATGCGGACCATCTTCCGCCTCAATCACCCAGATATCCACCTCGTTGGCTTCTTGGATCTCCTGGAGCGTGCCTACCGACCCGCCTCCTTCCACCCACACATCCAATCCAATGAGGTCCACGTGGTAGTACTCTCCCGCTTCCGGCTTGGGCAGGTCTGCTCGCGACAGCACAAGCTCCGTCCCCATCAAGGACCGCGCCCCCTCTCGACCCGACACCCCATCAATACGCCCCAGCACACGCCCGCCTGCCCCTGAACGGCTGCTAACCCGCGCAGTTCTGCGGGAGCCTTCCGGGTCCACAAGCGTCACCTCAAAGCCCTCGGCCAGTAGCGTGGAGTCCCGATTATGGAGGTGGAGGCGCACCTCTCCCTCGGTACCGAAAACCCCCACGACCCAGCCCAACGAAATCTCGCCGGCTTGAGCACTACTCTTCTTCTGTGGCCCCGCCATCGTAGTCCACCAGTTCCAGGACCATCTTCTTGGTCCCCGAGGCCGCAGCCAACACAGCGCGCAGGTGGTTGAGCGTTTCCCCGTCCTTACCCAGCACCAACGACTTGTCAGCGGAGTTTACGGAAACCTCCAGCATCACAGTGGAGTCCGCTGTGACCTTCTTGACTCGAACGTCATCGGGATGGTCTACAAGGCCCTGAACCAGAAAATCAACAAGCTGGTCCATTACTCGGACGCCTCAGGCTCTTCCTCGTCACCAGAAGCCTCTTCTTCAGCCACGGCTTCCTCTTCAGGAGCCGCTTCGACAGCTTCTTCAGCCACGGCTTCCTCTTCAGGAGCCGCTTCGACGGCTTCTTCAGCCACAGGTGCCGCTTCTACAGCTTCCTCGGCCACAGGTGCCGCTTCAGGCGCAGCCTCGGCCACAGGGGCTTCTTCCACAACCGGAGGCGCATCCTTTGCGGCTCTCGCCTTGCCGATCAGGCTGGAAACCGTTTCGGAGGGTTGGGCACCCACTGAAAGCCAGTGATCAACCCGCTCGAGGTCGAGCTTGAGTTCGCTCGGCTTCCTCATCGGGTCGTAATGGCCAAGTTGCTCAATAAAGCGGCCATCGCGCGGGCTACGTGAGTCCGCCGCAACAATACGGTAGAAGGGACGCTTTTTGGCGCCCAGACGGGTCATACGAAGGCGAACCATGGAAAATCCTTTGGGATACGCAAAACTTCACCCCAGTGAAGCTGGCCGGGGCAGCTATCCGGTCCTGGAGGCCTCGTCAACCTTATAGAGGCAGGTTTCCATGCTTCTTGGGAGGGTTTTTATCCCGCTTGTTCTGCAAGGAGTCGAAGGCCTCCACAAGTCGAGCGCGGGTTTCCCCGGGTCGAAACACCTCGTCCACATAGCCCAGGGACGCCGCCTGATAAGGGTTGGCAAAGGCCTCGGTGTACTCCTCAACCCGTTGATTCTTGACCGCATCGGCATCCTCGGCTCCGGCAATCTCACGCCGATAGAGAATGTTCACAGCCCCAGCCGAGCCCATGACGGCCACTTCCGCAGTCGGCCAGGCAAAGTTGAGGTCCGCTCGGATGTGCTTCGAGTTCATCACACAGTACGCCCCTCCGTAGGCTTTGCGGGTAATCAACGTCACCTTCGGAACGGTCGCTTCCGCAAACGCATACAAGAGCTTCGCGCCATGTTTGATAATGCCGCCAAACTCCTGAGCAGTACCCGGTAGGAACCCAGGCACATCCTCAAGTACCAGCAATGGGATGTTGAATGCATCGCAGAAGCGAACGAAACGAGCCCCCTTCAACGAAGCATCGATATCCAACACGCCTGCCAGGTGAGCTGGCTGGTTTCCAATCACACCCACCGAGCGCCCACCAAGCCGCATAAACCCAATCACCAGATTGGGAGCATAAAGCCCCTGTACTTCCAGGAAATACCCATCGTCGGCAATGGACTCAATCGCCTCAAGAATGTCGTATGGCTTATTGGGGTTGATCGGCACCAGTTCTTCGAGCTCCGGACAAAGTCGATCGGCCGGGTCGTCCGTGGGCTTACGAGGGGCTTCTTCCAGGTTGTTCTGGGGCATGAAGCTCAGCATCTCGCGCAACAGCGCGAGGCAAGCAGGCTCGTCTGGCGTAAGAAAATGAGCCACGCCGCTGGTCTGGTTGTGAGTCTGGGCACCCCCCAACTCATCCTTGGTGACATCCTCATGCGTGACCGTCTTGATCACATCCGGGCCCGTGACAAACATGTAGGAAGTGCCCTCCACCATGGCGATAAAGTCCGTGATGGCCGGCGAATACACCGCACCGCCCGCACACGGCCCCATGATTGCGGAGAGCTGGGGCACCACTCCTGACGCCAGGGTGTTCCTCAGGAAAATATCGGCGTAGCCCCCTAACGAGGCCACACCTTCCTGAATTCTCGCTCCACCCGAGTCATTGAGCCCGATAATCGGCGCACCATTGCGCATGGCGAGGTCCATCACTTTGCAGATCTTGGAGGCATAGGCATTGGAGAGTGAACCCCCAAAAACCGTGAAGTCCTGGGCAAACACATAGACCAGCCGGCCATCAATACGGCCGTACCCCGTCACCACGCCATCCCCCGGGATCTTGTTTTCCTCCATTCCGAAATCGGTACAGGTATGGGTGACAAAACGGTCGAGCTCACGAAAGCTCCCAGGGTCCAGAAGCAGGTCCAGCCGCTCTCTGGCACTGAGCATTCCCTGCTCCTTCCGTTTTTCCAGGCGCTCGACTCCACCACCAGCAAAGGCGGCCTCGGTCATCGACTCCAGACGCTCATTGAGCTCTTCACGGCTCACATCGACCTCCATGCACTATGGAATGCCTCTATCACAGGGACAACTCCTTGGCCTTGGAGTTGTTCGAGAGCCAGCGTGAGGCTACGGTGGTGAAGCGCAAGCCCAAGAGGTCAACATGCGAGTCCAGATTCCCAAGCTCATTCTTCCACTTCTCTTTGTTTCCGCGTGTGATGGAAAAGACGGCAAGGTCGACACGGGCGACATCCAGGACACCGACCCGTCGGTGGTCTACGACGAGGGCTGCATACTTGTGGACGGAGAAGGCGGCTACCAATGGCTCGCCGACGCCATCACGGTGGCAGACTCCGGCTCGACGATCACCCTCTGCGATGGAGAGATCAACGAATCCGTCACCATCGACAAGCCGGTGACCTTAGAGGGCCCGGAAGACGAAGAACTCATCTGGAACGCCGAAACAAACATGGCGGCGCTGACAATCCAGGGCGCCGAGGGCGTGGTGGTTCGCAATGTGAGCATTCGGTCCACCCGAAACGGAATCAACATCGACAACGCGGTGGACACCCTGATTGAAAACGTTCAGTTCCTTGCCATCGGAGGAACCGGCGCCCGGGCTGTAGATGCGACCAATACCACCTTCAAAGACTGCTATTTCGGCCAACTTGAGCCTCCTCCCTTCGGCGGAGACACCGGCAGCGATACCGGCTGGGACACCGGACTGGACACCGACACCGACACCGACACCGGCGAGGCCGATACCAGCGGAGACACCAGCGGTGACACCGGTGGAGATACCGGCGAAGTCCCCACCACCGATCTTCCTGGCTACGGCGGACTTGAAATCTCAGGCGGAAGTGCAACCGCCCAGGAGAACACCTTCTCTCAGCTCGTGGGATTTGGCATTCACATCACCGATGGCGCCCAAGCCGAACTCATCGGCAACACCATCTCCTGGGTGACCTATGGAGAAATCACAGACGACGGCGGAGTCAGTGACGGGTTTGGTCTATGGGCAGACAAGGGCGGCGAGATCACAACCAGTGGCAACCTGCTCTTCAGAAACTTCATCGGCATCGTGGCCGACGAATCCGATGCCACACTCTCCGGTGATTCAGTCGTCGGCGGCGGCTACGGGGTCTACGCGCTCCGAGGTGCATTCGACTTCACCGATGTCTCCGTAGAAGAAGCCTACAGTGTGGGCGTACTTACCGTGGCAAGCACTGATCCAGTGGTCATGAACGGGGTGTCGGTTCGGGGCACTCCCGAGTATGTTCACCCCGGTGGCGAGGGAGATGGAAACTCCACAGGCATCCAGGTCCAAGCCAGTGAAGCCACACTGAGCAACTTGACCGTGGAGGGCTACAACGCCATGGGTATCGCCCTGGTGCCCTACAACAACACGCTGGATGTCACGCTGACCGACACGACAGTGCTCAATGCGGGACGAATGGGACTCTATGCGAGCCAGAGCAACCTCGTCATCGAGAACCTAAACGTAGACGGCATGCGTATGGTCGACGACCCGGAAACGGTCAACGTGGGTGGCTCCATCTCCACGGGTTTCGCGGCAAGCTTCTGGTATTCCACGGTGGATTGGAACAAGGGCTCGGTAACCAACTCGGAGTTCATCGGGCTGCTCAACGCACTGTCCACAATCACCCTGGGCACCGATGCCAACGGAGACGGCGTTGAGATTGCAGGCAACTGGTACCACGGCATCTGGAACTACGAGGGCACTCTCAGCATCTCTGGTGCCAGCTTTACCCGAAGCGCTGGCTACTACGGACTGAGTGCCGAGTTGTATCCCTACACCTCAGGCCTCTACGCCACAAATGCCACCACAATCGTGGATGCCTCCCACTTCCACGACAACCGGGAGACTCGCTACTACGAGTACACCAACAACGGACAAGTCATTGGTGTGGAGACCGCATACGCCTCTCAGGACATCCGCACGCACGCAGGCATTCTGGAGGTAACCAATACGATCTTCGAAACCGGCTCCATGGGAATCGACATTTCGGAAACCGAAACCGAGATTACCGGCTGTACCTGGACCGACTACAACGAAGCCGTCATCGACGCCTGGTCCAACAGCAGTAGCCCGCTGGTGGTTGAGGATGCCCAGATGACCAACGTGGGCAGTGACGTCATCTCCTGCAACTATGGCGGTCTGGACATCCGTGACGTCACCATCACCACAGCTGCCGGCATTCTGAACGATACCACTACCTGGATCGACGGAAGCCAGGTCGATCAGAGCAGCTACACATATGAGTACCCCACCGTCTCCACTTCCGACTGCACCCTCTATGTCAACGGGCTGGAGATTACCGATTCCAGCGACCAGGCGCTGCGCGCCCTGGGAGGCGAGGTGGAGCTCTACGATGTGACGGTCACTGGAGGGGGTTCCGGAAACCAGAGCTCCGACGCAGCCGTGGAGATTGAATACAGCTCTGGTACTCCCTCGGTTTACGTCGCCGGCCTGACCGTATCCGGCCACGAAACCGCTCCGGGCCTTCGAATCAGCTCCAGCTCTTCTACCGAAGGTTCCGTAAGCGTGACCGATGCCGTCATTTCCGGGTCGGGCTCCTATGGCATTGCTGTGGGGCCTCTGCCTGGCTCAAACAACACATTCTCGGAGATTGAGTCCACCGCCAACGCCAGTGACGGGTTTTACTTGTCCGATGCAGAAGTGGTGTTCGGGCAGGAAGACGCAACCGACCCCGCCAACAACACAGCTGGCCTCCATTCGGCCTACAACTCCGGACACGGCCTCTACGTAGTCGACTCTACAGTGAACGCTGTGGAGTTGATTCTCAGTGACAACATTGGCTCGGGGGCCGTGGTCAACAGCAGCACCACAGACCTCGCTCACCTGACTGTGAGCAGCAACGGATTCGGCGGCACCTCAGTGCCGGACGGAATCCTGGTCACCCAAGGCGCCTCGGTGATTTTGACAGAAGCCGCCATTACGGGAAGTGCAGCCAACGGACTGGCTGTAGACAGCAGCTCCAGTGTAGACATCGACAGCTCGAGTTCAACCTGGAATGGCTCTCATGGGATTGAGGGTACCGACGCAACACTTTCCATCTCCAACACAACTCTGGAGGGCAATGTCCTCAGTGGACTGAACGTGACCAACTGCCAGGTGGACACCCTGGACAACTCCACGTTCACCAGCAATACCGAGTACGGAATGGTCTGTGATGTAGACAGTACATTCGCGTCCTGCACAGGCAACACCTTCACAACCAACACCCTTGGAGACTCCTCTGGGTGTGATGCCGTTACCTGCAATTAGCGCTCAGGGAGTGCCCTCATAAACTAGGGCACCTTCACGACGAATGGCAGTCCTTGAGCCCGGATCGCCCAGAAATTCCCAGGCCACCCACTGGGGCTGACCCTCTCGGCGAACCTCGATTTCAACAGGCCGCCCCGCTTGAGGCGGAAGCTCCAGTTTGTCGCCCGGCAAACCTCGCACCCCAACGCGAGCCCCATTTCGAATCGCCCCGGTCTCCGTGAGACCCATCAGCCGCTGCTCAGGGGTCAAGAACACTCCCTCAAGGGAAACACGCCGGCCCCCATCCCCGCCGGGTGGGCCGAAGAATCGAAAAGCCACCGGGTCCAGGGTGGCATCCAGGCCTCCCCCCACCAGCTTCCAGGGCCCCACCTCTCCCGTCCCCGCACCCACCACGCGAAATACGTATTCCAGGTGGCGCTCCACCAACACACCCGACAACACGCGATTTTCCACCACGCGCTCCAACTCCAACGGCACAGCCCCCTCCCCCAGCCAGTGGATTTCCAGTGCATCCTCCTCCACTGGAAGGGTCGCTGTGAGCACCAGGCTCCACCAGGAGCCCACAAAGAACGCCTGACTATCGGCTTCCGCGCTCGCCAGGAGCTCCCGAGCCGGAACACTGGAAGCAAATCGGGAATCAGTGCGCAGCGCATCCAAGTCCGGGTCTCGGGCCATGGTGTGCCGGTCTATCCCGCCAAGCTCCACAACCCGCTGGATATCCAGCGCCGCATCCTCCAGGTTTCCGAGGCGACTCCGCCAACATCCTCGATTGTAGAGGGCTTCCACAAAGTCCCTGCGATGCAGGAGTGCTCGGCTTGCCGCCTCTACGGCTCCGGCGTGGTCTCCCTGGTCGGCAAGGGCTTTGGCCTTCCAAAGCCAGAGCGTCGCGTTCTTCGGTTCGACCTCGAGCGCTGCTGAGATTGCTTCTGCGGATTCCTCGGGTTTTCCTTCCGACAGAAGAGACGCACCCTCCTGCCAGAGGTTCAGGGTCTGTTTTTCATCTGCCCATTCACCCTCACTGGATGTGCAGCCCACCAAGGCCGCCCAAAGTAGCACTCCAGGCCTCATAAAGTCGGCTCCTCCAAGAGGCCGATCACCCCCGCAAACCGACCGGTACGTGCACCGTCTCCTCGATGAGAAAAGAATCTCGGGTCGCACCGGGTACACACGCCCACCTTCTCCACATCCTCGAGCCCCATCTTCTCGAGTAGTAGTTGATTGGCCAGTGCCAGGTCCACATGGGGAGCGCCCCGGGTCTCGTCCACAAACGCCGAGGGGTCCAAGTGCGCCCCGATACCTCGCACGACCTCGTCGCCCACCTCGTAGCAACACGACCCAATGCATGGACCAATCGCCGCCACAATCTCATGAGGAGCCACTCCAGCCACCTCGCATACAGCCTCCACCCCACGACACACAATCGCCGCCGCCGTGCCCCGCCAGCCCGCATGCACCGCCGCCACAACCCCACGACAAGCCAGCAGCACCGGCACGCAGTCCGCCACACGAACTGCAACGGCCCGGCCAGGCACAGTGCACACAAGCCCATCGGCCCGCCCGACCAGGCTCTGCACTCCCCCTCCCTCGTTGGCCACAACAACCACATCCCCATGGACCTGGTCCACCATGGCAATCGACTCGGCCCCAACACCGATCGCATTGCCCACCCGGCACCAGTTCTCCAACAGGGAGGCCGGCTCCTCGTGCTCTCGCCAGCCGAGGTTGAGGCTGTTGAGCTCGCCAGTGGAAACCCCACCCTCCCTCGTCGTAAATCCGTGCACAATCCCATCGAGTCTGGAGAGGTTCTCTGCACACACCAACATAGAGACACTCTACCTGCAGACGAACCCGAGTTGACAGGGCTCCAGCCGGACACGATCCTGTGACTAAGGGAGACTTGTATGCAGCACTACCGGGCTGTGCTGGCCATGGGAGCCGTAATCCTCCCATTCAGCGCCTGTAAATCCTCTTCCGACCAGTGGAACCTGCAGCTGTTTCCACACGTGGCAGAAAACCAGCTTCCGTTTGAGAGCGCCGACACCTTTCGCATTGTTTTGGAGCGAAACAACGATGAAGAGGAAGTCTACGAGTTCGATGCGGCAGAAACCGTGCAACTCGAAGGCGCTGACGCACTGGACAACACGCCCATTCGAGTCGACATCTTGGAGGGAGATACAGTCATCGCCACAGGAAGAACCGCTCCGCTCACCCAGGATGACGGAAACCAGGAAGTCGGTATTCTGGTGGCCAACACCGAGAGCGTGGCGTTCCTCTCGGAACTCGAGAACGGCATTCAAGCCAGCACCCTGACCTCCCTGGGAAACGGACGGTTTCTCTCAACGGGGGGCCTCAACATGCTGGGAATGCTGCGAGACGGTGAAGCCCGCGACGAAATCCGCTGGCTGGAACTCGGCACTGTGGACCCCGAACAAGCTCCCAGCTTCACAGACATTGGCACCATGCCCCCCTACGTCACAGAAGCGGGGGAATCCCGCACGGGGCGGCACGCTCACACCGCCACCGTGCTGAGCGCACCTGCGGAGCTGGAGGGGCACGTACTCGTGGCCGGCGGAACCAACACACTGATGGAGACTCCGGGGGTAACTGCAAGCGCGTTTATCGTAGATCCGAGCACCGGTGAGGCCACCAAGATTGATGAAGAGGACGACCTGCGAGATCCTCGCATGGGACACCTTGCAGTCGCCAACAGCAATGGAGACGTGATTTTCTTTGGAGGCTGGACGTACGACGAAGACCCTCTTGTGTTGGCGCCCGCCCAGACCATGGAGGTATTTGTTCCCACCGAAAGGAGATTTCGCCGGGGCAAGCTCCGGGACGTCCGGCTTGCCGGCCGGTATGGCTACGGATTCGCCGCCTCCATCCCTACAGTAGGCATCGTCCACTGCGGCGGAGTGGTATCCACACAGGATGGCGGCTGGAGGTCCGTGAACGACTGCGTGTTGATTGACCTGGGGCTCACAGTCGAAGCCATCGAGCCACTGCCGCTCCCACTCGCACATGCATCCATGATTGCCCTGCCCAACCGCCAACTCCTCGTAACGGGTGGTTTGGAAGTCTCCACCAGCCAGCCCGACGATGAAGCCGTGCTGGCAAACAAGAAGGCCTACCTATACGACCACGACACCAACACCTGGACGGAAGCCGGACAGATGAAACGCGGCAGAAACCGCCACCAGAGCGCACTGCTTCCAGATGGTCGCGTTCTCATCATCGGCGGCCGCAGTGCCGGGCTCGGCTTCGATGAGCACAACAGTGCGGATTTCGAAGACTGCCTGGAAATCTACGACCCGGCCACAGACCCCATCGATCCATTTGTGCTCCTCGATGGCTGCAGTCAATCCACAGGGAATGGGCAAGCACTCTCAGAGGCCGCCTCCAATCCTGCAGTCGTTAACGACCCTGACTTCGGTGTTCTGATGGTCGGCGGGCTCGGCAACAACGGCTCCTCCAAAGCGGTCAATCTCTGGGTGTCTGCAGCCCCCTGACCAACTCCAGTAGCGGTTCCAAGCCCACCGAGAGGTCATCCAGGAGCAGGTCTGGCTCCGTCTTTTGCAACTCTTCTCGGGTGCGCCACCCTGTCGCCACAGCCACGGCCACAGCACCCGCGGCCCGAGCACAGGCCACATCGGCTTCCGTGTCCCCAATCACAACCACCTGACTGGCCTCACACCCATATTTCCGGGCACGAGCCACCAGAATCGGCACCAGGTCATTGCGCACCGCCGAGTCATCTCCAAACGCCCCCCAAGCAAACAAGCCGTCCAATCCCGCTGCCGCGAGCTTACGGTCCGCCCCGCCTTTCCAGTTACCGGTCAAAAGCGCGTTCGTACCCAGCTTGTCCGTGGCAGCCACAGCCTCTCTCACGCCGGGATGTACCACCATCCGATCGGACTGGGCAGACAAGCCCTCTTCCAACAGAGGCAAATAGGCCTCAAACAAGGCTTCCGTATTTTCCCGGGTAGCCGGCACCCCGGCCTGCACAAACGCCTGCTCACAGATTCCCGGGTCGGTTCTCCCCGCGAAAGAAACGCCGCCAAAGGCCTGCTCGACCCCATACAACTGAGCAAATGCGCCATTGAGCGCGGCTCGGCCTACACCACCCGTGGAAATCAGAGTGCCGTCGATATCCCAAGCGAACACGAGCTCTGGAGTACTCATTCGGTTTCGCTCCTATAGAGACCGCCTATCCCATCGAGTATGCACGCGGGAACCAGATGGTTCACTTCTCGGCCTTCCGCCAGAAGTGCCCGCACCTCGGTGGAGGAGAAACCGGGGAAGGTCGGAGAGTCTTCCCGGGCTGGGTAACCTTCTCGACCCACAACAATCGGGGTGAACTGCTCGGCAATATCCGCCCAGCGGTGCCAGAGGTGGACCTGTTCGAGCGTGTCCGCGCCCACCAAGAGCTCAAAGGAGTGCTGGGGGTGTTCGGTGCGCAAATGGCAGAGGGTGTCCCAGGTGTAGTTGGGTGCAGGCAACGAACGCTCCACATCACATGTAGAGACCCCACCCCCAACCACTTCCGCCAATCGCTCGCAAAGACCCAAGCGAGCCTCAAACGCTGCCATTTCCTTATCAAAGGGATGACTGGCACAAGGAAGCAGCCATACTGCGTCCGCACGGTCGGTCCACAGCACCCAGGCCGCCACCATTGCGTGCCCCAGATGGGGCGGGTCGAAGCTTCCCCCGTACACGGCGATCCGCATGATCTCTCCACTCACGGGACTTGGTATCACGGCCGTGCTAATCTCCAAAAGCGACGGGAGATATTGCGGTGCCAGATCCCCGCCCAATCGGGGTGTTCGACTCGGGCATCGGGGGCTTGACTGTACTTTCAGCCCTCGTGGAAGAACTCCCCGGAGAGGACATTCTCTACCTTGGAGATACGGCGCGAGTGCCTTATGGCACCCGCTCTCCCGAGACTGTTCTGCGCTACGCTCGACGCGTCTCAAATGACTTATGGCAACGGGGCATCAAGGCGCTGATTATCGCCTGTAATACCGCCAGCAGTCACGCCCTTGAGCCCTTGCGCGCCGCAGGCAAAGAAGCCGGTATTCCAGTCTTCGGAGTAATTGAGCCTGGCGTTCAAGCAGCCACGAACGCAACCCACAATCAGCATGTCGGTGTACTGGGCACCGAGGCCACCATCCGGGGCCAACGCTATCAAGACAGCCTCCGGGCTGCCGGCATTGAAGTCCAAGCCATTGCCTGCCCCTTGTTTGTAGCCTTGGCAGAAGAAGGCTGGGCTTCTGATCCAGTCGCCATCGCCGTGGCAAGCCGATATCTCGACTCCTTGAAAGGAGGTCCAGACACGGTGATTCTCGGGTGTACCCACTACCCTTTGCTGCGTGACGCTATCGCGGAGGTACTGCCCGGCGTCAACCTGGTGGACTCCGCCCATGCCACCGCCAGGGTCGTTCGCTCCGTGCTTCAAGACCACGCTCTCGAAAACGCTCGTACTAGCGGAGGCGGGACACACTTTCTAGTGACCGACAACGTGGAACGTTTCAAACGAGTTGGGAGTCAGTTCTTGGGAAGGACCCCAACACCCGTGGAACTCATCGACTTAGACGCCCCCGCCGGGCTATTCGCAGAGGAATCATGATCCGGCTCTACCACGTCTACAAGACCTACGGGGACCACGACGCCCTCTCCGATGTGAACCTTCACATACAAAAAGGCGAGTTCGCCTACGTCACCGGCCCGTCCGGCGCCGGCAAGACCACCCTCTTGAAGCT
>JAYZDK010000170.1:0-8955 GCA_036337845.1 Myxococcota bacterium | reverse complement strand
GAGATTGTGAAGAGCACAGTGCTCAGACGAGTTCCCCAGGTAGGGCTCGGCAAGATCGCTACCGTTTAGAGCCCCAGAGGCCCGTCGAGTAGCAGCAGCGCGAGGCCCGTGATCAGCACGCTGCCTGCGAGGTTGATGCGGAATCCGGTTCGTGCCATCTCCGAGGTCGTGAAACGCCCGGTTCCAAACGCAATGGCGTTGGGGGCGGTGGCTACCGGGAGCATGAAGGCACAACTTGCACTGATGGCGGCCGGCGCCATCAGCAGAGCGGGCTCAATTTGAGCGGCTGCGGCAGCGGCTGCCAGGATTGGCATGAGCAGGGTGGTGGTTGCTGTGTTGGAGGTGATCTCCGTGAGAAAGGTCACCGACAGACAAATGGCCAGCGTCATGGTCAGGGCCGGCCAGTTGGCGAGGCTGGAGAGCACTTCTCCGAGCGCTAAGGAAAGCCCGGAGGCGTTGAAGGCCGACGCGATGGCCAGTCCCCCACCAAACAAGACCAGGAGGCCCCAGGGGAGCGCCTTGGCGGTGTCCCAGTCCATCAAGCGGCCTTGTTTGCCATCAGACACCAGAAAGAGCGATACGGCTGCCGCCATGGCCACGGTAGAGTCTCCTACGCCGGGAACTTCCAATAAGCCGCTCCATCCGCCAAAGGGCTCGGCTCGTGTGACCCAGGCCAGGGCCGTGAGACCGAATACCACCAGGACTCGGATTTCCTCGGTACGCCACGTGCCTGCTGTGGGCAGCGCCAGGTTGCCTCCTCCCACCAGCTTGCGAGTCAGAAGAAGCCAGACCACCGGCAGCATGCAGACCACGATGGGCACTCCGATCTGCATCCACTCCAGAAACCCGACCTCTCGGCCAGTGTGTTCGCTATACACGGCCATGAACACAACGTTCGGGGGCGTTCCTACAGGCGTACCGATTCCGCCGACGTTGGCGGCATAGGCGATTCCCAGGAGCAGTGGGATGGCCAGGCGCTCATCGTCGGCCTGATCGATGATGGCCAGTGCCACAGGAAGCATCATCAGTGTGGTGGCGGTGTTGGAAATCCACATGCTGAGGGCGGCGGTGGCCACCATGAAGCCAAGTACGAGCCGGCGGTGGCTGTTCTTTCCAGCGATACGCACCATGCCTAGGGCCAACCGGCGGTGAGCACCGCTCTTCTCCATGGCTAGAGAAACCACGAAGCCCCCTAAAAGCAGGAGAATCAGTGTGTGGCCATATGCAGCAGCGACTTCTTTGTGATCCAGCACGCCTCCAAGGGGAAGTGCTGCAAAGGGAATCATGGACGTCGCGGGGATGGGGATGGCTTCGGTGACCCACCAACAGGCGCAAAGTACGGTGACTCCAGCGGTCCAGCTGGCCTCCCAAGACAAACCCGACTGTAGGCAGGCCAGGGCGCTGATGACCGCCAAGATGGGGCCGCCAATCATCCAGTGGGAACGAGTCATGTGCGTTTTCCGATGACCACTCGGTTGATGCCCGCGAGGTCTTTGCGAATCGAGATACTGCTCAAGCCGGCTTCCTCGAACAAGCTGGCCACCGACTCGGCTTGTCCGTCGCCGACCTCCATCGCGATTCCAATACGAGCTCGCGCTGCAGCGCTGGGGACGAGTGAGCGGTACACGTCGAGTCCGTCTATGCCTCCGTCGAGTGCGCTGCGGGCTTCGTGTTCTGAGATTTCCGGGGGGAGCCGGTCAATCTCGGCGGTCGGAATATATGGGGGGTTGGAGACCACCACATCCACGGGCCGCTCGTTGGGTATCGGCTCCATGAGGCTGCCATGCAGGATAGCGACGCGCCCAGCGAGGCCCATGGATTGCGTGTTTTCTTTGATGACCGATAGGGCGGTCGGCTCGATGTCGACAGCATAGAGCTTCATGTCCGGTCGGTGATGGGCGAGGGTGAGACCCACGCAACCAGACCCTGCGCCGATGTCTGCGACGAAGCACTCGCTGTCTTCGGGGATGAGTTCCAATCCAGCTTCTACCAGCGATTCCGTATCTGGCCTTGGAACAAGAATGCCCGGAGCCAGCTTGAAGGGGAGAGAGTAGAATTCTTTCTCTCCGAGAATGGAGGCTACGGGTTCTCTACGACCACGTCTTCGGACGTGTTCGCGCATGGTGGCTAGTTCGGGCTCAGTCAGCGGCTTGTCGAACTGGAGATAAACTTCCAGGCGTTCCAACCCCAGGGCGTCCGCGAGTAGAAGCTCTGCATCGAGTCTTGCGGAGGGGCTACCTTTCTGCTCCAGCCAGGCCTGCGATTTGCGCAGCACTTCCACCACGGTGGACATCAATCTTCCTGGGCTTTGAGTGCTTCTGCTTGGAAATGGGCGCGTACGGGTTCTACCACCTGGTCCATATCGCCCTCAACAATCTGGTCGAGCTTGTAGAGGGTGAGCCCAATTCGGTGGTCTGTTAGTCGATTCTGAGGGTAGTTGTAGGTGCGAATCCGCTCGGAGCGATCGCCGCTGCCTACCTGACTTCGCCTGGCCTCGGACTCTTCTGCCATGCGTTCAGCCTCTTGGATGTCGAACAGTCGAGCGGAGAGTACCTTCAACGCTTTGGCCTTGTTCTTGTGCTGAGACTTCTCGTCCTGGCAGATCACAATCAGGCCGGTGGGTTGGTGGGTGATGCGTACTGCAGAGTCTGTTGTGTTGACCGATTGGCCCCCAGGCCCGCTGGCACGGAACACGTCGATGCGAAGGTCTTCGTTTCGAATCTCGACTTCCACCTCGTCTGGCTCGGGCAATATGGCGACCGTAGCGGCTGAGGTGTGAATGCGGCCCTGGGTCTCGGTCAATGGAACTCGCTGTACCCGGTGCACACCGGACTCGTATTTCAAGTGTGCATACGCACCATCTGAGGTGATCTGGCAGATGACCTCTTTAAAGCCGTTGTTGCCTCCACCCGCAGAGATTTCAGATCGAGAGAGCACCTCGATCTTCCAGTTCTGGGCCTGCGCATAGCGTGCATACATGCGGTAGAGGTCTGCAGCGAACAGGGCCGCTTCGTCACCGCCGGTGCCAGCACGGATTTCCAAGAGGATGTTTCGCCCCTCGTAGGGATCTTTGGGAAGCAGCAGCAGTTTCAGGTGCTGTTCTGTGGGTTCGAGTTTGGCCTCGAGGTCGGCCTTTTCTTCGAGCGCCATGTCTCGCATTTCCGGATCGTCCAGCATGATGGCCACTTCTTCAAGCTGGCTCTGCAGGTCCATGAACTGTCGGTAGCCTTCGACCACCGGGGAGATCTCGGAATGCTCTTTGGACAACTCGCGAAGCCGGTTCCGGTCCGAGATGATCTCCGGATCCATGAGGAGGCTGTTGAGCTCTTCCAATCGTTCAGCGACATCTTTGAGGCGATCAAGCACGCCGCTGACCCCTTTTCATCAAGACTCGGTGGATTGCATCCCGTACTTCTTCAAGAAGCGATCCACTCGACCCTCAGTGTCCATAAGTTTCTGCTTACCCGTGAAGAACGGGTGGCAGGCATTGCAAATATCAATGCGCAAGGTGGGAAGGCTCGACAGAGTCGAGAACTGATTTCCACAGACGCAAGTGACCTCACAGGCCACAAATTCGGGATGGATATCTGCTTGCATGACCACTCCAGTAGCATTTTGAGGACATACGCGGTCCTCCGACGCTGCTTAAACGCCCCCCCTAATGCTCCGAATTCGCCATGTTGTCAAGCAATTCCGCATTGGTGGGCCATTTTGTTGCCCACTTCAATAGCCACTCCATGTCCGCTACAGGGTCCCCATTGAGGGCCTGTCGGAACAGGTTGATACGAGCAAGTACGGGGGCATCGAGCAGTAGCTCTTCTCTGCGCGTGCCGGACTTGAGTACATCAATCGCTGGGAACAAGCGGCGGTTGGAGAGGCGCCTGTCCAGCACCAGTTCCATGTTTCCGGTTCCTTTGAACTCTTCAAAGATGACTTCATCCATGCGTGAACCGGTATCCACAAGGGCCGTGGCCAGGATTGTGAGAGAACCGCCTTCTTCCAGATTCCGTGCGGCTCCAAAGAATCGCTTGGGTCTGTGAAGAGCGGTGGCATCTACGCCGCCTGAAAGAAGCTTTCCAGAGGCGGGTACCGTGTTGTTGTAGGCGCGTCCCAACCGCGTAATGGAGTCGAGGAGAATCACGACGTCCTTGCCGCTTTCGACAAGCCGCCGGGCTCGCTCGATGACCATTTCTGCCACTTGGACGTGCCGGCTCGGTGGCTCGTCAAAGGTGGATGCGATTACCTCACCGGTCACCGAGCGCTGCATCTCTGTGACTTCTTCGGGGCGCTCGTCGATCAGCAGAACGAGCAGATGTGTGTCTGGATGATTGGTGGCGATGGCGGTAGCGATTTCTTGAAGCAGGAGCGTCTTTCCCGTGCGCGGCGGAGCCACAATCAGGCCCCTTTGTCCCTTGCCGATGGGCGTGAGTAGGTCCATCAATCGCGTAGCAATGGAATCAGGGTCATTTTCCAGGGTGAATGTTTCCTCTGGATGTAGGGGCGTCATGGACTCGAAAGCCGGGAGGTCCCTGGCTGCATCGGGCTCCAACCCGTTGACATGCTCGACTTGAATCAGGGCGTTGTAGCGCTCGTTTTCCTTAGGCGAGCGCACCTGGCCTCCAAGCAGGTCTCCAGTTCTGAGATTGAACCGGCGGATCTGTGATGGGGAGACATAGATGTCTTCGGGGCCGGATAGGTAGTTGGCGGCGGGGTCTCGGAGAAAACCGAATCCATCTGGAAGGATCTCGAGAACACCCTGGCCTGTGGTTTGGGCAATAGACGCTGGCGCGTCCTCGTGGCCGTTTGGGCGAGTCATGAACAGCTGGGGATTGTGGGGAAGTATGGGGGCGGGATCCCAGAAAGAACTGGGACGAACTGAAGGCTATGAATTGGATTATCCCACTACGGCCAAGCTACCAAGTGGATTCAGTCCTCCCAGGTCACTCGATTCCTACCGTTTTCCTTGCTCTGGTAGAGGCAGTGGTCTGCGGAAGAGAGCAGCTGGTCTGCGGTGAGGTCGCCTGCTCCGGGGCTTTTGGAGGTTCCTCCGAATGAAGCGGTGATGCGCACTCTCAAGGTGCGGTCGAAAGCGACTTCCTCGGCTTCGATTGCGCGGCGCAGGCGCTCAGCAACGATTTTGCCCATGGAGGGCCCCGTGTCTGGAAGTAGGATCGCGAATTCTTCTCCGCCGATCCTTCCCACGAGATCTCGAGGGCGCACATTGAGTTCCAATCGGCGAGCGATCACTCGGAGGACTTCATCTCCCACGCCATGGCCATGGTTGTCGTTGACGTCTTTGAAATGGTCCACATCACACAAAATCAGACAGAGTGGCTCACCACGTTCTACCTGGTCGATACAGTTGTTGAGCGCTTCGGTGAAGCTTCTTCGATTGGCCAGGTTGGTCAAGGGGTCGGTAGAGGCCAGCTGTTGCAGTTTGGAGTTGGCTCGTTGGAGTTGTCGCGTCAGTTCTTCCTTTTCTTCCAGAAGAGCCTGGAGCTGCTGGGTGAGTTGTTCGTAATCATCGGTGATTTGAACGAGTGAGACATTCGCCTCGGAGACCAACTCGGCGAAATTCGGTTGTCGCCCAATGTGGATTTGGACTTCGGAAGCAGCGTGTACCATTTCGGTCTGCAGTTGCTCCCCCAACGTGTCGAGTTTCAGTGGTGCTCGGGAAGGAAGGCTTTCAAGGAGCCCCTGTGCGTATCGAACCGTGGTTCCCGTGGACTTGGTCTGGATGATGTCAGCCATGGCATCCGCGGCGTGTGCCAGCTGTCCCAGCCTCTTGTCTCTGCGATCGCCGGGTTGGCTCTCGGGGACATGATGGTGTCTGACGGCGTCCACCAGATCGGAAGGGAACTGCCAGGAGCTGGCAATCTCGGCGAACTTCTCGGGATGGCCTGTCCCACAGAGTCTTTTTTCTTCCTCGAGACGGCGGTTGCCGGGCTGCACCCGAAGGTTCTGAATGGCTCGGGCATGCTGAGGGTTGAGGTAGGCCAGAAAGAGCGTGCCGATGTCTTGAATGAGTCCCACGGTGAAGGCTTCCATGGGGTCTTCGAATCCCGCGGTTTCGGCCAGCACCCGGCAGCACACCGCACGTCGGAGTGAATCTTCCCAGAACAGATTGCCGTCGAAAGCTCCCAGATCGAGCTTGGCTGTAGTCGAGCGCACCGCGTGAGCGACTGCAAGGTTGCGCACGCTTCTGGCGCCGAGCTTTACGGTGGCTTGTTTTACTGTCCTGACTTCCTTCTCCAGGGCAAAAAACGCGCTGTTGGCGACTCGGAGCAGTTCGACCGTAAAGCTGGGTTCGCGCGCCACGAGCTGCCCGAGCTGCTGTAGTGACACCTCGGGGTCTCCCGCGGACTTGATGATCATGTACATGCCCGCTGGTGGAGCAGGAATCTCTCTCAACTCCGGGTTTTGTCCGCCCTCTTCCGTTCCTGAACCAGGAATGGATTCTAGATCGGGTGGAGTCATGCGGACAGCCTAAATCCCACGGAAGATTCCGTTGGGCTGGTTGGGGTTGGGTATGAGGAGCGGCTTGCTTGCTTTTGTATTGGAGGCACTACTCGCACCATAGCTCTGTGCAGTCGTGTGCCGCGTTGTTTCCGCTGCCTTGGTCGTGGATTTCGGGGTTGGTACTTGCTCGGCGTAGGCCTGTGTGCCGGAGTCGGGCAAGGCGGGTTTTACCCGCTCAGCGGCTTGCGTGTGAGCGTCGGATTCGGTGCGCTCACTGCTGGGTGTTTTCGCTCGTAAACTGGCCTTGTCTGGTGCGTGATATTCGTTGATTTGAACGGGTGTTGAGGCCAATTTCGCACGGGCTTGAAAGTTAGGTTGAGCCATGACTCCTTCGGGTTTCATGGGCTCGCTTCTCGGGCCGGGAAGCGTCTGCATAGGATACCCCATGACACGACTTCTCCAGGCAGCGAAGCGTTCAACTGCATAGAATGATGCGTTCGAGGAGGGCGTGAGCCGTGGCTCCCCTGGAGTTTGAAGAGATTCGTGCGGTAGTCGATGCATTGGACCCTGGTGGGGCCGAGCGTCGCTGTGTGGAGTTGGTGGCCGATTTGAAGCGGCACAATCATCTCTACCACCATCTTGACGCCCCTCAAATCAGCGATCGGGAATACGACCTCTTGTTCCGAGAGTTGGAGTTGATTGAGCAGCGGTGGCCTGAGTTGGTGTTGGCCGACAGCCCGACGCACCGAGTGGGAGCGCCGCCACTGGATGGCCTGGTTTCATTTCCTCATCGTGTATCGATGCTTTCACTGCAGAACGCTTTTGGTGATGAGGAACTCCGGGAATGGGAAGTCAAACGAGACAAAGAGCGCATCACAGGTGGGTTGAGGTTGTTGTTGGCGAGAGCGGGCTTGGAAGTCGCCGGTCCGATTCGCTATGCCGTGGAGCCCAAGCTCGATGGAGTGGCCTTGGAGCTGGTCTATGAACATGGCGTACTTGTGGGTGCGGGAACACGGGGTGATGGCCAGGTGGGTGAGGACGTGACCCACAATGCGCGTACGATTCGCGATGTGCCGCTGCGGTTGGACGAGTCGGGGGGCGGTAAAGCGCCCTCGTACCTTTCTGTGCGGGGTGAGGTGATCTTTGAGTTGAGCGCTTTCCAAGAAATGAATGCGGCGCGCCGGAGTGCGGGAGAGAAGGTTTATGAGAATCCGAGAAACGCTGCAGCGGGGACTATGCGGCAGCTGGATGCGAGACTTGCAGCGCAGCGGCCTTTGAGCTTCTTTGTTCACAGCCATGGAGCGATGGAGGGCAAGCCGGCGCCCCAGTCACACCATGAACTTCTGGCGCTTCTGGGTCGCTGGGGGTTTCGGGTCAACGAGTTGGGACGGGTTTGTGTGGGAATCGATGCGGTGGTGGAGCAGGTCGGCGCCCTCCAAGCCATGCGGGACTCCCTGGACTACGAGATTGATGGTGCTGTCGTAAAGCTGGATGATGTGGCGCTTCAAGAAGCGTTGGGCTTTGTGAGTCGAGCGCCACGTTGGGCGAAGGCGGTGAAATACCCCCCGGCAGAGTGTCAGACCGTGTTGGAGAACGTGGAGTTCAGTGTGGGTCGTACGGGAGTTGTGACTCCAGTTGCGCACCTGGTTCCGGTGCGGGTTGGGGGTGTGACGGTGTCGAGAGCCAGTCTTCATACGCGGAACAAGATTGAGGAAATTGATCTTCGTCTTGGGGACCGGGTGGTGGTTGTGAGGCGGGGGGATGTGATTCCCAAGGTGGAGCGTGTTGTGGGCCAGGCGGCACGCGGTGGGTTTCAGCCGGTGGTTTTTCCGGAGACCTGTCCCTGCTGTCAGACAGTCCTTGTGGAAGAAGTCAATCCGGACGATTCAAAGAAGGTGCTGTATCGATGCCCCCATTCAATGGGGTGTTCTGCGCAGGTTGTGGGCTCTTTGGAACACTTCGGGTCACGCCGGGCGATGGATATCGAGGGGCTCGGTCCCAAGATCATTGAACAGATCGTGGACAAGGGGTTGGTGAGGAGGCCATCGGATCTGTACGGCCTTCATATCGGGGACCTGGTGAGTTTGGAGCGCATGGGATTGAAGTCGGCCACGAACCTGGTTGAAGCGGTAGCGGCCACTCGTGCACGGGCAGCCGAGTGTGTGCTTTATGCCTTGGGTATTCGCCATGTCGGTGAAGCCACAGCTCGTGACCTCCTGAAGTCGATGGGTTCCATCGAGCGTCTGAGAATGGCCTCGCGGGACACGCTCGCAGAAGTCGAGGGAGTCGGCGAGGTTGTGGCCGACTCCGTGGTTTCCTGGTTCTCCGATCCGGAAAATTCGGCAGAGCTCCAGCGACTCTTGGATGTGGGGCTGCAGCAGGCCGTGGAGATCCAGGAGAGTGTCGGCGAGCAAGCTCTTGCGGGGTCTACCTTTGTCTTGACGGGGACGCTCCCCACCATGAGCCGTGGCGCTGCCAAGGCACGAATCGAAGAAG
>JAYZDK010000169.1:0-9557 GCA_036337845.1 Myxococcota bacterium | reverse complement strand
ATTGCGCCATAAGCACCAGATATTGCAGGGCAAATATGGCTTGGTGAGGGGGTGCGGGACATTGGTCTTTGACGAGATTTCTACGCCGGCTGGGCTATGGTTCTCTTCATGAGCATCTGGGAGCGTCTAAGAAACGCGAGTGACGCCAGCCGTCGCCGCATCAAGAGCATCGCGCGTGAAGCGATGGATGGGGTGGATGACATCGAAAGTAGAGCACTAGGGAATTCCACGACGGCGCAGGCTCGAGCGCTGGTTCAAGGAAGGCCCCTTCCGCCGGTGCGCCCGCCTTCGTTTTCAGTGAATATGGACCTGCATGTTTCGGCTCCATCGGTTGCGGAACGCGAGGTGGAAAAGGCTCCAACGGTTTCGTTGGATTGGGTGGGTCCTCCTGCACCGGAGTTTCCACCCGGTGCGGAATTTCATGATGAGTCGGTACCGTCTCGTTGTTTTCCGAACAGCATGGGATTCTCGGACGAGGAGGTGGAAACCCTTCTTCGTGTGGAGCACTACCCCCGCCTGAGCGGGTTGAACGTAGAAGTGCTCTACGGGTTGGCCTGCTTGGAGGGGCGGTTGCTCAGTGCCTCAGAGGATGCCGGCAGGGCCTGGGTGGACCTCATCGCTAATCTCGTGGATCAGGAAGAAATATGGGAAGAAGCGCTTTATTTCACGGGGGCACACCACGATACTGGTCTGCTCGAAGCGACTGAGGCGCTAGGGGATACCCCTGTATGTGAGGACTATCGGGCCGTAGGCTACAGCTTGTTGCCGTTTGCGGAAGAACTTGTCGGAGCCAGTGTTGGGGCGCGCGATCCGCTGGGGTTTAGAGATGCGCTCGGGCGGATGGTCAGCGGTTTTGAGGGACGTAGAGAGTTGGCCTGTTCTAATGAGGGGACGGGATTGGTCGAGGAAGTCGAAGGGTTACCAATGAAGGCGCGCGGTGTGTTTGCGTTCCGAGGTTTTGTTTGGCTCGATTCCTGATTCTCGGACTATTGCTGTCGGCCTGTTCTACGCGCGCTCCCATGAAAGGAGTGCTGACGATGAACGAAACCGCTGTGGGGTTTGTCGATACTTCTGGCAAAGAATGGGAATTGGTGCTTTCGGGGGAGGCCAAGGCGCTGGAAGCCTTGGCGGGTTGCGGGGTGGAACTTGAGGGGCGCCGGGTCGGCGGCCGGCTTTCTGTCCAGGAATGGCGAGTTATCGCGGCTACCGATGGCTCAGAGCCATTTATCGGCCCGCTGATCCGGCATGGGTCGAACCTGGTCATTCAGGATCGCACCACCCAGGGGTTGATTGTGTTGGAGCACAAGAGCGCCGCGGCAATGGAGGCGGTGGTGGGGGATATGGTGATGGTGATGGGTTTTGTTGTGGGGCCCCAAGTCGTTCGTGTTGTGGCTTGGCAGGTCTTGTTGGAGGACGAAGCTCTCAGGTGACGAGGCTGTGACGATTCGGAGGTTTGCGGTGCCAAGCCAAATGAATTCGGTATGGGCCAAGTCAGGGAGGTGGCAAATGCCTACAGCACTGCTTTCGGTATCGGACAAGTCTGGAATCGTTGAATTGGGGTTGGGGCTTCAGAGCGCGGGTTGGCGAATCTTGTCTACAGGAGGCACTGCGCGTGCCCTCGAAGAGGGTGGGGTCACGGTTACCAAGGTTTCCGAACATACCGGTGCTCCTGAGATTTTCGGGGGCCGAGTGAAAACACTCCACCCCAGGATCCATGGAGGTGTGTTGGGGCGCCGGGAGCTGGACGCATCGGATGCCGCCGCAAATGACATCGACTGGATCGATATGGTTGTGGTGAATCTCTATCCATTCGAGAAGACGGTGAAACAAGGGGCTACGCTGCCAGAAGCTGTTGAGCAGATCGATATTGGAGGTCCGACGCTGTTGCGTGCTGCGGCCAAGAATCATGCCTGGGTCACAGTGGTCTGTGATCCGTCGGACTATGAGGCGGTCCTGGCTCGGCTTGAGGGGGAGGACTCGGATGTATCCTGGCGAGGCAGCCTGGCAGTGAAGGCGTTTCGGCATACGGCGGCCTACGACGCGGTAATTTCCACATGGCTGGGGGAGCGCATTGGTGGGGATGAGTTGATGGAAGCCTCTTTGCCGCTGAGGAAAGCTCAGTCGCTGCGGTATGGCGAAAATCCACACCAGGGAGCCACCTTCTTCGTGGATCCCACCGCGGAAGGCCGCGCTCTCGGGAGGGCTACGCAGCTGCAAGGCAAAGCGCTTTCCTTCAACAACCTCAATGACCTCGATGGTGCGCTTCGGGCCGTGTTTGAGTTTGAAGCGCCCGCATGCGTTGTCGTGAAGCACACCAACCCTTGTGGGGCGGCGGTTCATGAGGAGGGGCCGTCGGCTGCGTTCAAACTGGCGTTATCGGCAGACCCTGTGTCGGCTTACGGAGGGATTGTGGCCTTCAATCGGCCGCTTGAGGCCGAGGATGTGCGCAATGTCTTTCGTTCCAAGACGTTCTTTGAGATCCTCGCAGCGCCGGGTTTTGATGAGGAAGCTCGGGAGATTATGAGCCGCCGAGAGAAGTTGCGGGTGATGGAGTTGCCTTCAGACTGGGCCTCGAGTCAGGCCTCCGGCCAGGATGCCAAGCGCATTCAGGGTGGATGGCTCTTTCAAGACTGGGATCAGGGCGCGGAGCCGGACTGGAATGTGGCTACCGAGCGGGAAGCCACATCGGATGAGGACGAGGCCATGCGCTTTGCATGGGCGGTTTGCCGAAACGTCAAATCCAACGCGATCGTACTTGCCCGGGCCGAGGAGGGGGGATTTGTGCTCAATGGTGTGGGTGCGGGCCAGATGAGTCGTGTGGATGCGGTGGGGCTTGCCGTAGAGAAGGCTACGCGGCCGGTGGAAGGCTCCGTGATGGCATCGGATGCTTTCTTTCCGTTTGCAGATGGGCTGGAAGTTGCGGGTGAAGCGGGGGTTTGCGCCGTGGTGCAGCCCGGTGGCAGTATTCGGGACACGGAAGTAATCGAGGCTGCGAATGCACGGAAGATGGCCATGGTGCTTACGGGAACGCGTCACTTTCGACACTGATGTGGCTCGGTTGGATAGGCTACGGGGGTGAGCGCTCTCTTTGCCTTATGGATTTTGTCTTCTGACCCCGCTTTTGCGGTGGAGGATGTGGTGTCGACTCGTAGCCGCCAGCTAGCGCTGGCGGTGGGTGCTCTGCATGGAGGGGATGCAGCGGGTTCCATGGCGATCCTGGTGAATCTGCACGAGGGGGACCCATCGGATGATGATGTGGCGTATTGGCTGGCATACCTGCACTATTCCGGAGGACGGAATTCGCAGGCGCTGGCCCTCTTGTCGGGTCGTGAGGGATTGTATCTGCCGTCTTGTCGCTTTCGCATATTGGAGGGTAGAACCGTCGCCGTGCAGGGCGATAGGAAACGGGCATTGGAACTGCTGAAACCCTGCCAAGAAGAGGCAGGTCCGGACCAGTCACTGCTGGCCGGACTGATGGGAATGCTGTGGCTGGACCAAGGCGAAAAGGCACAGGGCATTGAATGGATTCTGAGGTCGGGGGGGAACCCCTGGGAGGCTTTGGATAGACCACTGCGTGATGCGTTTCCAGAGGCGAGGGATACTCGTGTGCTTCAGGTGCTTCAGCCTTCTGAGGGGTTCATTGAGGTGGTGGCCGACGCGGCTCACTGGCGCGTGGATCTTTCCTCGGGCTGGTCTGTTCGCATTCCCGAGGCGCCTCCAGTGACGCTCGACGGAGGGTTTGACGTTGATGGCGCACAGCGTTCGGAAGTGGTGCCCTGCGATGATGGATACGTTTGGAGCAGTCCTTCCGAACCCCTGGCCGGAGGCCGATCCGGGGTGTTCCGAACCCAGGGGGGCGATGTCGTTCGAGTCTCGGCCTCTCCGGCTCTCGGCGTGGATGAACGTCCCAGTTGTGCGGGGGATGAGGTGTGGTTTGTGCGGCGTGCCGAAGGCCTGAGTGCGTTGATCGCGGCCAAAAACGGGCCGGACTGGGCGTGGAGTCCTCCGGTGGGTGCGTTGGCGTCTGTGGATGCGCGCCTGGGAGCGGATGGCGGGACGGAGCTTCTTCTGGGTTGGGTGATTGAGGGTGAGGTTGGGGTCTGGACAACGCGAGCAGAGCCGTTCAAGCCGGTGAAAGTTCTTCAAGGTGAGGCCTTGGCGCCTAGGTGGTCCCGGTGAAGAGAATAGGCACGAGGGAGTTGGGGATCGGTGTGGGCGTGCTGCTCTGTTTCCTGGCAGCCTGGCAATTCCACTGGTTGGGAGCCGGGCTGTTTGATCCGGTGAACCACGGCATGAACGAAGACTGGGACTGGCAGCTGACCCTCTATGAGGTAAGCCGAGCGGCCCTTGTCGAACATGGTGAGTTGCCATTTTGGAACCCATTCACGCAAGGAGGCGTTCCTCTGTGGGCGAATCCTGAAGCTCCGTTTCTCTATCCACCGTTCCTTCTCGTGCTTGGTTTGGGGACCGAGGCTGGACTCAAGATATGGATCCTGTTGCACCTCTGGTTGCTTATCTGGGGTGGCTGGCTTGCAGGGCGGGAAATTGGCCTGGATTCGATAGGGGCCCATGGTGCGGGCCTACTGAGCCTGTGTTCTCTGTTTATTCCGGGTTTCATCGCGGTAGGACATGTGATGTATCTGCCGCTTGGTTGGCTGCCATTGGCTTGGGTGGCGGCAAGACGAGGACGCTGGGCTTTGGGGGCGTCCGCGCTCAGCCTGGCCTACTTGGGCACCGGTCACCATCTGTTGGTTTATGGCGCCATGTGGATTGCTTTTGATGCGTTGCTCTGCAGCGTGCGGTCCTCGAGATTGCGTTGGCTGGGAATGGTGCTGGCGGCCAATGGACTCTTGCTCGGACAGGCGTGGGCCAAGTGGCCTATCCTGGCCTGCTTTGCTGTGCTCTTGGCCTGGCAGCGGCCAGCATTTTCTTCCCGAAACCTGGTTCACAGGCTGCTGCCTGTTGTTTGGATTGGTGGTCTTACGGCGCTTCTGTTGGCGTGTAAACTCACGACATTGCCGGCCTTGTTTGAGCGTGCGGAGCGCTTGGCGCCGCAGGTAACCTTGTCGATTGCCGACCCATACACAGTGCAGATGGCCTGGGATGTCCTCCGAGGTGCGGGTGAACGATTGTCAGGGCATGAGGGTCAGAATGTGCTCTTGGGGTGGGTACCGATTCTACTGGGTTGGATGGGCCTGTTGGGCCTGGCCTGGAAGAAGCCTGCTGTGGGAGTACTGGGGCTATTGTGGTGGAATATCGGTTGGGGGGGGTCGACACCGGTAAACCTGCTCGAGTTCTTTCACAGGCTGCCGGGCTTGGACCACATCCGGGTTGTCGAGAGATACAGTTTGATTTGGACGATGTTCTTGGGTTGGGGCATGGGCTGGGTTTGGACCCAGTCCAGCGGTTGGGGGCGGGGCGCTGCTCGCGTGGTGGTAGGAGGGATGATTCTGACTTGGGTTGCGGGGGCGGCACCCCAAGCAGCGAAAGCGCAGAGGTTGGGCCCGGGCGCCGCACTGCAGGTGGCTCCTGGAAGCTTCGTTCAAGCCAGAGGAGAGGGCACCAACTACGCCTCGGTACGGGCGAATCAAGGTCGCCTGGACTGTTGGACAACGGCTTGGCTGGAGGACCCGGCACCCGGTCTTCGGGCGGTGGGGGACGTGGGGTACCGAGGAGAGGCCTGGCTGGCCCAAAGTGACGTTCCCGTTGCTGTGCAGCGTACAAATTCCACGCTCACGGTGGAGTTGCCGGTGGCCGGGCGGGTGGTCTTTAATCAGAATGCGTTTCGAGGCTGGCGTGTAAATGGAGCTCCGGCCGAATCTGAAGACGGGCTACTCGCGGCCGACCTGCCTGAGGGGGAATCGGTTTTGATTTATCGCCCGCCAGGTTTGGGGTGGGGGATGTTCCTCAGTTCTCTGGGGCTTTGGGTGCTGGGCGTAGCCGCACGGCGCAGAGTACGTGCTCGGAAAGCCAGTAATACCGAGCCTCAATCTCAAAAGGACCTTCTTCATCCTTGAGATGGGGACGGATGATTGCATCTCCGTTGAGTCCAGGCTCCACCACTGCTTCATCGAATCCCACATAGCGAGTGACATGAGGAAAGAGAGCCTTGTAAAAGGCCTCCTTCATCGCGAACCGAAGCAATATGCTGGTCCACTGACGATCTATAGGCAGTGAGCGGACGGCGTCGAGCTCTGACTCCGTGAGCACGCGCTCGGCAATCCCTGGGCGCTCTGGAGTGAGTTCTTCCAGGTCGATACCAATCGTGCCGTGATGCGAACGAGCCACCATGGCTACCGCCAGCGACTTTTTGTGGGAAATGGAGCCCGTGAGACCACGGGGAAGAATCGGGGCGCCATAGGGACCGCTGAGGACAGCATCCTGACTGCTGTGGAGGGGTTTCATGGCAGTGCGAATGGCCAGCCGTCCTCCAACCCAGCTAATCTTTTTGTGGGCTTTGAGGTCTTGCGCGTAGCTGCGCTCGTCGGGGTGAAGCGTTTCCGTCCAGGCGTCTTTCATTGGCCGGTCCACAGATGGCAGGTGTACGCCATAGAGCAACCCAAAAGGTAGCGCTCTTCGAATGGCTGTGGAGAATGGTGTGGGGCCAGACATGTTCTGACTCCTTAATCCACTTGTGTCTTCAGCGAATCGATTGCGTTGCCTTGTCGAACTTCCAGCGGTTCTTTTGTCCAGGCTGGACCTGAATTTCCTGGGTCACGGCTTTGTGGTCGTGAAATGTCAGCTGATAGGTACCGGGGGCGAGTGGGGCCCTAAGCGGGGTGGTGCCGATCGGAATGTGATTGATACTGACTCCGATTCCCATGGGGCTTGAAACCAGAATTGCCTCCAGTGGGGAGACAGCAGGTTTGTCTGCCGGGGTGTCGGAGGAGGGTTCTTTCGGCTTGTTGATGTGACTCGGAGTGGCTGGGGCGCTCGGCTCCGGAGAGGCCTCAGGAACACTGGGCGTATCGGGGGCGTGTGCTGGTGTTTGTTTGGGGGGGATGGGTGTCCATGGCGAATCCTCAGAGGAGGGAGAAGCCAGCCACATGCCCAGAGCCGCTGTGGAGAGTAGCCCCAGAATAGCCAGGACTGGAACGAGCCATCGAGGTCTATGGGAACCCAGAGGGGTAGTCTCCGACGTGGGGGGAACCATCCGGACCGTCTGAGAGTCGAGGTTAGGCTCGCTGTCCGGCTTGAGAACCTGCTCAGTCGTAGCACTGGTCAGGGATTGCTCGGAATGAACCTGTCGTCCAGATAGGGGGCCGTCGGCCTCTCTTGAGCAGATGCGAACGACATTGGGCACGACTTGTGGTGCCCAGTGTTGGAGGCCTATCCCCGTAAAGGCATTTCGCATTTCAGCGAACTGCTGTCGGACTCCTGGTGCACTGGGGCGACGTTTGAGGTCATGTGCCAACATACTGGCGAGCATTCGCCGGAGCATGTTGGCTCTTGTGCCCCATGCGATCAGTTCCAGGTTTTCCAGTAGTTCTTCCACATAAAGGTCGTGTGCAGAAGCGCGGTTTTGGGCCATGCCTAGCTTTTTTCGCGAAATGGACTCATAGATGGTGGCACCGAGGGCGTAGACATCGACCTCGGGTCCATGGGGTAAACCATGAAGCATTTCGGGGGCGGCATAATGGCGAGAGCCCGGAGGAGTGCGTTGAGTCTGTGCCTCTCTCTGTATGGCCTGAGGTCGAGAAATCCCGAAGTCCAGCACCTTGACTACGCCATCTGGGGTAATCCGAATGTTGGAGGGCTTGATGTCCCGGTGTAGGAGTTCAAGGGGTTTACCCGTGATTTGGCTGGGTCGGGACCAAGCGGCTTCCAATGCTTCGGCGACCTGCTGAGAGATTTCGATGAGGATTTCTGGGGGTAGGGGGGCTGGGTTGGATCGAGGATGAATGAGCCAGTCCAAGTTGGCACCGGGGACATATTCCATGACCAGTGCCGGTCGGCCCTCCACCACTAGTAGATCTTCAGCCCGCACGATATTTCGATGGTCGAGCATGCCAAGCACGCGGGCTTCGTCGCGCATTCGTTTTGCCAGTAACGAATCCGAGCTCAGGCTTTCCTTGAGAAGCTTGATGGCTACGGTGCGTGTAATTCCACCCTTGGTGGTGGCCTCTGCCATGTACACATCCCCAAAGCCGCCAGTTCCGATATGACGCAGGAGTCGATACTGTTGGCCGTGGCCTTGGAGGTTTACGGGTCCGCTCACCATGCGTTCCATCATCGGTCAGTAAAGCGCATACATCAACACTGCGGTACCGTGACAATGATGTCGTGCTTGGTTGTTGTCATTCCTCAAAATGTGGCCGTGGGCACGTTTGCATGTGTTGGCATGGGCTTTGCTCTTTCCGATATTGGAACATTTACGTTGGAGAGGTAGCCATGAAATCTCGATCCCTGCATTCCCTTCTCGTACTGAGCTGCCTTGTCTCTGTGGCGGGCTGTTCACGAACGGATCCCCAATACAGTCTGGAGCCATTCAAGTCCTGCGATGCTCTTGAGAGGAATATCAAAGACCAGGCTATGACCCAGATCCGCTGGCAACATGCATGGGGAGGCGGAGGCTATGGTTGGGGTGGGTTTGGTTACAGCGCTGAAATGGGGATGGACGATGGCATGGTTGCAGCACCGGAAGCCTCGGACGTGGGAAATAGTGGAGCCAGCTCGCATTCCACGACGAATTTGCAGGAGTCGGCTGTCGATGAGGCCGATCTGGTCAAGACGGATGGGCTTTACATGTACAGCATTGCGGGGGACCATCTCCTGATTTCACAGGCGTGGCCGGACGAACTCGACGATGACACAGAGGGGTGGAACCCCGATTGGGAGAGCGTGGGGGAAGTGTCGCGCATGGCGCTGGAAGGCAGTGCGGATGGCATGTACCTGTTGGAAGACAAGACGTTGATTGTGATCTCCCAACTCGGTGGTGAGGATGGAGAACCGGAAGCTGGGGGGAGTATTGAGAACTCGACGTACCAGTACAGTTCTCGAGGCCTGGTAAAGGTGACCATCGTGGATGCTTCGGACGCCGCCGCACCGGTCGTACTTAGAGAGACCTACACACCCGGGATGTTGTTCACCTCGCGGATGGTGTCGGGGCGGCTCTATACGGTGACCTACACCCCTCTGGGGCTGGAATCGGTGGGCCAGTCTCAGGATAAGAGTGAGTCCATCAATTTGGTGAAGGACAGTGAACTCTCGGATTGGTTGCCCAGCCGTTTCGATCACTCACGCGCCAGCATCGATGCAGATTGGACTGTGGAACAGGAGCCGGTTTGCGACTGTGAAAATGTGTATGGCTCGGAGCGGGAATCTGGTGATTGGCTGGTGAGTGTACAAGCGCTGGATACCGCTGACCTAACTTCTGAGTTCCATGGCACTTCGGTTCTGACCAGTGTGGATACGGTCTATGCCAGCGCGGATTCGCTCTACGTGGTTTCTTCAGAGTCCCGCGATGAAGGCAGCCCCTGGCAGTCCTATGACAGTTCCATTGACACCTTTGTGCATCAGTTTGACATTACCGATGGACCGTTGAACCCCAGCTATTC
>JAYZDK010000168.1:0-12543 GCA_036337845.1 Myxococcota bacterium | reverse complement strand
GAGAAGCTTCTGAGTTCTCTTGAGTCCCGGTTTGCGCGCACCTGAGACCGCTCAACGGCGACACTGAGCGCACCCATGCCACCCGCAGCCTATTCGATGTAGGGCACAAGAACCGCGGTGACCCACGGCTGGGTCTCTCCCGACTCGGGCAGCCCACCGGTGACTAGCACAGACCCGTCCGACAGAACAGCCGACTGACATCCGGCTCTTCGATTGGGAAGCTCCCACCACCCTAGGCTGGCACCATTTTCCGGTTCGAAGAGTTCAATTCGATCCTGTCCTACGTTGTAGTTCCCATCGGTATAGCCACAGGACAAAACCACCGATCCAGGCAACAGCCATCGCCCCCAATCCCCGGCGACCCGAGGCTGAAGGTCGCTACCAAACCCCATCTGAAACCGCTCCGCATCCAGGTTGTAGACTCGGGGCTGGGTTACTACCGCTTTCGAACCACTCTCGAGATCGAGTCCTCCCCCAACCCACACCAAAGCGTCCTCTTCAGCCCCCACGTCCAAGGGAATCATGGCCGCGTCGGTGCTGAAGTCGACCCAGCCATTTCCCGAAATGGCGTTCGCCCAAATGGGCGTAAACACTGGCTCAAGTGAGCCACCATCTTCAGACTCCACAGCGTCGAACACCCCCGTAGACTCCACCGTGTTCCCCTGAAGAAAGAGGCGTCCATCGGAGGTAAGCTCGCACGCGTTGACACCACTGCTGTCCAGTCCGAAAATCTCCTCCTCCGACCAGACAAGGTTCCCCTCACCCGCACCATCACTGCGCAGCACCTCGATGGAAGGCAGCGCAGAGGCCGTTCCCCCCATAGCCACAGCATACCCATCACGTACAAACCGGAAACAATGGTCAAACCGCTGTCGTTGCAGCGGCGGTAGCGTGTCGATGGTTTCCGCTACCGGGTCCAGCACGGCCGAGTTCTTCAGGCGGGTTTTGTTTGGTGTCGTGTCTGACGCCCCCCCCGCATACACCAACCTCTGCTGAAAGTCCCAAGCCACAACCGGATCAGCGACGGCATAGCCCAGGTTGAGTTCGGTCTCGAGAACCGCGCCTTCTGATGGGTCATAGACCCACATCGGATTCAGGGGGCGATTGCTCGTTACGCCCAGGCCTCCGTGAATCAAAGCACGGCCATCGTTAAAAAGCGTGAGTTCATGCCCCTTTCGCCCCTGAGCCAGGTCAACGTCCGCACTCAGTGGCAACACTTCGTTGACTGGAAGAAACGTGATCGGCACATCCCGGTCCACCCCCGGCAAAATAGCGAACTCCGCAGACCGCCCATAGGAAACCACTTCATCGCCCGCCAAGCCAGCCACCTCGAAGCGCAACTGGCCGTACTCGGTCTGCCCGGAAAGACTCCAGGGCTCGTCCAGATCAAAGGTGGATGATTCCAGGAGCTCTCCGTCGACCAGCAGATCCAACCGGAAGGCATCCACTTCCTCCATGGGATCCGCATCCGTAGGGTTCACCAACCGAATGCGGATAGCATCGCCATCTGCATCATTCGTTCCACCGTCACAGGCTAGGAATGCGAGAGCTAAAACCAACATAACGATACGAGGATAAGGGGTATCCGCTCGCTACGCGACCCTGAGCCAGGGTTCCCACTCCTGAGGCCGATCTTCCGGAATGAGCTCTCCTCGCACAAGCTGAGCCCAGCGAGGCTCGCAGACCGGCTTGGAAAGCTTCATTCCCGCCTCCTTAGGTGTGCGGTCACGTTTTCTTCGATTGCACGGACCGCAACTGGCCACCACGTTGTCCCAGGTCTTGTGGCCTCCTCGTGCGCGGGGCATCACATGATCAAGCGTCAAATCCTTGGAGTGAAACGGCTGATGGCAATACTGACAGCGATGGCCGTCTCGGGCAAACACGTTCTGCCGTGAAAACGGAACGGGAAGCCAGCCGAGGTTGATGTATTGACGCAGACGAATGACTGCCGGGCTCGCCCAGGACTGTCCCGGAGACCGAATGGGCTCCGGATAGGTCTCCACCACATCCACGCTATTCGCTAAAACCAGGGTGATCGCTCTTCTCCACCCCACAATAGTGAGGGGCTCATAGCTGCCGTTCAGGAGAAGGATACGTGGCCTTGTCACCGACTATGAGTGTACAACAGGTTGACACGTCAAGTCGTGAAATATTTGAAACCAGGGTAGAATTTCCCATGACCGGCAGCGACCTTCCTTCACTGGTGACCGAGATTCCAGGCCCCGCAAGCCGAGCTTGGGTGGACCGGCTCGCTCAAAGAGAGTGCCCGGCCATCACAGCACGAAGGGCTCGACGCGCCAACGCACTGGGCATTGTCGATACCGACCCAGTCGTCTGGAAAACAGCTGTAGGCAGCAACGTTGAAGATGTGGATGGCAACATACTCGTGGACCTCACCTCAGGATTCGGCGTGGCCTCGGTGGGACACCGACACCCGGCAGTCGTAGCCGCAGGCCAGAAACAGCTGGCCAGCCTGCCCCATGCCATGGGAGACGCCTTTCCCGACCCGCAGCGAGTCATGCTGCTGGAGGCACTGGCTCGTCATACCGGACTGGACCATGGAATCCTGGGATGCTCCGGTTCCGATGCCGTAGAGGCCGCCCTGAAAACCGCTCGTATCGCAACCCAACGAGACGGCGTACTGGCGTTCCACGCCGGCTATCACGGGCTCTCCTACGGAGCGCTGGCTACCACAGCCTACAAAGCAAACGACTTCCGCAGTCCATTTTCCGGACAGTTGGGACAGCATGTAGAGCACCTGGCGCTCGGAGAGCTTCCCACGAACCTGGACCATATTGGCGCCATCCTGGTCGAACCCATTCAGGGGCGTGGCGGCATGGTCTGCCCCCCTAAGGGCTGGCTTTCCGCGCTCAGTGAGCTGGCCCAGAACAGCGGTGCTCTACTGATACTCGATGAAATCTACACCGGACTCGGGAGAACCGGGTCCATGTTTGCGTTCCAGGAGGAGGAAGTCCAGCCCGATCTCCTCTGCGTTGGAAAGAGCCTGGGCGGCGGCTTTCCCATCTCCGCGTGTATGGGGCGGCAAGACATCATGGCGGCCTGGGGAGCCAGCCGAGGCGAGGCACTGCATACGCAGACCTTCCTAGGAAACCCGACCGGTTGCGCCATGGCGTTGGCCTGTCTGGAAGTAATCGAACAAGAAGACCTCGTGCAGCGCTCTCTTGAGCTCGGCGAATGGCTCTCAACAGCACTGAGTCGACTGGGTCCCGTACGAGGCCGAGGTCTGCTCCTGGGCGTCGAGGTCCCAGATTCTCTGCGCGTTTCGAGAGATCTGCTACAACAAGGCTGGTTGGCTCTTCCCGCTGGAGAACACGCCGAGGTACTGGCTGTGGTCCCTCCCCTGACCATTTCGAAACCTCAGCTTGAAGCGTTTATCGCAACACTTGAGAACCTCCTGTGAAAACAGAGATTCTCGAGTTCCTGCGACAGGGAGGGGATGCGGAGTCACTCGCGCTGCGCCTATACGCCTGGCAAGTCGAGCACATCCCCCACTACGCAGCCTTCTGCGCCGGCGCGAAGCCGGAGACACTTGAGCAGATCCCCGCCGTACCCGTGTCTCTCTTTCGAGAGCTACACCTGTGTATCAGCGAGCAGCCGGGCGCTCTGTTTCGCACATCGGGAACCACCACGGGGGTGCGAGGAGTACACCACATGCCTGACACCGAGGTCTACGATCTCGCGGCAACGTCCTGGTTTGAGACCTGCGTGAAGCTCCCCTCAGAAACCCAGTGGATCTCACTGGTGCCGAACCCTGTGCACACTCCAGACTCCTCGCTGGGACACATGGTCGCTACCCTGGCGCCCCACGCACAGTGGTTTCTGCAGCCCCAGGGTGGCGTTCAGCTTGAACCAGCCGTGGCCGCGATACAACAGGCCAACTCGCCGGTGTTCATTGCAGCCACAGCACTCGCCCTGGCCGACCTGCTTGAAGCGTCCCCCTCCGCCGCGCTACCGGCACAGTCCACCGTCATGATTACGGGGGGCTACAAAGGAATGCATCGCACCGTGTCCGAGTCGGAACTCGAATCCGAGACCAAGACACGCTGGGGCAGCGAAATACAAATCATTCGCGAGTACGGGATGACCGAGCTGTCTTCGCAGCTCTGGGACACCGGTGAGGGTTACCTGGCCCCCCCTTGGCTGCGGGTCTATACCATCGACCCTGTCACCGGCGAACCCTCGGAGGGAAGCGGCGTCCTCTGCTTTGTCGACCTGGCCAATTGGGGGAGCTGTCTCGCAATTGAAACTCAAGACCTGGGCCAGGTGGAAGGCCAGCGGGTCATCCTGGAAGGCCGTCTCGCTCACGCAGTAATTCGTGGCTGTTCGCTGACGGCTGAGCTGTCATGAACACTCAACTGCGCGAAGTGCGAGAAGCCGTGGAGGCCTGGAGTCAAGCCGATCCCAGCACCTGGAACACCGGTCTCTCTGCCGCCGGAGCCCGTCTGGCCATGAAAACCGCGGCCAAGCTCGTGCTGGACGGCGAACTGGGCGTTCCCCGAGGCCAGCCACCCAAAACCGTGGTGATCTGGTGTGCATCGAACGTGTTTACCGCACCGCTTGAATGGACCGCCCAGTTTGCAGCCCTCGGAGCCGAAGTCCGGCTGAAGGCCCCGTCCGCCAGCCCACTGAGCACCCAGGCCATGGCCGAAGCCTTCCGCACATTGAACGTACACGCACACCACCTGGACCACACCGCAGCACTCGGGCTCTTGGAGGGGGCCGATGCCCTGCTGGCCTTTGGCTCAGATGAAACACTTGCCGACCTCGACACCCAAATCCCTGCAGACCTGAAACGGTCCTTCCACGGCCACCGCGCCAGCATCGCTGTGGTGTCCGGCCAGAACCCCATCCGCACAGCAGAAGCCCTGGCCTGGGACCTGGTGCTCTACGATGGACGAGGCTGCATGTCGCCTTCAGCCATCTTCTGCCTCGACCACGCGGAGGAGCTCGCCGAAGCCCTCGGAAGTGCGCTAGCCCAAGCAGGCGACACCATTCCACCCGGCCCCCTGGAACCTTGGCAAGGACCACAATGGCGGTCTAGAACTGGGCGGGCACGTGTGCTGGGGCGGTGTCTCGAAGGCAAACAGTGGGCTGTGTGCACCACAAACCGGTCCAGCTTGGAGCCCAACCTGCCCCGAATGGCGGTACTCCACGAACTCGACGATCTCCAATCCCTTTCTTTCCTTTCGGATGTACCCCTTTCTACCTGTGCGACCGACTTGGAACACACACAGGAACTGGAAGCGCTGGGTTTTCATAGAATCTGCAGTCCTGGAGACATGCAACGGCCTCCTCTGAATCGGCGCCATGACGGCGTAGATGTCATCGCCACGCTCTCGAGCTCTCAATGAAGACCCCCATCTCGGAAGAGGGGGCTCTCCTCCAGGAGGAGGCGTTCTTCGTCGACCTGCACTGCGATCTGCTCCTGACCACTGTGTTGACAGGCTGGCAATGGGACCGTCTTCACAGACCCAACCCACTGCCCGGGGCACCCCTGATGGGACATGTAGATATTCCAAGGCTGAAAGCCGGAGGAGTAAACGGCCTGGGCCTCGGGGTGGTGACCCTTCCATTTATGGGCAAGAAGGCGATCGAGTACCAAGTGGATCTCTTTGAGAAGCGCCTGGCGAAACACGACACCGACCTCGGGCTCGCCCGAACGGCCGCAGACATGCTCCATCTTCAGCAGTCTGGGAAAATCGCCTGCTTTCTTGGCCTGGAAGGAGTTCACAGCCTCCACGGAGACTGGAGCACACTTCCCGACCTGGCCAAGCGCGGTCTGCTTTATACCGGCCTGGTGCACGTCACTCGGAATCAGGCCGCCTCTCCGATGGTGGGCTGGGGCGCCAATCCAGACCGCCGCCTCACCCCGCTGGGTCGCGACCTCGTCGAAACACTACACACGAATCAGATTCTGGTGGATGTGGCCCACCTCAATCGGGCGGGTCTGTTCGAAATCTGTGAGTCCAGCCCCCTCCCGATCATCTGTTCTCATACCGCGTGCAATGCGGTGCACGGCTCACCTCGCGGCCTGGATCCAGACGCTCTGAAAGCCATCGCCAACACAGGTGGCGTAATCGGTGTGATCTTTGTGAGCTTCTTCATCGGGCGCGGAGGAATTCAACAAGTCGTTCGCCACTTGGAACACATCCGAAACACAGCGGGTATCGAGGCTTGCGCCATCGGCACCGACTGGGAAGGGTTCGCTCTCTACCCCGGCGATCTGGACTCCGCCGAAAAACTGCCCAGGCTCACGCAAGCCCTGCTAGATGCCGGCTGGTCTATCAGCGACATCAAGAAGGCCTACGGAGAAAACTTCCTGCGTGTAGTCAAAGCCGTACGCGGCTCATAAACCACGCATTCAGGCGTTGGGCTGTTCCGGATTGGACTGGTCTTTCTTCGGCTGGACCGCCTTCGACTTCGCGCTTGAACGACTGCGGGAGCGACGACTACGACGCACCAGCAAGTCCGGCTCAATCTCCAGATCCCGAATCCCCGACAACTCGCGAAGTCGAATCAACGCTTCTCGCTCAATCTGGCGAACCCGCTCACGAGACAGTCCCATTTCCTTACCAACCTCGGACAAGGTGCGGAACTCGCCATCATCGAGCCCATAGCGCCGCGTCAAGACAAATCGCTGACGATCGGTCAGAACGTCTTCGAAAGCCCCGTGCATCCGGTGGAGCTCTTGGGTTTGAATCGACTCCTCATCGGGCTGAACTGCATCATCATCCGAAAGGAAGCGCTCCAATGGACGAGGCCGAGGGCCATCATCTACGGGCTGCTCCAAGGAGATGGTGTTTCCTTGAGAGAGCAGCAATTCTGCGCGCTCTTTATCGATGCCCACCTCATCCGCGAGGTCTTGAATACCAAACTCGATTCCGCCAGACTCGAACCGCTTCATCGCCTTGCGAAGGTTTCGGGTCTGCTCGACCGCACAACCTGGCAGACGCACGGGACGGCCGGTGTGATCAATCGCACGGGTCATCTGGGCGCGAACCCACCAGCGAGCGTAGGTGGAAAAGCGAATGCCACGATCGGGGTCAAACCGCTTCGCCGCACGCAGCAGTCCGATGTAGCCCTCCTGAACCAGATCCTCTTCGTCCATGAACGGTCCCGCGAGCTTGCGAGCCTCTCCATGAGCAATCCGGCGACCCGACATTGCCAGGCGCCAGCGAAGGTTCTCCGCCTCTTGCCATGCAGCAGACGCACGGCCGGCTTGTTTCCGGATCGTCTCATCTGTGCGTGCCATGGTCATGACCAGCATGACGGCTTCTTCTAGGCGATCAACCGCACCCGCTCGAGTACGCTCAGCCCGCTCAGGCTTCCGGTTGAGGATGTCCACCGCGTCGGTGATCTCCTCAATCGCTGCCTTTGCTCCCACCTCAGCACGATGAATCGCGCGTGCCATGTCCTTTTCTTCTTCGGCCGTCAAGCGCTCAGATCGACTCTGACTCGCACTGAATGAACCAAATCCCGTTGCAATTTGTGCAGGGCGTTCCATGAAACGGACTCCTCTAAAGTTGACTGTTTACTCGAGCTACCAGAGCAGAAACCCGAGATATCGACATGTTTGCTGCCCGAGAATTTGCATCCCCGGTTCTCAACCCCGAGTCTTCATGACTCTTGCGGGCGGTTCTACAGTCCACAGCGCCGATTGGTTGTAAAGAAAATGTCAAGCGCATAAAATCGCCCCCCTACCCAACCACGATATTTGAGAGTCCACAGGCCCCACGAACACGACTCATTGTGTCCTGCGCAACGCTACGAGCCCTTGCTGCGCCCCGATCCAGCACGGATTCAACTCGACTGGGATTTGCCACTAACTCCTCGTAGCGAGCCCTGGGTTCCTCCAAAACTGAATCCAGGACCTCAAAGAGCTCTTGCTTGGCATTTCCGAACCCCATGCCTCCTGCGCGATAGCGGGTGGCGAGCGATTGCTGTTGCTCTTCGGTTGCGAAGAGCTTGTAGAGGGCAAAGACATTGCAGGTGTCCGGATCTTTCGGCGCCTCCACATCGGAGGTCTGCGTCACGATCTTCATGATCCGCTTTCTCAGTTTCTTGGGCGGGAGAAACAACGGCAGTGTGTTGTCGTAGGACTTGGACATCTTGCGCCCATCCAGACCCGGAACTGTCGCAACCTCTTCCCGAATCAGGGGTTCGGGCAACACAAAGACATCGCCATAGCGGTCGTTGAAACGCTGGGCCATGTCTCGGGCCATCTCCACGTGCTGCTTCTGGTCCTTGCCCACCGGCACATGGTGGCTGTCATAGATCAGGATGTCTGCAGCCATGAGCACCGGATAGCAGAACGTCCCCACGTTGATCTCCCGACCCGTATCTCTCGCCGCCTTATAGGCATGAGCCCTCTCCAGAAGTCCCTGGTTCGTGATGCAAGAGAGAATCCAGGACAACTCAGCCACCTCGGGCACATCCTGCTGTAAGAACAGAGACGTTTGCTCAGGGTCCAGCCCAAAGGCGAGCCAGGTGGCTGCCGCTTCAAACTGAAACCGCCGGAGTACATCCGCATCGCGCACCGTAGTCAGCGCATGGTAGCTGGCGATGAAGTAGAAAGGCTCGTGGGTCTCCTGCAGGGTCAACGCCGGCTCGATCGCACCCTTGAGATTGCCCACATGGGGAATTCCCGAGGGCTGAATTCCAGTCAAAGCGCGAGGTTGTGTCATGAGTCCCTCAGGGCGAGCAGCCGCAGATCTACTCGTTCGATGCTACCTTGGCCAAGTCATTCCACCATATTGTGTCGAATTTCGGAGGTATCCATGCGATCCATTCTTTGTATTTCACTGCTGACGTTGCTCGCCTGCAGCGACAAGGATGCTCCCACCGATACCGATACCCAGGCTCCCGAGCCCGAATGTGAATTCGATGAAGACTGCTTCGCTTGGGAAGTCTGTGAGGCCACCGAGTGCGCAATTGGCGATCGAAACGATGCCCCCGAGGACGCCGTACCCCTACTCTGGGAGCAATCCGTAAGCGCCTATCTCCAGACCGACGAGGACGTGGACTACTACAGCTTTACAGCCCAGGGTGGCGAGTACGTTCGGATTCGAACGACGCCTGTGGATGAGGAAGAAGAGGACATGAACACAATCCTCACGCTCTACACACCGATTGGACAGGTGCACCATCGAGAAGATGAATACGCAGCCGGGTCGGTCATGACCTATGACTCCATACTCGACGCCTACCTCCCCTACGAGGGCGACTGGTTGATTACCGTCGAAGACGTGGACGGATACGGCTCCAGCCAGTCCGCCTATGAGATCGACCTGGCCGAGTACGGAATGCACAGCCGAGAAACAGACACCCTGGAGACCCCCTCGGAAACTGTCGATGTCTACCAAGCCGGCTCTTACTGGGCTGTGGGCGTCAACCTCGAGGAGCCCGGAGACATCGACTACATTCAGCTGGACCTGCCCTGGGATGCTTGCCCGCTCTATATCTACGGTTCCGAATATACCGATGGCACGGACGCGATTCCCACCGTAGAGCTCTTCGATGCCGAAGGCAGTCAGCTACTTCGCAAAGAGGACCTCGGCGCCGGTGGTGAGGCCATCTACCCTGCTGTCTCCGGTGGAAAGGTCTTTGTAGCGGCCCAGGATGCGCTCGGCAATGGCGGGGAGAACTATTGGTTCTTCTTCTACGTGAAGATCTATGAGGAGTCCGGCTGGGAAGTGGAGAGTGAAACCAACGACACCCAAGCTGAGGCCATGGAGCTCACCACCGACTGGGACTCCAACGAATGGGGAGATGTGGGCAGCTCCGGTGGCTGGGGGGTGATGGACTACGAGGGTGACGAAGACTGGTATTTCATCGATGTCCGCCAGGACCACTACATCAGTCTCTTCGGAAACGCCGACGGCATGGGCTCACTGATGGATGGACAAGTGGAGATCTACGATTCAAACGGAGATCTTGTAGACAGCGGCCAAGATGGAATCGATGACGACGACTTTCCCGACATCAAGAACATCGGTCCTCTCGACGCCGGCAACTACAGCATTCGGGTCAGCGCAGAAAACGATGGAGAAGGTCCAGCCCACTACTACCGATTCACCACCTACGTGACGAACTACACCGTCGCCGAGTAGGTCAAGCCGCGAAAAGGTGCCCGTTTCGGGTCAGACCGCCCGCGATCCGATCCATGAGGTCGCGGTGGGCTGACTCGGGAACACGAGCCAAAGCTCGCTTGGCCGCCAGAGCCTCCTCGACCACCAGTCGGCGCACAGCGCGGTCCCCGCCTGCCGCCAAAACCCGCTCCACCAACTCCTCGACCGCTGCAGTACCTCCCCCCGTAAGCACATCATCAAGCGCCCGATCCAACTCTGGGTCCTGCCGGGCTGCTGTGATCAAAGAGAGCGTCGGGCGTCCCGCCACAGCGCGGCGAGCCAACTGCCTTGAGATTTCTTCCGGTGGCAGCTCCAGAAGCCATTGGTCCTCAATGCCGTGCCAAGCCACACCCAAGTGCAGTCCATATCGTCCAAGGGCACCCACCACAGGCCGCTCAGCCCCTGCGAGCTGGCCTCCCGAACGCGTGCAGAACGAGAACAGAGCCCCACTGTGGCCCTCTGCGTATTCCCGATAGTCCGACTCAGTGGCATCGCGATGGCGTAGATCCTCGGCCAAAGCATGCCCTTCGGCCAGCTCTCGCAACGTGGTCATGGCCTCCCCAAGTATTTCAGGCGTGGATGAGACTCGCGCCACCTCCAGGGCCCGCAAGCTCAGGTGATTGCCACCCAGCCAATGCGCAGCACCCCCCAGAAGTTTTCTCGCCACCCTGCGACGTCGCCCACCCTGTCGACCCAAAGCCGTGTCGTGCACGGCAACCGCCAGATGCAAGAGCTCTGCGGCATGGGCCACATCGGTGGTGTCCGTAGCCTCCCCTCCCGCGGCCGAGTTCGCCAACGTGACGAGTATGGGTCGGATTCGAGGTACCCCCGGCGCCAGGTGACTCTCCGGATTGAATCCAACCGGAATCCCCTCACCCAATGCGATATCCATCAGGCGAGACTCAAAACGCTCCTGGGAACGTTCCAACTCATCAACCGCCTGATCGTAATCCTGCTCGCCATGGCCAAAGAATCCACGGAGGCGGTCTCTCAAGGAGCGGGTGGTGTCCTGTTCCCCCATGAAGTTCCTCAACTACTGAGAGTGCTCAATATCCGTTGGTCTTTTTCCAAGCGGTTGCGTTTCCGTAGACGAGCATTGCCAGGCCCACGCCAATCAAGCACAGTCCGATGCAGCCGGTATCTGTCAACGTCATCTGATCGAGGCCGGTATAGCCCAATCGAGAAAAACTGACCGACATGCCTTCTCCTGTGTCCGCTTGGAACCCCCAGAGAAGAGAAATCACACCACTACCTGTGAGAACGCCACCAAGCGGGATGAGCACGTTATGCATTGCTTCCTCCAAGAGGAAAATTAACCACCCCCGACGCTACCAGCCAACAACCGTTTGCGAAGTCTTCTCCATAAACCACCAATGCCCCCCCTTCATCCGCCAACAGCACTACTCGGTTCTCAAGGTCCCGCCCCATTTAAAGGGCACCTGGGAATGGCCATTGGCAACCCTCAGGCTCATGGCTGGATCGCGCTGCGTTCCGGCCACAAAGAGCCCGTAATCAATGCATTCGAACAAATTCAAAGCCTGCATGCGGCACTTGGGAGCTTAGAGGCTCCCGACGCACTACACCTGGCTCGCGCAGTCTGGGACCGCCTGCTGACCCTGCCCAGAAAAGAACTCGGCCCCAATGAAGGCAGTGATCTTTGTGCGCTGGTTTTTACCAGTTCCGGAGAAACATCCACGCTGTCTGGTGTCGGAATCAATCGTATCTGGGCCTGGAGTAGCGGCGATCTGGAATTAGTCGCTGGGCCCGACCACCCCGATTTATCTCAACCAGGAATTCCCAACCTACCCCCCAGAGCCCTTCTGCTGGAGAACCCACGCGCACTGTATTTGGGACTTTGCCACGATGATGAGACCGTGCCCCAAAGTCCCGATGAAGCCCTTCAACTCAGCGGACTGCCCTCATGACTCCCCTGCTTCGCGGCGACTTGACCGGCTTGAGATTTCCAGACGACCTGCCGCAGCTCCGTGAGGAAGCCTTGCTGGCCCTGCGAGAAGGCACTCCGCTATCCAATCTCTTTCGAGCTCTGGCCTCCGAACACCCAATGGCCTTGGGAGACCTCGTGGTGGGCCCCAAAGCCCTTGAAGGTGCGATCGCGGTCCGAGAAGCACTCGGAGAGCTTGATGCACTGGAGGAAGCGGTCCCGGCCGGCGGCCTCTACCAACGGCTCGCCAACCTCGGGGAAGCCTCCCAAAGCGAGGTATTGGAAGCTGCTGTCACACGTCACCCGAGAGCTTCGTGGCTGATCCGATTGTCCGAGACCATCGAGGCCACTCCGGGCACAGCCCATCTTGCTGCCACCGCGAGTCAACCCTGGTTTGGAGGCATCTGCCGAGCCCATGGTCAGGCCGGACACCTCGAAGCCCTTCACCAGTTC
>JAYZDK010000167.1:0-14560 GCA_036337845.1 Myxococcota bacterium | reverse complement strand
TCGCCTACGTCACCGGCCCGTCCGGCGCCGGCAAGACCACCCTCTTGAAGCTTCTCTACGGCGCGGCCAAACCCAGCGCCGGCAAGCTGTTGGTGGGAGGCGTAGATGCGTCCAAGCTCAACGCCAGCCAGCTACCCTTTCTCCGCCGAAACATAGGAGTCGTATTTCAGGACTTCAAGCTCATTCCAAACCGGACCGTGTTCGAGAACGTGGTTCTCGCACTGGATGTCATTGGAATGAGCCGGGACGATTCGGCCCGGAGAACTCGAGCCGTGCTCAATACGGTCGGGCTGCGAGGAAAGGAAGACTGCTGGCCGATCGATCTCTCCGGCGGTGAGCAACAACGTGTGGCGGTTGCCCGAGCGATCGTAAACGACCCGGCAATCCTGCTTGCAGACGAACCCACCGGTAACCTCGATGGCGCCATGGCCGTAGAAGTCATGGAAATCCTCCTCGCCGTAAACCTCAGAGGCACCACAGTGCTTGTGGCGACCCACGATACCGGACTGATGAACCGGTTCCCCAACCGCACAGTGCGTTTCGAAAACGGACGCCTTGTGAGCCGCGGGTAACCCAAATGCTTCCCTACATTCTCAGACGAACCCTGCGCTCTCTATGGGAGAACCTCTCTCTCAACCTGGTCGTCGTGGGCGTCATTGGTGCTGGCCTACTGGTCGCTGGGGCCTATCTCCAGGTGATGTTCAACCTGGACCGTATTGTGGATAGCTGGGACCGAGACGTCCACATCTCAACGTACTTCTTCACGGATGTCCCGGTAGACCGGCGATTCGCCGTCAAAGACGACCTGGCGAAGCTTCCGGAAGTGGCGGAGATCTTCTACGTCTCAGAAGATGATGCACAGGCCTATCTGGAAGAAAAGGTACCGGACGTACAACCCATCTTGGACGAACTCGGTGCAGAGATCCTCCCCGCGTCTCTAGAGATCACACTCCGCGAAGCCTACACCCGCCCCACAGATATCGCTCAGTTCGTGGAGAAAATCCAAAGCACGGACTTTGAGAACATCGACTACGGCCAGGAATGGGTGCAGCGGTTCAACAACTTCCTGTCTCTGCTTCAACTGCTGGGCGTCGCACTGGGTTCCTTGATTGCCGCGGCGGTTGTGTTCCTTGTGGCCAACACCATGCACCTGGTCGTCTATGCGCGAAAAGCCGAGATGGAAACCATGAAGCTCGTAGGTGCCACCTGGACCTTCATCTCCACTCCGTTCGTACTTGAGGGCGCCATACTCGGAGCCCTCGGCTCCTCCTTGTCTATTCTGGGGATGCTCGGCATTCACAAGCTGCTGTTTCAGCGCCTTCAAGGCTATTTGCAGCTCGCACTCGGAGCCGAAGAACTGGCCTTCCCTCCCCCCATTTTCTTGTGGGCCATCGTCGGCGCGGGCGTCTTACTCGGGGTCATCGGCTGTTGGGCTTCCGTCCGTCGGTTCTGGAAAGCCGCCTCATGAAGAAGGGCTTTCTCGCTCGCACCCTGCTACCCGTCCTGGGTTTGGGCATCATTGCCCTCTACGGCTCTCAAACCGGTGCCCAAGAAGAAGCCCAGCGCGACCTCGCACGGGCCCAGACGGAAGAACGGCGAGTGCTACGGGAGCTCACGGACATTGAACGGGAACTCTTGGGCATTGAGCCCGAGATTGCCTCTCTCCAGGTTCAGGCCGACCACTTGGAACAACAGCGCATCCTTCACGCGGACGAACTCGCCGCAGCACAGGCAGCCTTGGACCTGGTCAAGGAGCAGGTCGCCCAGCGATGTCGAGCCCTATACCGGATCAACAAACGCGGGTTTGCGAGGATTATCTTCTCCATCGAGGACCCAGCTGACCTGAGAAAAACCGCGCAATACCTCACCTCTGTACTCCGGGCCGACCAGTCGCATTCCAAGCGGTTTCTTGAGCAGGTCAACGTGAAAGAGGCGGCCTTGGAGCGCGTCGAGACCGACCGCGCTGCGCTATCCGCACTGCAAGCGGAACTGCGCCTCAGTGAAGCATCCCTTCGGGACACACAGGCCCGGAGACTGGCCTTGTTGGAGGAAATACGGGGTCGCCGAGACCTGGCTCAATCTGCGCTCAAAGAACGAGAGCAAGCCCGAGAGGATTTGACCCGACGTATCAGCGCTGCCTCTACGTCAAGCTCCAGTAGACGCACCTCCACAGGAACTTCCACAGGAACCTCCAAACCCACACGGGCAACTCCTCCCGAGGAAACGGGCTCAACCGGTGGAGGCGGCTTTCGCTCCATGGCCGGAAAGCTCCCCTGGCCTACGACCGGTTCGATCATGCGCAGCTTTGGCCGCACCCAGAATCCCCGTACCGGAGCCAGCGAACAGAATGACGGGATTGATATCGGGGCCGCCTTTGGCACACCGTTTAGGGCCATCGCCGATGGGGTGGTTCAACACACCGGGTTCGTGGACGGGTTCGGCCTGATCGTCCTTCTCCAACACGGCTCCTATTCCTCCGTATACGCCCATGCTGGAAAGATTCAGGTCGCCCGCGGCCAGCGCGTCCGGCAAGGAGACGTCTTGGGACTCGTGGGTGAAACAGGCGTCACCGACGGACAAGGGCCCCGACTCCACTTTGAAGTCCGTTACCACCAGACCCCCCAGGACCCCAACAACTGGCTGAAACCAAGGCGGAACTCCCCTTGAGCGCACGTACTCCTCTCGCCTTTCTAACGACCCTATGCGTGTTGGTTGCTGGGCTCGTCGCCGGTACGTCTACCTCTTTGGAAGCCTATGCTGCCGGCAAGTCTGGCTATGAAAAGCTCGACACATTTGCACGCACACTGGGGCACATCCAAGACCATTATTTTGAATCTCGAGAGCCTACGTCCCTCATCGAGGCGGCCCTGGACGGGATGGTGGGTTCGTTAGACCCACACTCGACGTATTTCTCCCCCGAGGAATATGCCGCCATGCTCGCGGATGCCGAGGGCAAGTACTATGGCGTCGGGATCGAGGTCACCCCTTCGGAAAAGGGGGGGTTGTTGATCGTAGAGATTCTGGAAAACGGCCCTGCAAAAAACTCAGGCCTCCGTCGAAATGACCACATCGTGTCGGTAGACGGAGAAGACGTCACCAAGCTGCACTACCAGGAGATCGTACAGCGCATTCGAGGCCCTCGTGGTGAGGAAGTGACCTTTGCGGTATTGCGTGTCGGGCTTGAGAGCCCGCTTGAGTTCCGAATCGTTCGGGACCAGGTGCTCACTCCCTCGGTCACCAGCGAATGGGCGGAAGAAGGCATTGGATACATTCGTATCAGCCAATTCCGCCGCAACAGCAGCGCGGAGATTGCCGATGCAATCCGTGCATTTAACGAGGAAGGGCTTCGATCCCTCATCATAGACGTGCGCCACAACCCTGGAGGCCTCCTGGAAGAAGCGATTTCCACAGTGGACTTGTTCCTTTCAGAAGGCGTCATTGTCTCCATCGAATCCCGGCGAGCCGAAGAAGACGAGATCCATAGAGCTCGCCAGGAGGGCACGGTCACCTCGGCCTCACTGGTTGTGCTTCTGGACCAAGGCTCTGCCTCCGCGGCCGAGATCGTAGCCGGAGCCCTCCAGGACCATGACCGCGCTACGGTAGTCGGCACCACATCCTACGGAAAGGGCTCTGTGCAGTCGGTCTTCGAATACCCCGACCAGAGTGCTTTGAAGCTCACCATCGCCCGATACAATCTCCCCTCTGGCCGATCCCTGGAAGACAGTGGAGGGGTTGAACCCGATCAGATGGTCGGCCTGGCCGCCAGGAAATCCCCCGCAGCCCAGCAAGTAATCCAGGAGCTTGAGGAACTGGCGCTGGAGTCCGAGGACAGAGATGTTCTTGAGCGGGTACTCAAAAAGCTGCGCAATCAGGACACCGCGCCCCGGCGTCCGAGTTTTCGTGGAACCTTCCAAGAACGGTTAGGCGAAGATGCCCAGCTTCAGGCTGCCCTGGAAGCCCTGAGAGAGCAGCCGACGCCATGAAACCCTGGCTCGCGCGAGGTTTGCTGTTTGCGATGTTCGCGACAGCCCTTTGGTACTCCACTGTTTTCGTGGCCCGCACCTGGGTGCTTGACCCCGCTGCAACGCCGACTCAGATCGAACAAGGTCAGCACGTAGCCATCGAGGCCTTGGTGGTTCAAACCCTCGTGCCCGCGGCCTTGTCCGAGGCCGACCTGATTCGCGAAGAGATTGAGGAGCGCTCCGATGACCAGGGAACCTGGAACGCACACTTCGCAGCCTGGAAGCTCAAGGAAGGCGAGTCCCCCTTGCGCACGGCCCTTCGCATTCAGCAGTTGGCCGAGGAAATCGCCCCAGACACCAACGTCTATGTCACCACTCGTAACGAGCTGGACGTTGACCTCCGAATCTATGTTTCCAAGCGTCAGACTCATCACCTACAGCTCATCCCAAGCCTTTCGGAGAAGGTGCCTCCCCAGACGGGTGAGCCGTCTCGGATCGCCGTGGTGGTGACAGGCCTGGGATCTGACGGCCCCCTGGGCCAGAAAATCCTGGAGCATACGCTACCGCTGACCATCAGCATGCTTCCTTACCGACCCTTCACCCTCCGACAAAGCCGTCTCGCCACGGTCAATCACAAAGAAATCATACTTGAACTCCCTGAAGACCCCATCACCAACGAGGAAATGCTCGACGCCCTCTTGGCGGTGCCACAAGCCACCGGCATACTCATCAACCAACTGCCCGAATCGCTGCCGGTCTCTCATCTCCTGGATGCCGGACTCTACGTTCTAGACGCAACAGGCGAGGTGGAAGGTACCGTCCTGCGCACCGCGAAACACGCCGGTGTTTCCGTGTTGCGAACCGTAGACACCCTCCAAGGAGACGTGGAGGAAGCCTTATTGCGCCTCCAACACCTCTCTCGTTCCGAACAGGGACTCGTCGTTACCGTAAACGCCTCAGATTCCGCCTGTGACCAGGTTCTGGAATGGTTGGCGAACACGAATCCATCGGAGATACGCCCCGCCTATCTCACCGAAGTTCTGGACGTACATTAACCTGGCGATTCACCCAAGAAGGCGCCCCCTCTCGAGCATGCCGAAGTTCACCGTGTAGGCGCCCCAGCTCCAAAAAAGCCCGGAGTACCACCCGAGGATTGGCACCGGTCTGCCGACCACAGCGGCGAGGATAGTGGCTCACGGGTATTTGATGCACAGCAAACCCGGCCGCACGGGCCCGCACCAGAATTTCGGTATTTACGAATGCACCTACCGAGCAGATGGGAATGCGCTCAAATACACGCCGATGAAAGATCTTGAAGGCACAGTCCACGTCCCGGACGCCCAAGTCAAAGAGGCCACCGACCAACACGCCCCAAGCCCAGGCATTGGTTCGGCGAATCCAAGGGTCCGATCGCCGTTGGCGATATCCCGCAATGACGTCGTAACGATCCGCGAACCGAATCAGCCGACTGATTTCCTCAATGTCGAACTGAAGGTCTGCATCCGTAAAGAAGATGTGCTCGAAACGAGCTGCTGTAATCCCCGACTTCAGAGCTGCGCCATAACCTCGGTTCGTCGGGTGATGGACAGCCCGAACACGAGCGTACTTCTCGCACAGCGCCTCGAGTTGCTCCCGCGTGCCATCGTTGGAACCATCGTCCACAACGACAATTTCATACTCCAAGTCCAGTCGCGACAACACCGAGTCGGAGGTGGCTACGGCGAGCTCGATATTGCCCACCTCGTTGAACGCAGGAAAAATAACAGACAGGGATTTCAATGGACGCCCCCCATGATCTCCCCTACCAGATCATGCTCGGCCGCCTGAACGATACGACACGGCAACACATGACCGGGCTGGACCCCACTGGGCGCGGAGGTAATGAGCACCTGACCATCCACCTCGGGCGCCTGGCTCTCCAATCGTCCCGCCAGAAGAAGATCGTGCTCCTTAGAAGTTCCATCGAGCATGACAGGAACAATGCTTCCCACCAGCGATTGATGGTGTTCCAGGGAAATCTTGGCTTGCAGTTCCATCAGCAAACGCTGCCGTTCGAGCTTGACTTCCTCCTCGACCTGGCCCGGCAGCTCCGCTGCGGGAGTGCCGTCCTCCTGGCAGTAGGTAAACACTCCCACCCGGGAAAACCGCCAGGTTCGAACGAAGTCCATCAGCTCTTGAAAATCCTCGTCGGTTTCTCCGGGGAACCCCACGATGAATGTGGTTCGTACCGAAAGCCCGGGCACTGCCTCGGTCACTCGCCGAAGAATACGGTCCTGTCCCTCACGTGTGACCCCTCTACGCATCGCCTTGAGCATCGGTCCCGATGCGTGCTGCAAGGGCATATCGAGGTAGCGACACACCTTTTCCTCTTCCGCTATCGCAGCCAGGAGAGTGTCGGGGATACCGATAGGGTAGGCATAGTGAATCCGAATCCAACGCAGCCCATCAATACCCGCGAGCGCACGTATGAGTTCCGCGAGTTGGGGCTTACCCACAAGGTCCCGACCATAGGCGGTCGAGTCCTGTGAGATCAGATTGAGCTCCACCACCCCCTCCCCTACAAGGCGGGTAGCCTCCGCCACGAGGGACTCAATCGTCCTAGAGCGGAGCTTGCCTCTGAGCTTCGGAATGATGCAGAAGGTACACGTATGGTCACATCCCTCGGAGATTTTCAGATACGCCGAGTGCGGCGCCCAGGAGTTGACACGTGCGTCGCGATCATCGTGCTGGAATACCGGTGTATCAATCCAGCTTTTTGGAGCCTCACCGGCCCGGGCTCGCAGCGCTTCCTCGATCCGATGATATTCGCCTGTGCCGAGGAAGTGGTCCACCTCCGGCAGCTCTCCGGCCAACGCATTTCCATAGCGTTGAACCATGCAGCCGGTAACCACCAGCTTCTTACAACGACCTTCGGACTTGTAGCCCGCCATTTCCAGAACGGTATCAATAGACTCTTCGGTGGCCGGTTGAATGAACGAGCAGGTGTTCACGATGATGACATCGGCCTCAGCAGGCTCATCCACCAGTGACCACTCACCACCCCGGTGCAGTTTTCCAACCATGACCTCGGAATCAACACGATTCTTTGGGCAGCCTAACGAGACGAGGTGAACCTTTTCCATACCGCTCAACGATGCCGCTAAAAGCCCGTGGGCTTGATGACTTCAACGCCTTCCGGAGGCTGAAACTCAAAGACGGAATCGTCCATTGCCATGTTCAGCCGCACCTGGGTAAAGGCCAGTTCTGTTTCGGTGTCGAACGCATCTACCAGCACCAAGCGCCTCAGTAGGTACTTCTTGCGAGTGAGCTCCAGACGCAAACTCTTGAAGTTGGCGTTCTCAGTCTTGGGAGTCAACTCCAGCACCACGTTGTTCACGCGTTTGGCCTCGGGATCTTCAATCTCCTGGACGGTGAACTGCTCGTCGAGTTTCTGGAGGTCTGTCAACAGCGACTGCACGCCGCTACCCAACATCGCCTGGTCTTCATAAAGAATCGCCTGCTTCTCCTTGGGAGAGTAGACCCACATGCGTTCGCCATTGGTGACAAAGAGTCTGGGCTCAGGGCGCTGGAAGTCCCAGCGCATCTTACTGGGACGTTTGATCTCCATACGTCCCCGCTGTTTCTGACCTTCCCCCAGAGCAGCGGAACGGGTCGTCTGAACGAATTCAGCCCTCAGGCTTTCGACACCCTCATAGGTCGACTCAATGCCGCGAACCACCTCATCGGTAGTTGGTTTGGGCGGCAGCGCGAACGCAGCACTACCCGCAAACCACATCAGAACCAGGGACAAATACAAACGCATGTACGAACTCTCCATGCCGGCAACCTTTCTCTTAACACAGCATTGGAGACGGGGAATCCCCTTCTACATTCAACCGGTCACACCATCGAGGGAGGACCAACCAACACTTCACGTGGTCGAGCGCCATCCGCTGGGCCCACCACACCCTCTCGTTCCATCATGTCCATGATGCGGGCAGCGCGGTTGTATCCAATCTTCAAATAGCGCTGAATCATCGAGGTCGATGCTTTGCGTTGCTCGGCCACCAATCGCACCGCCACATCATAGACCTCGTCATAATCCCCCTCTTCAGTGCCTTCGGGGCCCGACGCCTCCTCGAGCACAATCTCCGGAGAATGGGCGGGCATGCCCTGCATTTCCAGGAACTCAGACACCCTTCCGACCTCCTCATCCGTGACAAAGGGGCCATGCAACCGCTCGATTGTGCTGACGCCTGGAGGGAGGAAGAGCATATCTCCTCTTCCCAGGAGAGTTTCCGCTCCGTTCTGATCGAGAATGGTTCGACCATCGATCTTGGACCGCACCTGGAAGGCAATACGGGAAGGCATGTTCGCCTTGATGAGACCGGTGATGACATCCACTGAAGGACGCTGTGTGGCCACAATCAGGTGTATGCCGCAAGCCCGGGCTTTCTGAGCAAGCCGAACAATGGACTCCTCGACGTCTTTGGCCGCTACCATCATGAGGTCTGCAAGCTCGTCAATGACAATCACAATGAATGGCAGGCGGCTCGGCATTGGGGGCGGCTCAGACTCGGGCCATCCCTTGGGAGCAAACTTACGGGCCTTCTTCGGGTTCCAATCCTTGAGTTCACGCTCGACCTTTCGATTGTACATTTCGATGTTGCGAGTTCCCCAAGCCGCCAGCAAGCGATAGCGAGCATCCATCTCTCCACACGCCCACTTCAACGCAGCGGCTGCCAATTTTGGCTCGGTGACCACCGGATGGAGCAAATGAGGAATCCCCTGGTACGGCTCGAACTCCAGCATCTTGGGATCGATCAAAATCATGCGGAGTTCTTCGGGAGTCTTTGCATACAACATGGTCATGAGCATTGCGTTGATACCCACCGACTTACCGGAGCCCGTGGTACCACCCACAAGGAGGTGAGGCATGCGAGCCAGGTCACCGATACGCGGGCGTCCCTCAACCGTTTTCCCTAAGGCCATCGGCAGTGCCCATTCTTCCTTCTGGAACTCGTCCGACACCAGCATGTCGCGGAACCACACCGTCTGACGAACCTCATTCGGAATCTCAATGCCAACCACACCCCTCCCCGGAATGGGAGCCACGATCCGAACGCGCATCGCACGCATGGCCATGGCGATATCGTCGGTGAGCCCGGCAATCTTGGACACCTTTACACCGGCCGCCGGCTCATACTCAAAGATGGTAATCACAGGTCCGGGGCGTATTGCCGTGACCTCACCGCGAACCCCGAAGTCCGCGAGTTTTTCGGTAAGGTTCTGGGCGAGTGTGTTGAGTTCAGCCGTATTGAGCTGACCCACTTCTCGCTCGTGCCTGTCCAACAAGGAGAGGTCAGGGAGTTCGTACAATGTGGTTGGCGTGGCTGGGTTGACCACTTGACCATGGGAAGCATCGCCCCCCGACTCCAGCAGTCCAGGCTGAATCATAGAGTCCACTGGGGTACCTACCGACGGCACCTCTGCAGGGGACTCTTCCGGGGCTTCTGGTTGCCCCCGGGTGGCCGCCTCCGCCCAACTGGAATCAAGCTCCCCATCCGCGAGCACTACGCGATCCACCTCGACCACGGCGCTGTTCTCATCCACCCAGGTATCCGGGGAGTCTTCTGCAGATGTAGGTACATACTCGACCTCCACCATTTGACGGGCCGCAACCGCGGTCGGTACAACACCCTCCAAGCTGGCACCGAGGTCATCGCTCTCTCCCCCAGCTTGTGTCTCTACCGCCGTATGGGAGATATCAAAGCCCAAGTCTGGTTCCATTCTCTGGATGGGCACACCCAATATGGGCTCCACGCCCGCCATTTCGCCGACCCGAAGTGTCTCCCGACGTGAGAGTCGGGTATCAATCGCGGTGCGGACCCACTCACCGCCATTCTGACCCAGCAACCGAACACCGGCCGACCCCCACTTCAGCAAGGCCAACAGAACCACTCGTGCAGCGGCCCCGACATCCAAGGCCACCCGCCGAATCGTAGGGCTTGAAGTCTCCACGGCGCTGACGGCCCGGTCCGCAATTTTCTCCCACTGGATTCCAAACACTACGGTACAGCTGGCCAAGAGCACGATGAGCGCAAACACATAGGCACCTACCGTTCCCATGTGGTCCAACAGCCATCCAGCCGTGCCTTGTCCCACCACTCCCCCGGCAGGGAAGTCCCTAGAGGCATCTCCGTAAAACAGCAGACCAAAGAACACAGCGGTCCACCAGGTCCCGAGAAGGCCAGTTAGCAGACGTGCAACGCTTCCACCGGCACGCCTGGCAAAGCGCAGCCAGAGCCAACCCGTGAAGGGCAACACCGACCACGCCGCCCAACCCAGCAACTGGTAGTGAAGGTCAGCAAGAAGGGCGCCCCAACGTCCGCACCAATTTTCAATATGGACAGACGAGGTCCACCGAGAAATGGCCGGGTCATCCGGGGAATAGGAAAACAGAGAAAGTACGAGAAACCCGCAGGCCGCCAAAGCGCCCAGAAAACCCAGGGCTCGGCGTATTTCAGGTGTCAGCGCCTTCAGGGGGCCGTCGGCCTTAGATTTCGCAGGACCTCGACGGGGGGCCCGTTTAGGCTTTGCCGCCCGGGCAGGGGTGGACTTCTTCTGCTTTGAGGATCTGCTGGTGTTCTTTCGGGTAGCCAACCAGTTCTCCGGGTGAGAGATGTGGAGCCTCTACCCTACCAGAAAACTCTTGACCAGTCATCACCCTATCTCATGTAAAACATTATAATTTAGGTACATAGGAGACCACAACACTCTTGACAAGCCGTCCCCGGGAGGGCAGTTTGGGCGCCCATGGGCAAACAAATTCTCGTCGTTGGCGGAGCCGGCTACATTGGCTCACACTGTGTACGTGACCTGCTTGATCAAGGCGCAGAAGTCGTCGTGTTCGACGACCTCTCCACGGGGCACTCAGAAGCGGTGACCTGCGAGCTCGTGGAAGGGGACATCCGCGACCCGAACGCGCTCGACCGCGCTTTTGCTGGACATCAATTCGATGCCGTTATGCATTTCGCTGCCAAGTCCCTCGTTGGGGAATCCGTTCACAATCCCCTGCACTATTTCGACGTGAACGTTCGAGGCACCATCACACTACTTGAAGCCATGCGAAAGGCGGAGGTACTCAACCTGGTGTTTTCCTCCACCTGCGCTGTCTACGGCGACCCCGATCGGCTCCCCTTGGACGAGTCACACCCACAGAGACCGGTCAGCCCCTACGGAGCGTCCAAGAAGATGGTGGAGGAGGTCCTGCGCTCGGCAAGCGACCAACACGGCTTTCGAATCGCGTCACTCCGATACTTCAACGCTGCAGGTGCCCACCCTGACGGAACCCTCGGCGAGTCACACAACCCCGAGACCCACCTGATCCCACTGGCATTGGATGCACTCCTGGGACGTCGCCCGGCCTTGAAACTGTTCGGCCGAGACTACGACACCCGAGATGGCACCTGCGTACGAGACTACATCCACATCCTGGACCTTGCCCTCGCACATCGCCAGGCCGCCGACTATCTGGTGGGTGGCGGAGCCAGCGGCGCCTGGAACCTGGGAACCGGCAACGGAACCACGGTCCTGGAAATTCTGGAGAGCATTGAACGGGTGACCGGCCAGGCTGTGCCCTATGAAGACGCCCCTCGTCGAGATGGGGATCCTCCGGGCCTGTACGCCTCCGCGGAGGCCGCCAAGAGGACCTTTGGCTGGGAGCCGAGATTTGCCGGCGTAGACGACATCGTGTCCACCGCCTGGCAGTGGTCTCAAGCCCCCCGATATTAGCCCAACGACCCGAATGCGGGCCTGAGCCTACTCAATAACGAAGAGTCAGGTCGACGGTACCACCGAAGTCGTCGTACTCAATCCAGGCCAGGTTGGTGCCATAAACCGAGGCATCCACATCTTCGTTGGCCGACGCACGGCGGGTCCAAAACCCACGCAGACTCAAATCTGCCCAACCGTTTGTTCGAAAGGTCAGGTAGCCCTCGCCACGGATCAGGTGGTCCGCCCGGGTGACCTCACCATGGTAGGTCTCCAGGCGGTAGCCGCCCTCTACTCCCATGAGTACCCGAGAGGTCATCATGCCGTCATAGCGCAAGTAGCCGTAGTGGTAGGACAGGTAGTTGGTGAACCAACTGTCTTGATGGTCCTTCCAATACCCGAGGTCAAAGGTGTGTCCACGACGGGGGCTCCACTGCAGCGCCGTCCGAACTACCAGGCCACTGGGGAAACCTTCCAAGTCCTGATCGTACGAACTATCCCCCTCTTCCTCAGCCACGGCATCCACGGAGTCTTCATCGTAATCCGCTTCTCCGTAGCCCCCTGAGAGACTGAGCACCAAGCGCTCGGTAATCCGACCATGCAGGCCGATCATGGCCCTCCAGGCTTCCGAGTTCGGCATGGCCATGTAGTCGCCCACGTCATCGGTGTACTGGCCGTCATCACCCACAGCACTGACAACGTTGTCGTCCCAATCGTACCAACTCTTGGAGAAGCTACCCAGCACAGCCGTGCGCGGGAAGAAGGTCCACTTCAGGGCAACTTCCGGGCCGAAGCCATAACGGTTGTTGAGCTTTCCGTTTGCCTTCGAGGTGGCATAGCTCGGCACGCGGTAGTCATCGAAGCTTCCGAAGCCACCCACGCTAAACGATAGGGCGCTACCCGGCTGGAAGGACAAAGCCGCATTACCGCGGTTGGTCATCGAGGTAATCAAGCTCTCTTCGGCGCCACGATTCTCAATCGCACGAGTCGTACGAGAGTGATTCATGGCCGTCTTAATAGAGATCCTGGAACGAGGAAGCAGCGTCAATGCACCCGAGGCTTTCGTCTCGCCATAGCTACTGAGATTCTGCCGCGCAGTGGTGAGATATTGCCTCAACCCCCAGCTCCCATCCAAGGCCAGACGCGCGTTCTCCCCATCCGATTTGAACTTAAACGCAGGAGACAACACCACGGCCAGCGCCGAAAGCTCATTCTGCTCCTGCAAATAGACGTTCGAGCGCCAGGTCGTGCGAGCAGTAACGGAGGGCTCAAGCTCTCCCTGCCCCAGCTTTACATGCTCCCCAGCCGCCCCCACAGCCACGGAAGAGGGATCTCCCCATGCGAGTGCTACCAAGAGCAAACCCAGTCCCCGGCTAACCAATGGTTCTCTCAGCAACAACGGCACCCTATTCAGCGTCTAACGGTTAGTTCCAGCCACACGGCGGGCGACAATACTGACCCGTTTTTACGGGCTGTGCAAGGCCCGCAGCGGGCTTTTCCTCTTCGAAGAGAGAACTATCTACTATTCGAAGGGGGAAGTATCCGGCGGATCAATCCCCACATCGCCACCCGGATCGGCTGGTGGTTCGGTCACGTCGACCACCTCAACGCCTTCACCGACGACCTCAATCTGCGTCTGGCCCGAATCCTTTCCACTCTCTCCAGTACACGCTTCAGCCTCCGCCAGGAACTGCCGTTCCTTGGACAAAGCCACGGCGATTCGCCGGAATTCATGGTCCGCCTTGTCACTGGCGCCCATTTCAATGGCCTCCATCATCCGTGCCTGGGCAGCCATGCTGACCTCCAGAAGTGCACGGGTCGAAGACAGCTTCTTCGTGAGGCATTGAATCTTGACCGGGTCCTTGTCCTTTTCAGCCTGTTCAAGCGATTTGGACATGCTCCGCTCTGCAGCCTGGATCTCGCTAACAGCTCGTTCTGTAAACGCGATTTTTTCCTGTGGGCTCGTCGTGGAGCTCTGTTCCAGCTGTCCCCGGACCTCGTCTGCACCCTGTGCGAGAACGAGCGGACTCCAGAAAAAAGTTGATGCAAGCAGAAGCGGCTTCAATGAGTTGAGGCGCATTGTTCGATTCCTGTCTTTGGGCCCTGGAGCGTCCCAGGGTGCGTGCTACTTTGTGAGAACGAATGGGTAGACGACGTCCATTTCGACTTCCTTGTCGAAGCCCCAGCCTTTCACCTTACGCATAATACAGTCCGCAAGGGCGGTGTCGCCTGTAGTATTTCCATAAACATTGGCGCTACGCACACGCCCCCCGCCAATCGTGAACTCGATCTCCACCCGTCCACCGAGGTCCGGGTTCTCTTTCAGGCGCTTGTCGTAGCAGTACTTGATCTGTCCCTTGTACTTGCGAACCACTCGCCGAACGGCATCCTCGTCGCCTTCACCAAAGAGATCCGCCGTACCCAGATCCACGTCTCCCTCAACCTTGACGCCGACATCGCCGCCAACCGACGCGCTGCCGCCAGCACCTGTCTTGAGGTCACCAATCGTGGCTGCATCTACACTGCCGCCACCATCACCTCGCACATCCAACTTGGCTGCAGACGCCACCTCAACTCCCGAAACGCCTGCAAGGGCCTGGTCGAGGTCCTGACCTACAAAGTCAGAGTCCGCAAACGGGTCGTCCACCGCAAAGCCGGAGTTGTGGTCACCGGTGGTACCGAGAAGCTTCAAGGACGCCAGCAATGGGTTGTCCTCAAGCTGAGCTCGTAGTTCTTCTTGTTGTTTGGCCTGCTCAAGCGCTTCTCTCGCCGCTCGCTCCTCAGGAGTTTCCGCAGGCTTCTCTACTTCAGGTGGCTTATCGGCCTGTTCTTCTACCGCCTCTTCC
>JAYZDK010000166.1:0-4256 GCA_036337845.1 Myxococcota bacterium | reverse complement strand
GCCTGCCCTTGAAGGGGAGAGAATGGGAACAGCTCCTGCGCACGTTGGGAGTTCACAGCCGTATCGGCTTGTAGTTCGCCATCCACGATGAGGTCGGGGTGGGTCTTCTTGAGAATCTCAACCGCCTGGCGGACCTTGTCCACGTCGTTGCTTCCCCGGTATTCACCAAAATCCGAGAAGGACAGCATGGCTACTTTGGGTTGACGTCCGAAGGAAGCCGCTACGTTGGCCGTGTTTACTGCGATCTGCGCTAGCTTCTCGGCGGTGGGGTCTACGTTGACCGTGCAGTCTCCAAAGAACAGTTGTCTGTCCTTGAACAGCATGACGTACACCCCTGAGACGAGGCTGGCGTCTGGAGCCGTCCCGATGGTTTGGAGTGCTGGGCGCAGGGTGTCTGCGTAGGGGAGCATCAGCCCGCCTACGAGGCCATCGGCATAGCCCTCACGCACCAACATGCAGCCAAACGTGGTCGGGCTTCGCAGACTACGTCTGGCGCGACTGCGAGTGAAGCCGCTTCTTTGACGGTGAGTCCAGAGCGCATCAGCCATCGCGTCAAATCGCTCGTCTTGGGCCACTTCCAGAACTTCGATTCCTGTGAGATCCACATTGGCCTGTTCGGCACGGGCCAGCACCTTCCACTCCGGGCCGATGAGCAGGGGCTTGCAGATCCCCTCGTCTACCAGGATCTGTGCCGCCTTGAGTACCTTCGGGTTCGTCCCGTCTGGGAATACAATTCGCTTCCCCGAGTTGCGGGCACGATTCATCAGGGGCCGCAAGAACTCTCTGGAGCGCTCGATTAGGCGTTCCAGCTTGTTTCGGTAGGCCTCCAGGTCCTCGATTGGCTCTCTGGCGACTCCAGATTCGGCTGCAGCGTGTGCAACAGCTGGAGCTACCCAGGTCAAGACACGAGGGTCGAAGGGTTTGGGGATCAGGTATTCGGGGCCGAAGTCCAGCTCTCGGACTCCGTAGGCTCGCAGAACGCTATCGGGAACATCCTCTCGAGCCAAAGCGGCCAGGGCTCGAACGGAAGCCACTTTCATGGCCTCGGTAATGGAGCTGGCACGGCAGTCCAGAGCACCTCGGAAGACAAATGGAAACCCGAGTACGTTGTTGATCTGGTTTGGGAAGTCCGATCGGCCTGTGGCAATGATGGCATCCGGCCTGGCTTCCCTGGCCAATGAAGGGAGAATTTCGGGATCTGGGTTGGCCATGGCGAAGAGAATCGGTTTCTCACCCATCTTGCGAACCATGTCTTGGCTTACCACGCCTCCGATGGAAAGCCCGATTAGGATGTCCGCACCCTCAAGTGCCTCACCGAGCGTTCGGAGCTCCGTCTCCTGGGCAAATGCCGCGGACTGGTCGGAGAAGGGGGCTTCTCGGCCCGGATAGATGAGCCCCTTGGAGTCACACATCCAAATGTTTTCGTGAGTCATGCCCAGGGACTCGAATAGAAGGGCTGTTGCAATGGCTGCCGCTCCCGCACCTGAGAACACGCATTGGACCTCTTCGATCTTCTTGCCCGAGACCTCCAGAGCGTTGAGTAGCGCTGCCGCTGCAATGATCGAGGTGCCATGCTGGTCATCGTGAAAGACAGGGATGTCCAGCTCTTCTCGGAGTCGCTTCTCAATATAGAAGCAGTCTGGTGACTTGATGTCTTCCAGATTGATACCACCGAAGGTGGGAGCGATAGCCTTGACCGCAGCCACGACCTCGTCGGGGTCCTTGGCATCCAGCTCAATATCGAACACGTCGATGTTGGCGAACTTCTTGAACAGGTTCGCTTTGCCCTCCATCACAGGCTTTGAGGCCTCGGGGCCGATGTCTCCCAGTCCGAGCACGGCGGTTCCATTGGTCACAACGGCAACGAGGTTTCCCTTGGCCGTGTACTTGTAGACCTGGCTGAGATCGTCGGCGATCGCCCGGCAAGGCTCGGCCACTCCAGGCGTATAGGCCATGGAGAGGTCGCGCTGTGTGTGCAGCGGCTTTGTGGGTACAACCTCCAGTTTTCCTGGAATGTTGAACTCGTGGTAATCGAGGGCATCTTGTTTACGGGCCATGGGGCCTCCAACGTTCGTATGCACTTATGTTCGGTGTGGGTGGCGTCAACCGTAAAATGAGAAAGGGCCGAAGAAGCCAATAAGCCGGGTCCTGTTCCAGCGAGCAGTTACCCGCTCGCAGGAGGCGTTCATTCATCTAGGATGCTGGTTACCCAGCACCTCAAGCGGTCTACCCGGGACGTAGGACGGGCCGCCCTGTCCACTTTCGACCTTGCACCGGATGGGGTTTGCCTGGCCGACCCCGTTACCGAGGCCGCCGGTGGTCTCTTACACCACCCTTTCACCCTTGCCCGAGACCCGAAGGACTCGCCGACTTTTCGGGCCGCCACGCCAACGCAGAGCGCTGGATTGCTGCCGTCGATAGCCGGAAGGAAAATTCCATGGCGGTCTGCTCTCTGTTGCACTTGCCTCCGCGTTGCCGCGACCGGGAGTTACCCGGCAACCTGCCCTGTGGTGCCCGGACTTTCCTCCCGCACAAAAATTGTGCCGGCGAACGCCCTGGCTTCTTCGACCCAGCCAGTGCCTTATCCGATTGGAGGTACAGCGATCAATTCAAAGCGCCCAGGAATCGTCCGCAATTCTTGCAGTGATGTGTTGTAGCGCCTCGCTTGTGTTCAGCGAGATGGACGCTTGTGACTTTCATCCTGCACCCAGAACACGCACCGCTCACAATGGGAACGACACAGGACAACTCTTTGGTTCGGAGCCGGTCATAGCGGCCCATCAAGTGCTTGGGTGTGTCGCTGCGAGCGGCATCCCGAACGCTTGTAGCCGCGTCTAGTTGTTCTTGCAGGCCTGGGAGCTGGTCGGCCTGGTCTTGCTTGCGCTCGTCGCGTTGGTGTTCCTTGAGCTCACTGACCGAGATGGTGTTTTTCAGCTTCTCGGAGATAACGTCGAGTTGCTCCATGATTTCCAGTAGCTGCGTTTCTTCTTCATCAGCGATGGCCGCGCAAGAAGCGTATTGCCGCTCGGCAACCTCGTAGTCGGGTGCTCTTCCTGTGTCGATCAACTCTCGGGTTTCATCCCGCTTTTTCGAGTAGGTGTGAAATCGCCGGCTGTGGGTATGTTCTTCGGTCTTCTTGGCTTCCTGCTCTTCTTCAACCAGACGAATGTCCTGTTGGGCCTTAGCGAGGGCCACCTCGGCGGCATCGATGCTCTGCTGGAGTGAAGCGATGTCCAGGAGAAGCTGGTCTCGGATGACCTCCGCGTCCCACAGGGTGATCAGTTTCAGAGTGTCGGCGTGCAGGAGAAGCTCCGGCTGCTGCGTTGAGCAGTCAATAAATGAGGGTGGGCCCACCAGGATTCGAACCTGGGACCCTCCGGGTATGAGCCGGGTGCTCTCACCGCTGAGCTATGGGCCCGAGGCCCGTTATCAGCCTTCCATGAAGGCACGCAACCGCCGAGAGCGACTTGGGTGCCGAAGTTTACGAAGAGCCTTGGCTTCAATTTGCCGAATTCGCTCTCTGGTGACCTCAAAATCCTGTCCCACCTGTTCCAAGGTGTGATCGTGGTTCTTGCCAATCCCAAAGCGCATCCGGAGCACTCTTTCCTCGCGTGGAGTCAGCGTGGCCAGTACTTTTCGGGTTTGTTCGGTGAGGTTCTTATTGATGACGGTTTCTCTGGGGTCGAGAATATTCTTGTCTTCCAGAAAATCGCCCAAGTGCGAGTCGTCTTCCTCTCCGATGGGAGTCTCCAGCGAGATGGGCTCCTTGGCGATCTTGAGGATCTTCCGGACCCGGTCGACAGGCAGTTCCATCTTTTCGGCGATCTCTTCGGGAGTGGGGTCCCGGTCAAGCTCTTGAACGAGGTAGCGGCTCGTGCGCACGACCTTGTTGATGGTCTCGATCATGTGAACCGGAATCCGGATCGTGCGTGCCTGGTCAGCAATCGCTCGGGTGATGGCCTGGCGAATCCACCAAGTGGCATAGGTTGAGAACTTGTAGCCTCGGCGGTACTCAAACTTCTCGACGGCCTTCATCAGGCCGATGTTGCCCTCTTGGATGAGGTCGAGAAACTGGAGACCCCGGTTGGTGTACTTCTTGGCAATGGACACGACCAGGCGGAGGTTGGCTTCGACCAACTCACACTTGGCAAGCTCAGCCATCTGCTCACCACGTCGCAACTCTCGAGTTACCTCGTGGAGTTCCTCTCGGTCACTTCCGATGCGAAGCTCAACCTTTCGAATCTTGCGGAGTTCGC
>JAYZDK010000165.1:0-47339 GCA_036337845.1 Myxococcota bacterium | reverse complement strand
GACGGCGGAGGAGGTCTGGTACAACGGCATCGATGAGAACTGTGACGGGAATGATGACGACCAGGATGGTGATTCATTTCCGAAAGGAGCCGACTGTAACGACCAAGACGCCGCAGCAAACCCCAACTCCCTCCAAGACGCCGTTGAGATTGGCTACAACTGCATCGATGAGAACTGTGATGGCAGCGATGCCGACCTCGATGGGGATGGTTGGCTCAACGTTCGGCCCTACTACCTCGACTGCGACCAGGACGGTGTCCCCAATGCGGACGACCCAGAGTGCCTCAGCGCCTTGGATTGTGATGACGATGGCGTGGAGAACGTAGACGACCCGGATTGTGAGAACATTCCCAACGATGACTCAGGACTCGGCTGCGACTGGGAGAACACCGACGTGTTTTTCAGTCACGATTTGAGTCGTGTGGGTGACTGCTGGGACAGGCCGGCCGAGGCCTGTCTGGTCACCAAGTATGACTGTGATGGGGATAACGTCCCCAATGAGTTGGACACGGCGGACTGTCCTTCCAATCCGGACGTCTTCTTGGATTGTGATGGGGATGGAGTGCAGAACGATGCTGATTCGGACTGCTCGGATCTGTCGGACTGCGACGGAGACGGTGTGTTCAATCCCGAGGATGAGGACTGTCTGCCGACCGCAGATCCCTACGGGGACTGTGACGATGACGGTGAGCCCAATGCGACGGACCCGGACTGCTTGGACAGTATCGACCTCTACACCGACTGTGACGGGGATGGAGTTCCGAACTCGGAAGATGCCGACTGCGCTGAAGCGTTGGACTGCGATGCAGATGGGTTGCAGAACTGGGTGGATGCCGATTGCGGACTACTGACGGACTCAGATAGCGACTGCGATGGCATACCGGATGGCTACGAGGCGCTCAACTCCCTTGTGCAACTTGGCTCGGGGGATGTGAATCCAGGGGTGCTCACAGATGAGCACTACGACGGCATTGATGCCGCTTGTGATGGAGACGAGTTCGAGTTTGATGCGGATGCAGACGGTGAAGAGCACTACCAGCGCTTGCAGAGAGATGGCAGTGTTGGCGTGGACTGCAACGACACCGATTTTGATATCAAGACCACTGCGGAGGAGACTTGCCTGACGGTGGGGGTGGACGACGATTGTGATGGCAGCGCCAACGATGAAGGCGCTTTCGATTGCAGCACCTGGTACGCGGATGTCGATAGCGATGGCTTTGGAAGTGACTCCTTGGCGCCCGCATGTACCTGCGAGCCCTTTGTGCCATTCAATGCCACGCGGGCGGGAGATTGTGATGACAATCATGCGGCGGCCTATCCAGATGACCCGGACACCCCAGAAGCCGATGCGGGTGTTGAGATTTGCGATGGCTTGGACAACGACTGCAATGGAACCGTGGATGGAGCGGATGCCTCAGACGCGCTCACCTGGTACGCGGACTCTGACAGTGATGGTTTTGGGGACCCACTAGATACGCAGTTGGCGTGTTCGGCTCCGGTGGTCTCGGGGGTCACCTATGTGGACAACGACCTGGATTGCAGCCCCACGGACCCGGATGCCCATCCAAACGCATTGGAGTTCTGTGATGGACACGATGACGACTGCGATGGAGAAATCGATGAAGCCGATGCTGAGAACACAACCCTCTGGTATCGAGATCTCGACTCCGATGGCTTTGGTGATGTCACGCAGGTAGCAGATGCTTGTGATGCCCCGACCGGGTTTGTCGCGGTAGCAGATGATTGTCAGGACACCGACGGCACGGTTTTTCCGCAGGCCACTGAGCTCTGCGATGGGCTCGACAACGACTGCGATGGCCAGATTCCCGATGTAGAACTCGACCACGACGCCGATCAATACGTGGAGTGTTCTGTGGATGGCGGCGGCTGGGATGGCGTGAGCATTCAAGGGGGGGATGACTGCCTGGATGATCCTGGAGAGTTGGATGCGAGTCAGGTCCATCCGAATGCCACCGAGCTCTGCGATGGTCGGGACAACGATTGCGATGGCCTGGTTTCGCCAGAAGAAAACGACGACGATGGCGACGGCTACGTGGAGTGTGTGGTCGACAGTGGGGGTTGGGATGGCACCCTGGTCATCACGGATGGTGGAGACTGCGACGACCTGTTGGATTCCGTTTTTCCCGGAGTACCAGAGGTGTGCGATGGTCTGGACAACGACTGTAGTGGGGTGGTGGACGACTTCGCTTCTGATGCGATTACCTTCTACCAGGATGCCGATGGAGATGGTTTTGGAACCTCCACCGCCACCACGGCAGCGTGTGCTCAGCCGAGTGGGTACGTCTCCAGTTCGGGTGATGAAGATTGCGATGATTCAGACCCGGGCATCAGTCCGGCTGCTGCGGAAGTCTGTGATGCGGGCGATGTAGACGAGGATTGTGATGGCCAGACCGACGACAATGATCCCGAAGGGGCGTTGGGGCCCACCGACTGGTACTTCGATGGTGATCTCGATGGGTTCGGTGATCCGAATGTGTCGCCCAACTCAGCTTGTGATCCCAGTGGAACCTTCACGGCTGATAATGCAGACGATTGCGACGACGGTAACGACGATATCAATCCGGCGGAAAATGAGCTCTGCAGCACCCCTGGAGTGGATGACGATTGCGACGGAACTCCCGATGAAGGCAGTGCGATTGATGCCGATAGTTGGTATGCCGATCTGGATGGGGACTCCTATGGAGATGACGACTCCGAGGTGACCGCGTGCGCCGATCCTGGCGGCGTAGTGCCCGACGGTGGGGATTGCGATGATTCAGACCCTGCAATCAGTCCTGGCGCTGCCGAAACCTGTGACGCTGCCAACGTGGACGAGGATTGTGACGGCCAGGCGGACGACAGCGATCCAGAGGGTGCTAGTGGAGGTACGGGGTGGTTCCCAGATAGCGATGGGGATGGCCAGGGCGATGAGAGCCAGACGAACTCGCTCATCTTCTGTGATTTGGGGCCAGGGCGTTCGGCCACAAACGATGACTGCGACGACAGCGATGCCACTGTGTTCTTGAGTGCCGTAGAGCTGTGCGATGGCCAGGACAACGACTGTGACGGCTCGCTGCTTGCGGATGAGGTGGATGGAGACGGTGATCTGGAAGCGATCTGTGTGCTCGATGCGGGCGGTTGGGACGGCGCGGGCTCAGTGAGCTCCGGTGGCGATTGTGACGACACGAATGCCAGCGTCAATACCAGTGCATCAGAAGTATGCAATGACATCGATGATGACTGCCAGGGAGGTGTCGACGATGGCGTGACGATCACTTTCTATGAAGATGCGGACGCCGACACCTTTGGTAATCCCGATTCCTCCACCGAGGATTGTTCTGTGCCCACCGGCTATGTCGCGGATGACACGGACTGCGACGACACCGATTCGGCAATCAACTCCGCAGCCTCTGAGGTGGCCAACGAGCTCGATGATGACTGTGACGATCTGGTAGACGAGACCTTCCGCCTGGCTGGTGACCTCGTCATTACGGAGATTCATGCGGATCCAGCGGGCCCAGAGCCTGATTTGGAATGGTTTGAGATCTACAACCCGACCAGCGTGGATATGTTTGTGGATGGGCTGAGATTCAGCACTAGCTGCGATAGCGGAGCTGAGTTTGTGGTGGGTGTCGATGGGTTGGTTGTGGGGGCGAGTGGCTATGCCGTGCTGTGTCATTCCGACGACGTGCTGGGGCCCTTCTGTGACTATGTTTATGGCTCGGATGTGAACGGCACCTCTCAACAGGGCGCGACCTCAGAGGCCTCGTTTTGTCTCTCCACCGACCTGAACGCTAGCTTGAGCCTCGACTTGGACGGTGACTCTATCGATGTGGTGAGTTGGACCCCGGGGCAGTCGGGTTGGCCCACGATCGTCGAAGGCGCGAGCCTGACGCTCAACCCAGCAAACCTTACGGCCACTGAGAATGATGATGGCACCCTCTGGTGCTATCCGGCCGAATTCACCGACCAGTACGATTTTACAAACGGAAATTCGGGTACTCCAGGGGCCGCGGCCAGCACTTGCGATGCTTCCTACCCCAACGGCTTGTAAGCTCTCGCCCGTTGTTTCGTTGAAATCCGGAGGCGGTTGAACACCCGGGTTTGGAGGTCAAGCCCGCGCTGAACGTAGCGGCGTGCTACATTTTTGGGGTTCGCAAGGGAATCAATGGCACTACCCTCTGATGTAGAACTGGTCGAAACCCTCGGTGAGGGTTCGTTTGGTACAGTCTATGTGGCTCGTCTCAAGGATGGAGCCATTGAACGGACCGTGGTGCTCAAGGTGCTCAAGGCTTCCTGGGCGGACAACGAAGATATTTTGCACCGCTCTCGAGACGAGGCAGCGCTTCTTTCTCGCCTGAATCACGACAGCATTGTGCGAGTGGAGCAGTTGAGCACTCTGCAAGGCCGTCCGGCCGTGGTGATGGAGTTTGTTCGCGGACTGACGCTCGACCGGATCGTCAAAGAAAATGGGGCTCTGCCTGTCGGGGCGGCGTTGCAGGTTGTGGCCCGGATTGCCGGTGCGCTAGATGCTGCCTACAACAAGGTTCCACCCGGTATGGAGGCACCTCTGCGGGTAGTTCACAGGGATATCAAGCCGTCCAACATCATCTTGTCGGTGAACGGGGGCGTCAAGGTTCTGGACTTTGGTACGGCCCGAGGGGAGTTTGGAGCTCGAGAAGCCGAGACGATGAACGTGACGCTGGGGTCTCCAAGGTACATGGCTCCAGAGCGCTTTGATGGGTTGGATTCGGGGCCTGCTGTAGATGTCTATGCTCTGGGGGTGACCTTCTACGAGATTGTTGCGGGTCGTCCGATGGGAAGACTCTCGGTCAACCCGGATCGGCATCATCAGCAGATCTCCGCCAAGATTGATGCCCTGCGGGAGGCGCATGGCGCGGGAGGAGGCGAGCAACTCGAAACCTTGTTGTCGATCTTTGTAGACTCGATGCAGTACGACCCCACCAAGCGACCTTCTTCTCAGGAATTTCGCACCCGCTGCTTGGACCTTCTCGGTCACCTGCCCGGTGTGTCCATCACATTGGATCGATTCTGTGAATCGATTGTCGAGCCCCTCTACGAGGATCGAGACCGTCGCCCACCGATCCCCTTGGACGAGCCTGGAATCGTGGTGGAGTCGGGTTCGTTTTCTCAATCCAGCGCGAGTCTTCGATCGCCGAGCGCATCTTCTTCGTCGATTATTCGCGCTTCCACAAGCTCTTTGTTGATGGCCGTTGGTGGTGGGCGCTGGGCCATGAGTCTTGCTGTCCTGGGCATGATCACGGCGGTGGGGGGCATGGTGTTCCTCAAGAAGTCTATGAGCGAAAACAAGGCGGTTGTGGAGACAGTGAGTGTGCTGAAGGAAATGCCGGCCGAGGCCGAGCCGGTTGCGGTGCCAGAAGAGAAGCCGGCTCCTGCGGATGTGGCTCCGGATCTTGCGGAGCCTGCGGAGCCTGCGGAGCCTGCGGAGGCTGCAAAGTCAGCAGTTGCGCCGGAAGCATCCCAGCCGCCTGTGACGCCGGCGGCTGTGACCCCCACGCCTGATACGGCTCCGAAGGGCGGTGGAGTTCAGCCGACTCAGACTTCATCCAAAAACACCGCGGCTCAACCACCTCCGAAGCGCAAGGCAGCTCCCCCCCGGAGAGCGACTCCTGTAAAAAAGGCGGCTCCTGCGCCAGAACCGGAACCAGAGGTGCTCGAGCCTGCGCCGCCACCACCACCGGAGTTTGTTTCCTTCTCAGTTGTTTCTGCGCCTGCGGGGGCCACGATCTCAATGGGCGGAAAACGATTTGTGACTCCCGACAACCGAGCGAAGCTACCTCCGGGTGAGTACACCGCAAAAGTCACGTTTCTCAGCGGTGTCTCTCGGACCTGCCGAGGCATTGAGCCCCAAGAAGGCAAGCGGCTGGTATTTCGCGAATCAGGTGGCGGTTGTCCCTGACCGGCCTCGGGTCCAGCAGGCCAACAGGGCAAAGACAGCCCAGGCAAACCCAGTGGGGCGAGGGGTGCTGCTGCAGCCCCTCAAGCTCACAGCGTGTTCGTCGTCTGTGAGCAGGTTCGCCGATTCAAAAGAGTAATCTCCGGCTCCGGCAGCAGGCTGAGAAAACTCATTCTCCAAGGATACCCACAGTGGGGAGTCTTGCCGGGTGTAGCCTAGGGCCCAGAACCCGACGCCAGCTAAGGACTCGGAGCGGGCATATCGCACTTTCTCCATCAGGGAGTCTGGGTCGTCGTACCAGAGCTGTGAGGTTCGAGTGGGCAGTGCATAGGGAGAGGCGCTTTCCCAGTCATACTTCCGGCCCACCTCTTCGGCCTGCCGAATGGCATGGGCGAGGGAAATCGATGAGGCCATCCCGGTAGAAACGCCAGGCACCTCGGTGTCTGCTGTGGGCCACAAGTGACCATATAGCGGAAGCCCCAACACGATCTTCTTGGGGTCAACGCCTTGGGAGATATGGTCTTCGACGCTCCAGGCCAGGCTGTAGGGTAGCCAAATGTTTCCACCGGTCAGTGGGGCTGTTGGGCCGGGGTCGCCACTGGAGTGGTAGTAGTTGTACCCCATCAGAAACAGCGCATCCGAGGTTGCAGCGAGACGGCTCAAATCGTAGGCTCCCTCCCAGTCGACTGAGGGTGTGGCCACAACCACCTCGTCTACCCGGCGTGCGACACGCTCCACGAAATCGACGAACGCGCTGCGCAGGGAGCCAGGAAGTCGTTCAAAGTCGATGTTTACGCCGTGTGCACCACCTTCTTCGACCAGGTCGACCAGGTCCTCAATGACCCGGTTCCTCAGGCCACGATTCAGGAGTACTTCTTCTTGAATGCGGGGCTCGAAACAGCTCAGGGTGAGGTGGACCTTCACTCCGTAGGCGTCCGCCTTTTCCACCACCTGCCTGGCGTTGTCTTCCCAGGCCGACACCATTCCAAGCTCGCCCCCGGCTTCTAGGACCACATCAAACCAGGCCACATGGGTCATGGTCGTCCAGGAAACGTCCTCGATGCCTTCGGACCAGTACGGCAGGTATCCATAGATCCAGGAGGACGGGTCGGTATCGGGCCGTTCACTGGGGGGTGCAGGTGCGGTCAGCTCGGGAGCATCAAGCTCGTCGAGTGCATGTTCCAAGTGGACAGGAAGAGGGGCTGCCCAGACTGTTTGCAGAAACACTGCCAGCATGTCGGCGCGTATATCTCAAGAAAAACCGGGTCTGCACGTATAATCTCTATCGTCCGGTATTTGATCGGATATTTCAGGTCGTAAGGACGAGGAATACAGGCCCGGCTAAGTGGGCTGAGTCACACAGGCGCTCCAAGCGCCGAACGAGGGAGCTTGAAATGGGATTCTTTTCGCGACTGGGAAACCTCTGGAAGGGATTTTGGTCTGGGGTGATCGGAGGGGCTGAGACCAGCAATCCCGAAGCCGTGTACGAAGCGGCCATCGAAGAGCGGATTTCGCGCCATGCCGAGTTGAAGAAGGCAGTCTCGGGCATTGTGTATTTGCGCAATAAGACTCAGACCGAGCTGGATGACAAGCAAAAGGAGTTGGGAGAAATACAAACTCAGATTCCAGTAGCGGTTGAGGAAGGTGAAGATGAAGCCGCTTTGGTTCTCATCCAGAAGAAGGATGAACTCACGGTGCAGATTGCCGAGCTTCAGGTCACCCTGGAGAAGAATGCGGCGGAAGCTGAAGATTCCAAGCGCTCATTGATTGCGTTTGCCGGAGAGATCGAAGCACTGAAGAGGGAGAAGGACCAGATGTTGGCTCGAAAGGCCAACGCGGAAGCTCGAATTCAGATTCAAGAGACTCTCGATGGATTGTCCACAGAAGCAGACATCCGGGCGTTGGAGAATGTGAGAGAAAATATCGAAAAGCTCCAGGCTGAGGCGGAGATTGGTGATGAGATTGACGGAGCCTCTTTGGACGAGAAGCTCGCCAACATTCGCGAAAAGGCCGCGGATTCCAACGCGCAATCCCAGCTAGACGAACTGAAGAAGCAGATGGCTGCCCGTAAGGCCGCTCAAACCGAAGGCCCAAAGAATCTCTGAGCGTGCCGATCCGTTGGCCCTTCCCAGTCGCAGGCCTGTGGAAGAAGATGCCTGGGTTGAAACGCTCATGGAGTGTGAGTTGGACCGGGTGGAAGAGGCCGTACGTGTGGCATTGGCTGGGGGGCGTCCGAGGCTCGCTGGCCGGGTTGTGGGACTGTTACCCGAAACCGTGGTTGCCCGAGATCCGGAGCTGCAACGCGCTCAAAATGCGGCCGGCCTGTTGATGGTTGAGCGGGGGGAGCAGTTGGATGCATTGACGGCGGAACTTACGGAACTTTTCGATTTGAGAAGGCGAAGACACATGCGACGTGCCCGAAACCGGTCACGAGAGCGTGTGGCGCCAACAAAGCCCAGTGGACGTCGGCGCAAGCGGTAGCTCCAGGCCCCGGTTAGTTTCGATGCGCCATGAAGAGCTTGTTTCGTAACCTTTGCCAGTCGACTGCCGCTCGGTGGTTGAGTCTCTCCGAGCGGGAGCGCATTCACGTGCATGTGCTCACACTGCTGAGCATTGGCTACGTACTGCATTACCTCGTCTTTTCGGCATATTTCATTGAAGATGCTGGGATCTCGTACTCCTTTGCCAGGAACCTGGTGGAAGGTGAAGGCCTTGTGGCGTATCCAGGAGGGGAGCGCGTCGAGGGCTATTCCAACCCTACCTGGACGCTCCTGATCGCGATCTTCTACGCACTGAAGATCCCGGTCTGGTTCAGCGCGAAGGCTCTCGGGGCTGTATTGGGTGCACTTACTTTGCCTCTCTCCTACCTTTTGGTGCGAGAGTGCCGGCCAGGCAAAGAGGATGGGGTCCCACTTCTTGCGCCCTTCTTTTTGGCCGCTTCCACCACCTTTGTCGTGTGGAATGCCTCCGGGCTGGAAAACAGCCTATTCAACTTTCTGCTGGCTGCTGGCTTGTTGTGTGTGCTGCGAGAAGGTCGGGCTAGCTCGGCTCGTCCGCTCTCGGCCGTTTGTTTTGTGTTGTTGGCCATGACCCGACCCGAGGGGATTCTTTATGCAGCGATAGCTGGAGGGTTTCGCTTGATCATGGCGCTGCGACAAGGCCCCGTGATTCGGCCCATTCTGGCCTGGCTCGCGGTGTTTTGGGTGCCCTTCTGTTTGTACCATGCATGGCGTTTTTCGTATTTTGGCTGGGAGTGGCCCAATACCTATTACGCCAAGCTTGATGGAGAGAATCGCTTCAAGCCATTCAAATGGAATGTCCGAGGCTGGCTCTATGTCCGAAACTACCTACGGGCCTATTTTCTGGCCTTTGCGCTTCCGCTCTATGCAATCGGACTGGTTGGCCTCAAAGACGCGCGGCGATGGTTGGTGCTTGGACTGACTTCTCTGGGTGCTGTGGTGTTCTTTTGGAATGGACGCATGCGCTGGCCCAAAGAGTGGAAGGCTCAGGGGGGGCGCTGGGCAGAGCCGGACTGGTGGCCAGCATTGGAGTCGGTGTTTTCTCCGATTCATCACGACTGGGACAAGGTTCGAGTGGGCTTTCTCGTGCTTTCCGTTCTCTTGTTGATCGTGGCGTCTCGCTGGACACGCGGTGGGCTCGCTCGCGTGCTCGTTCTGGTGGTCGGGCTGTGTTCCGTATTTTTCATTCTGGTCAGCGGCGGGGACTGGATGAAACAATGGCGTTGGTTCTCCCTGACCGCGGTTCCGAACTTCATCTTGTTGGCTGTGGGGGTCGGGGCGCTTGTGGAAGCGCTGCCTATTCGTCCTGGGAGAGCCCGCATGATCGGGGCCTGGTGTGTTGCGGTGGTGTTGGCCCTGCCGAATCTTTGGAATTCCATCCATGCGGCGCCTACGCCGGAAACCACGGTGTCGGATGTGCGACGACGGGTCTCCTACATGCAGGGCATCGAGAAGAAGATGCACTTGGATGAGGTCACGCTGCTGGATGTGGACATGGGTGCACACATGTGGTTCTCGGGATGGGATATCGTCGATATCGCTGGCCTTGTGGACGTACCCATGGCGCAGCACCTCTTCCAGCGGGACTTTATGGCGGAGTACGTGTTTGAAGAGAGACGCCCGGACTTTGCACATGTGCACGGAGGCTGGGCAAACAAGAGCAAGATTCCGCGGCTGCCCATCTGGAAGGCCGACTACATCGAGATTCCAGGGTATCCCACAGGCCGTAAGAGCTTTCATGTGGGCAACCACGTTCGCAAGAGCTTGTTCGTGCACGAAGGATTTGAAGGTACACCGGCACGCCGGGTGCAATTCGATAAGGAAATCGTGCTGGAAGGTTTTGAGGTGCCGGCCACTGAGATCGGCCAAGGCCAGGTGTTGTACTTGGAGACCTGGCTTTCGGGGGACCTGCGGACCAAGGATTTCCGCTTGCTGGCGTTCATCGACGATGGACAAGGCCACTTTCACTCTGCAGCACTTCCGCCTGGCTATGACTGGTACCTTCCGAAGAAATGGAAGAAAGGGGAGGCCGTCTGGGGGCGCTGGGACATTGTGCTGCCCGAGAGTTTTCCGGTTGGGGAGTATGGTCTGGGATTTCTGCTGATGGATGTGAAGAAGGGCAAGATTATCGGGAGGCTGGCTGATTCCACGGAACCCGAGTCCTATCGAATGGGCCGGGGAGAAGTGTTCTTCGAAAAGGTGTTTCGTGTGGTGGCGCCTGAAGTGGCCTCACAAGCAGCTTCGGACGCGCTGGAAGCGTTGCGTGTGAGTGCGGCGGAGGCAGACTGCGCCAACGCAGAGAGGCTTTGGAAGAAGGCACGCCATCATGCCAGTGAAGAGCGTGGCTTCATGAAGGAGAGCCTGCCGTCGGTCCAAACCCAGCTGGCCCGATGCTATGTGCAGCTTGCGGAGCAGGCCACTTCTCAGGAAGAAAAGGTGGCTCATCTTGTTACCGCTCGGCGCAAGGACCATCGCGAGTCTTCGTTGTTGTCCACGGCCAGGCCGCTGGCCAAGACCTTGGATGCTCAGGGAGATGCCTTTTGGGAAGCAGAAGATCTTGAGTCTGCGTATGCGGCTTTTCGAGACGCACTTCGCTTGGACCCCCGTTTGTCCAAGACTCGACGAAAAGCCGAAGAGGTTCGGGATTTGCGATTGGGGATCGAATCCAAGAAGAGAGATACGACCAAGGCTTCTAAACCCTCAAAACCGGCCTCCTCGGATGCCGGTAAGGGGAACAAGAAATCCCCGAAACCGAGAGTGACACCTCGGACACCTGAGGTGGCGAAACCCTCAGTTGAAGTAGATGACGGCTCCCAACCCGATCCCAAACCCGCCAGCCAGGCCGGAAGCGATGATTAGGCGGTGATTCCGCTTTTGCAATGAGTCGAGTTCTTGGTAGTTCGTAGTGATGGCTGCGTGTTTCGCTGCGACACTCGCGGCGAGTCCATAGAGCACAATGGCTGTGGCAGTGCTGGCTGCTGACGCGATCAACTTTGGCTTGTCTTCAGCGGAAAAACCTGCGTTTCGAGGACTATTTGTACCGGAGATCCGAAAGTCCATCGACCCCTTACGCTCTTTGGAATCCTGAATGACAGGACTGGCCTGTGAGGTGTCCGCAGGTGCCTCCACCACCACACCGGTGAAGTCTGGATCCATGCCGTCTTTCTCGATGTACCCGCTCCAGAGGACGACCCCTTTCAGATCCAGGAGCTGTATGAGGCTGGGGCGGCTAATCGGGCGCATCTGCTCCCTGCGACCGTCCACAGTCATGATGGCTCCATTCGGAATCTCTACGGCGACCCGGTCTGCTTTTTCCTCGGCTAATACACGGGCCTCGGTGTACAGGCTGTCCAGCGACTTTCCTTTGGGCGCCAGCGACTCGGGCAAATTGTAGTTGGGCTGAGAAGTCAGCGCTGCGACGTAGGAGGCCTTAGCGGATTCTTCGTCTCGCACAATAAAGGACCGAAGTGCGGACATGCGGTGAAACCCGGCTGCGTCGTAGGGTGTGAGCGCTTCTTCAAGACAGTCGATGCTGGCGAGTGTCCGGGTTTCGGCTTCGTTGAATGCGTTGATGTCCATGGACACGAACGCTGCTTCCACATCGGAGATGCCCTGGGCGAGATCTCGAGTCGTGGTTCGGAGGCTGCATTCTGCCGAGGCGGTGTTGAACATCAGAAGTAAGCCGAGCCAGGTCATCAGATATCGCCTCCCAGGAGCAGAAACGCCCCTTCCCCCGAGGTGCCGAGCAGCACGTCATCAAATCCATTGCCGTTGGTGTCGCCCACTCCGGAAAGAGAGGTTCCCAGGTAGTGGTTTTGTTGCCCGTAGATGCGGGGGTCTCCCGAACCCAGACGCAAGCATTGCAGCGGCTCGTTGGGAACACAGGCTTGAGTCCCGGAAACCGGGCCAAAAACCACGTACACCACACCACTGTCGTGCCCGCCGATGTCTTCGTCTTTGGCACCTACGATGAGATCAGAGAAGCCGTCTGCGTTGACATCCCCAGCGCCATCGACGCTGACGCCCAGGTGTCCTGTGACACTGCCGCCGGTGAGCTTTGCATTGGCTGTGTCCAGAGACAGATCTGTAGTGATAGGGCCGAACAAGACGTAGCTTGAGCCGGCTTCGAGCACGGGGTCGTTTTCTTTGTGGGCACCCACGATTACGTCGTCATAGCCATCTGCGTTCACATCACCGGCGCCGGCCACAGAGTTGCCCGCTTCTCCGCTGTATTCCGAGTTCCCACTGAGTTGGTGTACGAACCCGTCGCTCAAGTTGATGGGGGGCATGGGCGTTCCGCTACCGGGTATGACATAGGCCCGCCCTACATCTTCTACACCGGCGCTGAGGTCGTCATAGAAGGGTGCGCCGACAATGATGTCGGAGATTCCATCGCCATCCAGGTCGCCACCGCCGGCCAGATCGTAGCCGGCCAGGTCATCGGCTTGTTCACCACTGATCTGCACGTCTGCCGTGCTCGGGTCATAAGAGACGCTGGTAAGGGGCCCATAGAGGAGGTAGGCCTCGCCGGGATTCCCGCTTCCAATGGCCGGTGCCCCCACAAGCCAATCGGCAGATCCGTCCGCGTTGAAGTCTCCTACGTTGGCCATGGAATAGCCGAGCATGTCACCTGCAGAGCTTCCAAAGAACTGAGTGGAGTAGGTGGCATCGAGTACGCTGACGGGTCCCGTCGCGGTCCCGTCGATCACGTAGGCGGTACCCATGTCGCCGAGGCGGTTGTAGGCTCCGACGCCAATGTCTGCAATGCCGTCCCCGGTCATATCATCCAGGAGCGTGACCGCCGTGCCAGCAAAGCTATCGGTGCCTACACCCAGAATGCGCAGATCGGCAGAAGCCAGGTCGGTGGCGCCTGTGATTGGTCCGTAAAACACATACGCAGCACCAGCATTGGGTGCGACTCCATCAAATCCAGGTGCGCCGATAATGATGTCGCTCAGGCCATCCAGGTTGAGGTCTTGGCCACCTCCCACTGCCAGGCCGGGTTCGTCAGATGAACCTTCGGGTATGAAAGAGGCCTCGGCATCTATGACCGAGATTTCGGACTGAAGGCCACAGAGGAGATCGGTTGTGGCGTCGCAGTCGTTGTCCCAGCCGTCATTGCAGATTTCATCCAGGCCCGGGTTGACCATGAAGACAGCGTCGTCACAGTCTGTTCCGTACGAACCCCCTAAGTCTGGGTGGCTATCGCTGCGATATCCATCGCCGTCTGCGTCATAGTCGTCCACGCCGTTGCAGTCCTGGTCTACGCCGTCGTACCAGATCTCTGTGGCATCGGGCGAGATGGTTGGGTCTGTGTCGTCGCAGTCGCCTGTTCCAGACCCGTAGCCCGGTGGCGGATCGCAGGCGGTCTGTGGAGCGCTTGTCGAGCCATAGCCATCTCCATCGCCATCCTGGTACCACTCCTGAAAGGAATCGGGGGCTACGTTGTCATCGGCACTGTCGACGGCGCCATCGCAGTCCTCGTCTTCATCGAGGTCGTCGCACACCTCAACGCCTGCGGGCGAGATGTCGGCCCGAGTGTCGTCGCAATCCGAGTTGTCTGTGGTGGGGTATTCGGTGGTGGGATCGCACAGGAACACTGCGGTGGTATCCCCGTAGCCATCACCATCGCTGTCGGCGTAGTGGGCAATGGTGCTCGCGGCCGACAAGCTGTCATCCGCGTCGTCTCGGAGCCCATCACAGTCTTCGTCCTCGTTGTTGGGATCGCATATTTCTGTGCCTGCGGGCGAGATGTCGGCCCGAGTGTCGTCGCAGTCTCCAGCGTTGGCGGCCTGGAAATCCTGAGGGTCGCAGCCTAATACCGGTAGGGAGCCAAACCCATCGTCATCCAGGTCTTCGTAGAGGGTCTTGTAGGTGCTCGGGTCGACCGTATCGTCTGCGTCGTCGATGGCTCCATCGCAGTCTTCGTCTTGGTCGTCTTCATCGCAGACCTCCTGGCCGTTGATGTTGATGGTGGCGTCCTGGTCGTTGCAGTCGCTGGCGTCTTCCATCAGCCCTTCGGGCTGATCGCAGTCGAATATCGGAGCGTACATGTCTCCAAATCCGTCTCCATCTACATCGGGGTGCCAGGGCAATGCATCGACAGAGTGGGGGTCTCGAGTATCCTCGTCGCAGTCGGTGTCTTCATCGTCGCAGTATTCATCCGCTCCAGGATAGATTGTGGAGTTGTAATCGTTACAGTCTCCTGACTGCTGGGTGTAATCACCAGGCTGCACGGCACAGTCGGTTCTCAGGACGTATTCGTCGGCGGTTCCCCAACCATCGGCATCGACATCTCGATACCACCGCTGTTCACCAGGGTTGTTGTCTGTCTCGCCATCGCAGTTGTCGTCGATTTCGTTACAGAATTCAATGGCGTTGGGGTGAATGTCGGGATTGGTGTCGTCGCAGTCGCCGTCCCGGGTGGTTTCGCCCTCTTCGCCTTCACATCGTTCTTCACCGCTTCCGCCGCCGTAGCCATCTCCATCGTTATCGAAGTACCAGGTCAACTCACCGATTTCGGAATCTGTGTCATCGCAGTCATGGGGCCAGAGCACATCGTCGCCGTCAGGATCCAGGCGTGCTTTGTGTTCGTCGGCACTAATCCAGGCACAACCGCTCAAAATGCTGAATAGGAGCGCAATTGGCATACGTCTTCTACACCCGAAACTACTGAATCCTACCATGGGGTGACGGGCTTTGTTTACTGCCCCTTGGCTCGGTAGTCTTCGCCCTCGACTCTCTGGATGTCGCACATCTGCATCAAGCGACTGAAAACTCGTTCGCCTACGCGGTCTTCCAGTGTTTGTAGTGAGATTTCGTCGGACAGGTTTGAAGTTCGAACACCGGAGGAGCGTGCCGGTGGGTAGTTGGTGGTGGCAAGTAGGGGCTTCATACTGTTGTAGCGCTTGGAGATGAGTTCATCGGCCACGGCCCTTTCCCAGTCTGTGGACTTGCCCTTTCCGAGTTCATCGATGGCCAAGAGATCGATTTGACCGAGGGCTCCAAGCGTCTTTGACTCTCCTCGCCCCTCGTCAAAACCCTTCTTGAGGTCGGCTAGAAGATGGGAGAACTCGATGAACCTCACCGAAACGCCGTGGTCGAGAATCAGCGATCGAATGGCGGCGATCATGAGGTGTGTTTTCCCTCGCCCAACCCCACCATGAAGAATCAAGCCTTTGCTGCTCGCGCCTCCCTCTACGAATGACTTGCACCAGGTCATCGTGCCGCCGAGTGCGCGAGTGGCCTCCTTGGAGCTGTGTTCGAAGCTCTGAAAAGAAGCATTTGCGTGGCGGGCGGGGATTCGAGCCTGATTGAACAACTCTGCGCGGTGGGTGAACAGTCTGCATGAGCACGGCACCATGCGGGGAATGTCATCCTCTCGCACCAATCGGCGACCTTGTCCTCCACAGGTGGTGCAGTCCGGAATGCAGTCGCATTGTGTGGCATGGGCCAAAGGCCCGCGGATCTCGATGCACAGCCCTTCCCCACGACAGTTCTCGCAGGTGGGGTTGGCTCGGATTGCGTTGGCCTGAACGGTCATGGAAACACCGTATCCCAGATTGAAGAAGCGGACAGTAGTGGGTGTGATTCCCGTAGATTTTGTCGAATGGCTTGTTCCACGGCTCGTTCCCATTGTTGCGCGGAAAACACATCCTTGAGATCGGCGAGCTCAGCCTCGGCTACTGCGGTGAGTTGCTCGCGATCGGCCTCTTCCAGTTTTCGATCGAAGAATCGACGGGCTGCATCGAGGGCCTGCTCCACGAGCGCCTCTCCTTGCTCCGTCATTCCGGCGAACTCTTCTGCGATGGCTCTTTCCTGGGTATCTGAAGATGTGCGCAATGCACTCACCAGTGTGGACAGTGATGTGCACTCTTCGGGCTTGGCCTCGTGTTTTACCTCTTTTTTGAGGGTTCTTTTCAAAGCGTTCAATGTCAGTGGAGCCCGGGTTCTCTTTGCGGCTCTTTGAGCGGCTACTTTTTCCAGCGTGCGGAGTATCAAAGCCACTGGAATCCCGGCTTCCAGCCATTCCAGCAGCAGTCTGGAGTCTACAGGCGAGAGAAAGGGGGCTCCTCCGCGAAGCTGTACCAGGTGTGCTCTTACCTGTTCCGCAGCTTCTCTGAGGCGGTCGGGCTGCTCGGGGTATGCCATGGCCTTCCTTGCGAGGCGGTTACATGGCGCTATTATCCCGCATTGCCACTCGTGGAGACCCCATGCGTCACTTCTCGATACTGTTGCTTCTCGGTTCGCTGTCAGCCTTCCCGGTTTTTGTGTCCACCGCGCACGCCCAGGACGATGAGGACTGGCTGGATGATTTTGAAGAGGAAGAAGACGAAGAGTTCACGGAGCGCGAAGATGAAGGCGATACCGAAATCGACATGGATGAAGATCCGGAGAATATCGAGGACGAGGAGTCGCTGGATGATGATCTTGAAGATGAGACCGACTTCCTCGATGAGGACTCCGATATCGAGGCCGATCAGATAGGCGGCGAGGGCGTGGACAACGCCAAGATCTACCGGGGGACGCTCAACCGAGTGCGTGAGATGGGCTACGAGGAAGAGCTCATCAACTGGGAGCGCTATCTCGAAAGATATCCAAACACGCTATTTCGCCAGCACATCAACGAACGCATGGAAGCTCTGACTTCCGAGGCCTATGGTGAGCGCATTGAGGGGCTTGGGGGAAACCTCGTGGATGCCGGGCGAGCGGAGTTGGATTTCAATGTTCCCATGCATTTGGAGTCGATCGATCCCAGGTCACGGTTTCGTGCTGGGTTCGAGATGGGGTTGCCCAATCACATCGCTTTCAATGTCGACTATGAGAAACAGATCTTTCGTGAGCTCTCAGCACACGGTGCGTTGCAGGGCCGCTACATGGGACTCTCTGCCATTTTGGGCGGGAAGTACGCCATCATCAAGTCAGCGCGCACCAAGTCAATCCTGACCGGCATGGTGGATTTGATGCTCAACGACCTGATGAGTGCTGCGGAAGGTACGAGCTCCTATGCTGCTGTTCGCCCTGTTTTGGGCTTTGGTCAGCGGTTTGATGTGGCCGAGGGGTTGGATGTTCAAGTCCAAGCGGGAGCGGAGCTGGAGTTCCGAGGACGAATCATCTACAGCGGTGGCTTCAATGCCTTTGTTCGCATCAACGAGCGTGTGGGTGCGTTCATTGAAAGCTCTACAAACATGAAAAAAGGACTGGAAGACGTGGCTTCCAATCAGCGACCTTTTGCCTTCAACGTCTTTACGGTGGGCATGCGGTTCCAGCCTGGAGCGGATCAAAACACCCGTTTCGCAGTCAACACCAATGTTCCCTATGCCAACAACTACTGGGGACATCATTTTGGCGCGATCCAGACCGAGTACCGCACCCTATTGGATTGAGTAGAGGGGTGTAGCGGATACACTGGCACTCATGCGTGTCTTGCTGATTCAGAGCTACCTGGGAAGAAAGGGCGTTGCGGACGCACTGGTTTTTCCCATTGGATTGTCTTGTGTGGCCACGGCACTACATGATGCGGGTCACGAGCCTTGGATTGTGGATCTCAACGTTGGGGGGGATCCCTGGAAGCGATTGGAAAGAGCCATTGGGGAGTATCAGCCTGAGGTCATCGGGGTTTCTCAGCGCAATATCGACTCCACTACGCGCAAAGCCCCATTTATCTTTCACACCCAGCTACACCCCATCCTGGAGACGATTGCCCGTGTAGCCCCTGGGGTGCCCACGGTACTGGGGGGCCCGGGCTTTACGCAGGCCGCGGAGCAGCTCATGGAGCGCTATCCCTTCGACTACGGAATCAAGTCCGAGGCGGAGGTGGCTTTTGTGGGGCTGTTGGAGAACCTGGACCGCCCGAAAGAGGTTCCGGGTGTGTTCTGGCGAGATGAACAGGGTGTCGTGCAGTTCAGTGGCGCTCCAGAGCTGCCACAGTTTGAAGCCCTATCGTTTCCCCGTCGGGACTTTGTGTCCTGGGAGGACTATCGGGCCGAGGAGTCCAGCCGGGGGCTGGTGGTGGATATCGGGGTGGAGTCTACGCGGGGTTGTCCTCGGAAGTGTGCCTATTGCACCTACCCCTACCTCAACGGCGTGAAGCTTCGTCGAAAGCCGGTGTCGGTGGTGGTGGATGAGATTGAGTATCTCCAGAACCAATTTGGGGTAGAGCATTTCACCTTCACCGACAGTCGCTTCAACCTCAACCGCAATCACGCGGCCGCCATTTGTGAGGAACTCCTGCGGCGGGACGTGCGTATTCGCTGGACAGCGTGGTTGGGTTTTCGTCGGGTCGAGCCGGACTTTCTCGGGTTGATGCAAGACGCGGGCTGTGAGCGGGTGGCCTTTTCGGCGGATGGTCTTCTGAACCCCAGTTTAGAGCGCATGCGTAAGGAGATGTCCTTTGCCGAGATTCGCAACAGTGTGGAGAGCGTGCGCCGGGTGAAGGGTCTCAAGGCGAGTTGGTCCTTCTTTCTGACCCCACCGTCCACGAGCCATAAAGAACAACTGGCGATGCTGGGGGCTTACTTTGCCATTCAGGCGAGCATGCCCGGGCGGGCACGAATGGTCATGAACTGGTGTCGCGTGGAGGAACACACCCACTTTGAGCAGATTGCTCGAGAGGATGGGGTTCTGCCTGTCGGGGCCGACCTGTTGCCCGACACGCCCGAGGGTTTGGAGTCTTTGTTTTATGAGGCGCCTGGGTTTGAACACTGGTCTCGGTTCTGGAATCGCTTCCTGGATGCAGAGCTTGCGGCCCGGACTGCTGCAGGGCGGCTGACGCGTCCCTTGCATCGATTTGGTCTCAAGGACCTCACGCCCGCGCATCTTCGGGGGCGGTCCAGCTAAACGGGTTTGTACGGTAATGAATCGTTGGCCCTTCTTGGGGGCACGAAACCCACGCTGTTTGTCTGGACAGGCTCCCAGTGCCCGCACCGCCGATCGGTAGCCCAAACCTTCAAACAGGGCGCGGGCAGCCATGCTCCGAAGCACCTGGGTTTTTGAATGAGCCTGGCCATGTTGGCCGAACACCCAATCGGATTGCTCTATCAACAGCGGTGCTAGGTGGTGGCTGTTTCGGTTATAGCTGCCGCCTCAGGCTGGAGGCACCATGCACGAGACCGTCATCATCGATGCTGTTCGAAGTCCCATCGGAAGTTTTCAGGGGGGTCTGTCTGGCGTGCGAGCCGATGATTTGGCCGCCATGGCGATCACCACGCTGATGGAGCGGACAGGGGTCGACCCCGCGTTGGTGGACGATGTGTTTATGGGGTGTGCCAATCAGGCTGGTGAAGACAACCGAAACGTGGCGCGGATGTCCTTGCTACTTGCAGGGCTGCCCCAGTCGGTTCCAGGGGTCACTGTCAATCGCCTGTGTGCGTCTGGCTTGGAAGCTGTGAACCAGGCGTCCCGAGCGGCTTCAGTGGGAGATGGCAGCGTGTACATCGCCGGTGGGGTCGAGTCCATGTCCCGTGCACCCTATTCAATCCCCAGAGGCCCTACTGCTCCGAAAGCAGGCAACATCACGGGCTGGGATACCTGCCTGGGATGGCGCTACCCAAACCCCAAGATGGAGGCGCTCTTTCCGCTGGAGGCCATGGGCTGTACCGCGGAAAACCTGGTGGATAAATACACGCTCTCCCGAGAAGATCAGGATGCCTTCGCGTTGGGTTCCCATGAGAAGGCACTTCGGGCTCAGGAAAATGGTTGGTTTGATTCGGAGATCTTTCCGGTTTCCATTCCCCAGCGAAAAGGAGACCCCAAGGTGGTGGCCCAGGATGAGGGGCCTCGGGCGAACTCCAGCTTGGAGAAGCTCGCGAGGCTTCGGGCGGCATTTCGTTCGGGCGGGAGTGTGACGGCGGGTAACTCTTCCACGCTCAATGACGGCTCGGCGGCTGTACTGGTCACCACAGCGGATCGAGCGGCTGAACTGGGTTTGAAACCTCGAGCCCGCATCCTTTCTAGGGCCGCAGCTGGGGTGGATCCGGAGATTATGGGAATCGGGCCAGTGCCTGCGACTCAGAAGGCGTTGGCGCTCGCGGGACTGACTTTGGCAGATATCGATGCCATTGAGCTCAATGAGGCCTTTGCTGCACAGTCTCTTGCAGTCATTCGAGAGCTGGGACTCGATGAGGCCAAAGTGAACCTCCATGGGGGCGCGATTGCTTTGGGGCATCCCCTCGGGTGCTCAGGGGCTCGGATTCTGACCACTTTGCTCAATGTGCTCGAGGGCAGAGGGGGCCGATATGGCCTGGCCACGCTGTGCGTGGGTGTGGGCCAAGGTGTGGCTACCATTATCGAGCGGGTGTGAGGAAACTATGGAAATCAATGATGTTGGTGTGATTGGTGCAGGCACGATGGGCCACGGTATTGCCCAGGTGGCGGCGATGGCGGGCTGTGATGTAGTGCTTTTCGACCTGGATGATTCATCCGTCGAGCGTGGGCTCGGGCATATTCAGCGCAACCTGGAGAAGGGCGTGGAGCGGGGCAAGGTCGATGCATCCCTTGCAGAGGAGAGTCTTGCCCGCATCAGTGGCACCACGAGTTTGGACGCTGTGGCGGATGGTGCAGACCTCTTGGTGGAGGCTGTGCCTGAGAAGCTTGAGTTGAAGCAGTCCCTGTTTTCATCCCTCGCGGAGCTTGCACCGAAAGAAGCAATATTTGCAACAAACACCAGTTCGCTTTCCATTGAGCGGATTGCTAGTGTGCTGGCCAATCCAGGGCGCGTCATCGGAATGCACTTCTTCAATCCTGTGCACATCATGGCTCTCTTGGAGTTGGTGGTTCATGAAGGCACCCATCCGGAGGTGGTGGTCACAGCGCAGGATTTTGGTGCCAGAATCGGAAAGGAAGTCATCACCGTTAAAGACTTTCCAGGATTTGCAACTTCTCGGTTGGGGGTGTGCCTGGGTATGGAAGCCATTCGCATGGTGGAGCAGGGTGTGGCCAGCGCCGAGGATATCGATAAGGCGATGGTATTGGGCTACCGGCACCCGGTAGGCCCGTTGAAGCTGACAGATATGGTGGGGCTGGATGTTCGGATGAGCATTGGGGAGTACCTTGCGGCTGAGCTTGGGAATCCCGCGTGTGAGCCGCCGGAGTTGATGCGCCAGATGGTCTCGGAAGGAAGCCTCGGCAAGAAGAGCGGCCAGGGCTTCTACAGCTGGTAGGGTTTTCGCAATGCTAACCATCTCCGAACTTTCGAAGACCTATGGGCCGCAGGTCTTGTTTGAGGATGCATCCCTGCAACTCAACGCCGGCTCTCGCTACGGTATTGTTGGGGCGAATGGGTCTGGAAAATCGACTCTTTTGCGTATCTTGTGCGAGGAGGAGAGCGCGTCGAGCGGCTCTGTTGCTAGGGTCAAGAGAGCGCGGGTAGGCATGCTGGAACAAGACCATTTCGCCTACGAGAACACCTCCATTCTCCAAGTGGTCATGATGGGCAATGAGGTGTTGTGGAACGCCATGGTGGAAAAGGAGGCGCTGCTTGAGCGTGCTCACGAGGAATTTGATGACGATCGCTACACGCGATTGGAAGACATTGTCCTGCAGTACGACGGCTATAGTCTTGAGGCGAGAGCCGCCGAGATCCTAGAGGGACTGAACATTCCCACGGCTTCTCACCAAGAGCCCCTCTCCGTGTTGTCTGGAGGCTACAAGCTCCGAGCGCTGCTGGGTAAAACCCTGGCCTCAGAACCGGACATTCTTCTGCTGGATGAGCCCACAAACCACTTGGATATTCTCTCCATTCAATGGCTGGAGGGCTTTCTACAGGGCTACTCAGGCTGTGCCGTCGTAGTGTCTCATGACCATCGCTTCCTCAACCGGGTGTGCACGCATATTGTGGATGTGGACTATGAGCGGGTGACCCTTTATCGGGGCAATTACGATTCTTTTATGGAACAAAAAAGCCAGGCTCGCGAGAGGATGGAATCGGAGATTTCCAAGCGAGAAAAGGAGATTGAGGACCACAAAGCCTTCATTGCTCGATTCAAAGCCAAAGCCACAAAAGCCAGGCAAGCCAACTCGCGGGTCAAGCGGGTCGAAAAGATTGTGATCGAATCGCTTCCCGTGAGTTCACGTCGATACCCTCACTTCAAACTCAAGGGTCGACGTCTCAGTGGGCGGGAGGTGCTGAAAGTGGATGGGATTTGGAAATCCTATGGCGACAACTCGGTCTTGGAAGAAGTCGGTTTTTCGGTAGAACGCGGTGATCGGCTTGCAATCATTGGCCCCAACGGTATTGGGAAGTCGACACTTTTAAAGATCCTGATGAACGAGGTTTCTGCGGATGCGGGGGAGTTTGAGTGGGGGTTTGAATCCACTCCGGGGTATTTTCCGCAGGATCACCAGGCTGCCATGGGGGACCCAACACAGAGCGTGCTGGGGTTCCTGTGGGATTCCAAGGGGGACGCTCCAATCGGAGAGATCCACGGGCGGCTGGCGGAAGTATTGTTCTCACGGGATGACGTGGACAAGAAACTCACCAACCTCTCGGGTGGAGAGGCAGCCCGTCTTCTATTTGCACGGCTTAGTGTGCTTGAAGATACGGTGTTGGTGTTGGATGAGCCTACAAACCACCTGGATATGGAGGGGATTGCAGCGCTGGCAGAGGGGCTGCTCGCCTATGATGGCACCATTATATTTGTGTCTCATGATCGCTGGTTTGTAGACAAGTTGGCCACGAGGGTCTTGGAGATCACCGAAGAGGGGATCAATGATTTTCCGGGCACCTACGGGGAGTATGTTTCCAAGGATCAAGAGGATCACCTCAGCGCAGAAGCGGTCGCTGAGAAGGCTCGGATTGAAAAACGAGAGGCCAAGGCTGAGAAGAAGCGTCTGAAGAAGAAAGAGCGTGAGGCGGAGGCGAAGGAAGCACGCCGGGCCAAGAACGAGGCCTCTTCCGAGTCGGGCCAGGAAGGGAGCGGTAAGAAGTCCGGAAAGAAAGGCCGAAAGAAGAGACGGAAGCGATAGCCTATTGGTTCAGTAGGGCTTTGGCTTTTTGGATCAGGGCTTCTGTTTCGGGAAACTCGTTACATTTTTTTAAGTGTTTATCGGCGATGCAGGTGTCTCCGACCCACACACTAAACTCCCCACGGTCTCCTTCGGTGAGGCTTGCCGTTACACCGAGTTCGGACTTCAATAGCGCCGCCAGACCGGTGGCGCGGGGGAGGTAGCCTCAGGGAACACAGTAGCGAATGCTTATTTCGGGCATGGCGGCGGTCTCTGTTTTCTATGTCTGCGTGAAATCGGCACCAAGAGTGCCATGAGCCACCACAGACCGGCCCCTGGTCCCTCTTGTTGACTGCAAGAACAGCCTCCACCGCCCTTGATGCCAGCGCTGCCTATGCCGGTGTCGAACAGGCCGCTGTCGATGGGTGGTGCGCCGGTGTCTACGGAGCCGGTGTCCCCGGTATCGGCAGGTTCTGAGGTGTCTGTGCCCGTGTCGCCAATCTCTTCGCAATCTTCCGACCAGCCGGGAGCACCTGGGAATGCGGTGGGGTCTTCGTCATCGCAATCCGTGTCGATGGGGTAGCCATCGCCGTCCTGGTCGAAGTCGTCTAAGCCGTCACAGTTGGAATCGATACCGTCGTAGTAGACGTCTTCAGCGTCTGGGTGGATGTCCGCATTTTCATCGTCGCAGTCGATGTCGACGGGGTAGCCATCGCCGTCCTGGTCGAAGTCGTCTAAGCCATCACAGTTGGAATCGATGCCGTCGTAGAAGGGATCTTCTGCACCGGGATGTGTGGTGGAATTGTTATCGTCACAGTCGTCTCCTCCGTATGCGGCGGAGTCGTAACCGTCTCCGTCGGCGTCATGGTCGGAGGACAGATCGCAGTCGTTGATGACCCCGTCGTGTGGGGTGTCGGGTGCCCCAGGGTAGGTATCGGCATTGCCGTCGTCACAGTCGTCTCCGCCAAAGCTCGCCGAGTCGTAGCCGTCGCCATCGGCGTCGTAGTCTGACAGGCCGTCACAATCGGAATCGATGCCGTCGTAGTAGATCTCGGTCTGGTCTGGGTTGATGTCCTCGTCGGTGTCGTCGCAGTCATCACCGTTGTAGTCGACACTGTCGTAGCCGTCTTCGTCTGCATCGTAGTCCGAGGCGCCGTCACAGTTGGAATCGACCCCGTCGTAATAGGTCTCCAGTGCGTCGGGATTGATGGTGGCATCTGAGTCATCGCAGTCGGTGTTGTCGTCTACCGTGGCGCTTGGGGGGTCACAGGCGATCTGGCTGTCGCTGGCGTTGCCGAATCCGTCTCCGTCCGCATCCGCATACCAGGTGCTCGCATCTGTGGCGTCGGATTCGTCAACAGTTCCGTCACAGTCGTTGTCGCGAGTGTCGCAAACTTCCGTGCCACCGGGATAGGCCGCCGCACTGCCATCGTCACAGTCTGTGCTGTCTGCGACCCAACCGTTCGGCTGGTTGCAAGCCTCGGTAGTGTAGTTGGCGTTTCCGTAGCCGTCGCCGTCCGCATCTGCGTACCAGGTGCTGGTGTCGATGGCCGTGTTTTCATCCGTGGTGCCATCGCAGTCGTTGTCCGCCCCGTCGCAGACCTCATCGGCGTCCGGATTGGTTGTGGCCTGAGTGTCGTCGCAGTCCTCTGAATTTTCCACCCAGCCTGAGGAGGCCTCGCAGGCCGTGGCTGTGGTGGCGCTGTCACCAAACCCATCTCCATCGCTGTCTGCGTAGTAGGTGGTGGCATCCACCGCACTGCTGCCGTCGATGGTGCCATCGCAGTCGTTGTCTACGCCATCACAGGTCTCTGTTGCACCCGGAAAGGCGCTGGCGTCGAGGTCCTCGCAGTCGGTATCGTCACTGACGTAGCCGTTGGGTTGGTTGCAGGCAGTCGTTGTGTAGGCCGAGTTGCCATAGCCATCGCCGTCGTGATCGATGTTCCAGACCAGGGCATCACTTGCGTCATCTTCGTCGACAGTGCCGTCACAGTCGTTGTCGATCCCATCACAGAACTCTGTAGCCCCGGGATTTGCATTGTTGGCGGAGTCATCGCAGTCGGTGTCATCGGAGACGTAGCCGCTCGGTGCTGTGCAGCCGGGAGCCGTCGAGGAGGGGTTTCCGTACCCATCGGCATCGGCATCCTCGAACCAGGTGAGAGCATCCGTGGCATCGGGCTCGTCGGTGGTGCCGTCGCAGTCATTGTCGATGCCGTCGCAGACCTCGGTGCTGCCAGGGTAGACATCGGGGTCTGTATCGTCGCAATCCCCAGCATCTGGCGTGAAGCCATCCTCATCGAAGTCCAGACAGCCGATGTCGCCGCCGTTGGATGGGGTCAGGCCAAAGGGAGAGGCGATAAAGTCCGCATCTCCGTACAAGGTGCCGTTGTGACCATTGCCCGTGGCGTCCACAGTGGTGGTAGAGCCTGGCGACTCGTCCAAGGGGTAGTAGGCGTACAGGTCGGGCTCCGAACCACTCAAGGCGTAGTTCTGAGTGCACTGAATTTCGGCTTGGGAGAGGGCCTTGCTCCAGACCCTGAGTTCGTCCTGAGTGCCATTCATGCGATCCGAGGTGAAGGCGCTCCCATTGTCGGAGTCGGCTCCCATGCCCCAGACTGCGATGCTGCCGAAAATAGGTGCGGTCAGTGTGTCACTGGCCTCTTCCACACCGTTGATGAACAGAGTGATGTCCGCGCCATCCACTCGGATTGCCAGGTGGTAGGCGGTATTTGTGCTGAGGGAGTACGAGGTGCACAGAGCGACTCCATCGCCGCAGGAATCACCTTCCCATACCGTGTTGTCGTTGGCCTCGATCTGCCACTGGCCTTGGACGTAGCCGAAATAGAACGCGTTTCTGGAGGACAGTGGGTTCACGGCCTCGACAACAGTGTTCCAGTCGCTGATCGAGTCAAACTCCACCCAGGTCTCTACGGTAAAGCCACTGCCAGGGTTCAGGGTTCCAAGCACGACCTGGTCTGGGTTGTTGTTGTCGTTGCCATCGAACGTGACCGCGTTTCCGTTGGCCCAAGCATTAGAGAAAAGCAGGGATATCAGAAGCATTATTCGGTGTCCTCAGGACATCCATTGTTCTGTTTTGTACCAAAGGTCCGCAAGCATTGATCGGTGCTGTCTGGTACCCCGTCCTTGTCTCGATCCGGACAACCCTTGGCCTGGGGGGCGCCGTACTTGTTGGGACATGCATCGTCTACATCGAGTACCCGGTCTCCGTCGTTGTCGTATTCGGGACAACCATCGGAGTCATCTGCACCGTCGAGGTCTTCCTTCTTGTCGGGACAGCGGTCCTTGCGGTCCGGGACTCCGTCGTTGTCGTTGTCGTCGTCAGGACACCCATCTTCATCCTTGAAATTGTCGATGTCCTCGGGCTCATCTGGACATTGGTCGTTGATGTTGAGGACGCCGTCCCCATCCGAGTCTGGAGGGGTCCCTGGGTCGCGCCACCCGATCGAAAACGACAATCTCCAGTCTGGTGCGCCGACTCCGGCCACCACACCGGTGCCGCCGGCTACAGAAGCCATGAGTCCTGAACCGTCTCCAAAGAGTGCGTACAGGTGCATGTCCGTGGGGTTCTTGGTGAAAGAGGCCTCGCCACCGGCAATGCCCACATGGGTAATCATTTCGGCGCCCACGGTAGCTCTTGGGCTGACTGGATAGCCCAGCCCAAATCCGCCGATGAGTTCACGACCAAGCCACACGCCACCGCTACAGTCGGGGCCATCTCCTTCCAGACAGGTGGGGCTGCCCAGGACCGTTCCTATTTCGCTTTGCCATATCAATGGGTCTGCGTCGCCGGAGGCCAGGACGAGTAGTCCTCCGGAGAAGCCATCGCTGATGTAAAGGTCCGGTGCTGCTGTAGGAACAGAAAATTGGGGTCGCAGGGCCAGGGAAATAGGACCGTCTATCGGTAATGGAACGGTTGTGGAAGCTTGTATGTCCCCGGGGCCTGAGGCCGGATTCCCTCCAATTTCAATGCTTGGGTAGTAGGGGGCCTGTAGCTCAATTCGAATATTGCCAGGGACGGTTACTCCGGTGAGCAGTCGTGCTGAGAAGACCTGCCCTACCAAGGCTTCCTCGTCCCCGTTGCCGAGTCGCAGGACCAAGGGGTCGTTTGAGAGCACGACGCCTGCGCCGGCGTACCAGGCGCCGGGTTCGTTCTTGTGCACGGTGGGGATTTGAACGCCCCCCCCACCATCGAGAACGCCGGGCGAAAAATCGAATTTGTCCACATCCTGAGCGTGCGCTGCACCTGCCGTGCAGACCATCATCAGTCCTGTGAGTACCCCTATAGGACGCATCCTGCGCTCCACTGCCAGCAAGAATGGTCCTCCAAGATGGACGGGAATTCAAGCCTAGGGGGCCGGCTACCCTCTCAATGTGGCCATGATCGCGGCTCGTGTGGCCCTCACCAGGCGTTCCAGATCATCGGGGTGCATGGCCAGCGGGGGCATCAATATGAGGGTGTCCCCAAGAGGGCGCATGACCACTCCTTCGAGGCGAGCGGCTTCACAGATCCGCTGTCCGGTTCGCAAGCCGGGCCGAAAGGGCTCCCCATCCGCTTGTCGGATTTCGATGCCTACCATCATGGACTTTTGGCGAACTTCATGGACCCAGGGAAGCTCCGAGAGTGCTTCCAGGCGGTTGGACAGGAGTGAGGCCTTGGCTGGAAGCCCGCTGAGGGTGTCTTCTTGGTCGAACACCTCCAGGCATGCCAGCGCAGCGGCGCATGCCAGCGGATTTCCGGTATAGGTGTGGCCGTGGAAGAAAGTCTGATCTGGATCGCCAAGAAACGCTTCGAAGACAGGCTCTGTGGTGAGAGTGGCCGATAGGGCCATGGTGCCGTTGGTGAGGCCTTTTCCAACACAGAGAAAATCGGGCTTGGTGGAGAGTTGTTCGGAAGCAAAGAGCGTCCCCGTTCTTCCGAATCCAGTGGCCACTTCGTCGATGATAACGAGGGCTCCGAGATCCTGAGCGGCCTTGAGGACTGGGTCGAGGTATCGCGGCGAGTGCATGCGCATGCCTGCAGCGCCTTGGACCAGTGGCTCCACCACAATCGCTGCGAGGTCGTCTTTGTGAGCGTGAAGGGCTTCAATGGCGGCTTCAGCGAGAGCGTCCTCATCTTCTCGGAAGGATGGGCAAGGCAGTCGTACGGCGTCGAATAGCAAGGATTTGTACACCGCGTGGAAGAGATCGATCCCTCCCACGCTGACTGCGCCCAGGGTATCGCCATGGTAGGCCGCATTGAGCGCAGCAAAGCGTGTCCTACGAGTCTCTCCGCGCTGCTGTTGTGCCTGGTAGGCCATCTTGAGCGCGACCTCGACGGCGGAGGAGCCGGACTCTGAATAGAACACTCGGTTCAAGGGGGCGGGAGCCCGGTCTACCAGGGCTTTTGCGAGGTGGATTCCCGGCTCATGAGTCAACCCTAAGAAAGTGCTGTGGGCCACCTTGGAGAGCTGAGTGCGAATGGCGGCATCCACATGTGGATGGCCGTGTCCGTGGACCCCGACCCAAAGGGAAGAAACGCCATCGAGATAGCGATTACCTCGCACATCGATCAGTGAACATCCCTGAGCGGAGGCGATCACAAGGGGTTCGACCTGGTTCCATTCCTTGTGCTGGGTAAAGGGATGCCAGACATGAGCTCGGTCCAGCGTCACAAGCTCAACGGGGGTCAGGTTTCGGTCCGCCATGTCTACGAGAGGTAGCCGGCCTTGTCGAGCCATTCGATGACGGCTTCGGCGCAGGCCTCAGCAGAGTTCGTTTCAGTGTCCAGTCGGATTTCCGGGTGTTCCGGTGTTTCGTAGGGGCTGTCGATCCCTGTGAAGTTCTTGATTTCTCCGGCACGAGCTTTCTTGTACAAGCCCTTTACGTCCCGTTCTTCGGCGAGGTGCAAGGGAGTGTTCACGTGAATCTCCACGAATTCACCCTCGTCGACCAGTCCGCGAGCCAGTTCCCGTTCCGATTGGAATGGAGAGATGAAGGCTGTGATGGTGATCAGCCCGGCGTTGACCATAAGTCTGGCAACTTCTCCTACGCGGCGAATGTTCTCGACCCGGTCGGCGGAGGTGAAGCCCAGGTCTCTGTTGAGGCCGTGGCGGATGTTGTCGCCGTCGAGCGTCACGGTGTGTTTGCCCTGGGCATGGAGCTTTTTCTCGACGATGTTGGCGATGGTGGACTTCCCAGACCCAGAGAGTCCGGTAAACCAAAGGACTGCGGGCCGCTGGTTCTTCTGGGTCGCACGCGCAGTTTTGTCGATATCCATGGATTGCCAGTGGATGTTCGATGCACGTCTCAGGGCGAAGTTGAGCAGCCCCATTCCCACCGTGTTGTTGGTCATCTTGTCGATCATGATGAAGCCGCCCATGGCACGGTTTTCGTCATAGGCGTCGAACGGGATGTCTTGATCCAAGGAAATATTGCAGACCCCAATCTCGTTGAGCCCAAGGGTCTTGGCTGGCTCCAACGCCAAGGTGTTGACGTTGATCTTGTGTTTGGGTTTCGCGGGGGAAACCGTGACCTGGTGGGCTCCGATCTTCATCAGGTAGGGGCGTCCGGGGAGCATGGGCTCATCGGCCATCCACAGAATGCGGGCCTCGAACTGATCGGCCACACTGCAGGGCGAATCCGCTGCGGCGAGTACATCGCCTCGAGAGATGTCGATCTCATCTTCCAGGGTCAAGGTCACGGACTGGCCACTGATCGCCTGGTCTAGATCTCCTTCATAGGTCACGATGCGGGCTACCCTGCTTTCGCGTCCCGAAGGTAGTGCTCGAACTCGGTCTCCCGGGTGCACGCAGCCGCCGCTGATTTGTCCGGCAAATCCTCGGAAATCATGAGAGGTGCGGTTCACCCACTGAACGGGAAACCGGAAAGGCAAGGAATCCTGCTTTTCTTTGACTTTGGTGGTTTCCAGGTATTCCAGCAGGCAAGGTCCGGTGTACCACGAGGTGTGTTCGCCGGGTTCGATGATGTTGTCCCCTTTGAGGGCAGACACTGGAATCGCGGTGATATCCTCGAAATCGAGGGCGTTTTCTGCAAACTCTCGGTAGTCGGCCTCAATTTGGACAAAGGTGTCTTCTGCGTAGTCCACCAGGTCCATCTTGTTGATCGCCAGCACCACCTTCTTTACGCCCAACATCGAGACAATAAAACTGTGTCGACGGGTTTGGGTCAGGACTCCCTTTCGGGCATCGATCAGAACGATGGCTACGTCTGCTGTGGAGGCTCCGGTGGCCATATTGCGGGTGTACTGTTCGTGGCCGGGGGTGTCTGCCACAATGAACTTCCGACGGTCTGTCGAGAAGAATCGGTACGCAACATCGATCGTGATGCCTTGCTCCCGTTCGGCTGCGAGGCCATCCACGAGGAGTGCCAGGTCGATCTCTTCTCCTTGGGTGCCGGATTTCTTCGAATCCATTTCCAGCACTGCCAGTTGGTCTTCAAAAAGCAGCTTGGATTCATACAGGAGACGTCCGATCAGGGTGGATTTTCCGTCGTCTACGGAGCCACAGGTGATGAAACGCAGCAGGCCCTTGTTTTCCTGGGCCTTGAGGTAGGCGTGGATGTCTTCGGCAATCAGATCTGATTTGTGGGCCATTAGAAGTAGCCCTCCTGCTTTTTCTTCTCCATGGAGCCGGGACTGTCGAAATCGATGACGCGGCCTTGTCTTTCGGAGGTGGTGGTCAACAACATTTCTTGGATGATCAGCGGCAGGGTGTCTGCCTTGGACTCCACGGCGCCTGTCAGGGGGTAGCAGCCCAGGGTACGAAACCGTACATGTTTCATCATGGGCTCTTCTCCGGCCTCAAGAGGTAGCCTCTCGTCATCGACCAGAATGAGCACGCCATCTCTCTCGACCACAGGTCGAACTGCAGAGAGGTACAGCGGAACGATGGGAATCTTCTCGATATGGATGTACTGCCAGACATCGAGTTCGGTCCAGTTCGACAATGGAAACACTCGAATGGACTCACCCGGGTGTTTGCGAGCGTTGTAGATGTTCCACAACTCGGGGCGTTGGTTTTTGGGGTCCCAGCGGTGTTGGGCCGTTCGGAAGGAGAAGATTCGCTCTTTCGCTCGGGATTTCTCCTCATCTCTTCGGGCGCCTCCGAATGCAGCATCAAAGCCATACTTGGCGAGAGCTTGCTTCAGGCCTTCTGTTTTCATGATGTCTGTGTAGAGTGCGGATCCATGCTCGAAGGGGTTGATACCTTGGGAGCGCCCTTCTTCGTTGACGTGCACCAGTAGTTCGAGTCCCAGCTCCTTTGCCAGGTTGTCCCGGAAGGTGATCATCTCGCTGAACTTCCACGTTGTGTCGACGTGAAGGATTGGAAATGGGGGCACGGAGGGGTGGAAGGCCTTCATGGCCAGATGCAGCATTACCGCGCTGTCTTTTCCGACGGAATAGAGCATCACGGGGTTTTCCGACTCCGCGACGACCTCTCGCATGATGTGAATGCTTTCGGATTCGAGTCGGCGCAAGTGCGTGAACTGAGACCGGGTCAGGGCTGTGTCCACGGGGGGCGAATTGCCAGTGGGTTCCGTCATGTCAGCGTTCCTCGTGAATGGAGTGTTTTCCTTGGAGGTTGAGTTGTTTGGGAAAACGACTCAAAATGTGCAGCCTCAACTCCATTCCGCAGCAGGCGAGGTAACTTTCCAGGGTGGAATTCACCAATGTCCCGTGGATTATCTATGGGAATAGCTGGTGGTTTTGTCCCGACTGCGAGGTTCAGTCGGTCAGTCCCACGTCCAGCAATTCGATTTGAATCTGGATGTGCCCGACTTGGGCCTGGTCACTTTGTACCAGCTCTCCTTCCAGGCTTCTCCACGCCAGGACGCCCGGATCGGGGTCCCACCATGTGCTGCCTTTGAGCGCAATGCTGGAGCGACCCTGCTCTGTGGCTGCTGTGACCTCTCCCCGGCTCTCCAGGAGTGCCTGCACGTCTCCTTGGTACCGATAGAGGCCCTTATAGGTCTGGTAGCCCTCGACAGAGACTACGGTTTCGGCGGGTAGTAGGTTCGCATAGGGGCGAGCAAGAGCGGGGTCTGCCCAGTCTTCCCCGGGTAGAATCGCCCGGTTTGGAAGTTTCAAAGACAGAAGGCGGTGCGGTAGGCTGTCGTGAAGCTCCAGGCCATCGATTCTTGCCAGGCGTCCTTCTGCGGAAAGGTACAGCACAACGACTTGCTGAGCGAGTCGCTCTCTTTCGATTTCCTGAGCGGGCTCAATATCCACTGCGGAGGGGCTTCCTGTGGAATCAGTTCTGGCCACCCCGAATGCCGTGAGTCGACCACTGAGCCGGGCCATTCCAGCGCTATCCACGGAGTCGACCCGATACGTCCAGTGTTCTTCCCGAATGATGCGTTCGGTCGCTCCAGTGAGGCGGGTATGCAGCTTATAGGTGAGCTCTTGGCCGGGAACCAGCTTCCATCCGAGTGTGGCTGGGGTGCTGGCAACTGGAGACAGATCAGGCCGAGGGGTGCAGGCCAACACCCACCAGAGAATCAGGTGCATTGGTCCAGTAGTTCCAGTGCCTGATCAATCTGGTCATCGGTGTGTTCTGCAGACATTGAGAACCGAAGTCGCTCTTCTCCACTGGGGACCGTGGGGGCACGTATGCCTGGCACAAACACACCGTGTTCGGCCAGCCTTTGAGCCGTTTGCATGGTGCGTTCACGAGTGAGGACCGGAACGATGTGGTGTTGCCCGCGGGTAGGGAGCCCAAGATCTGCAAGTCCGCATCGAAAGCGAAGTGTTCGGTCGGCCAGGCGCTCCCGGCGTTCGCTTGTCGCCTGTTTGAGTCCCTCAATCGCTGCGTGGACAGCGGGCTCTGCAAGGGCGGTTGTGTATACAAAGGAACGGGCCGTTGAGATCATCAGCTCTTTGAGCTCTTCCGGCCCGATGACAAAGGCACCGGCGGAGCCATACGCTTTGCCAAAGGTTCCGATGAGGACTTGGGGGTGGACGCCTTGCTCGGCCGCCACACCTTTTCCACCAGGCCCGATGGCGCCGACGGCATGGGCTTCGTCGACTACCAGCCATCCTGCGTCAGACCACGCTCGAAGGCTCAGCGTGTCTCCATCCATCGAGAAAAGCCCTTCGGTGACCAATCCTCTGAAGTCATTTTCTTTGGGAGGGTCAGATCCATGTGGCTGAATCGTCTTGGTGGACTTGGAGAGGCGAAGTCCGTCGATCAAGGAAGCATGATTGAGCTCATCCGAGCAGACGGTATCGCCGGCCTGAAACAGTGTGGTGAGAACGGCAAGATTGGCCTGGTAGCCCGAGGAAAAAACCAGCGCGGGCTGACCAAACAGATCTTCGAGATTGGACTCCAGAGTTTTATGGGCAGAACGAGAACCAGTCACGAGCCTGGAAGAGCCGCAGCCTCCGCCACGCCATGCGTTGCGGACATCTGGGTTCCATGCGAGGCCTAGGTAGTCGTTTGAGGAGAAGACCTGTACTTCTCGGGTGTCGATGCGTGCAGTGGTGGGGCCGGTGAAGTCCAGTGGAACCAGGACTCGCTTTAGACCGGAGTTCTCAATGGCCTTTGCTCGCCGTTGTAGCTCTTCCCGGTTCATCACCCGACCATGGGTGCCAGCGGAAGCTCGACCGTGAACGTGGTGCCAGACACCGGGCAGGAGGCGCAGCGTATGTCTCCTTGGTGGCGTTTCACGATGTCTCGACTGATTGCCAGCCCCAGCCCTGTTCCCTCTTCATCGGATTTGGTAGTGAAGAAGGGCTCGAAGATTCGGTCTCGAATATCGGGGGGAATGCCTGGGCCTCGGTTGTGCACATCGATCAGGGCACGGTTGCCTTCCTGGCGAGCACTGAGCAGCACCCAAGGCTCCTGAGACTCTGTCATTCGAGCGGCTTGGGCGGCGTTCACCAGGAGATTCACGAATACCTGAGACAGTCTGCGAGCGTTCCCTAAAACCGGCATCTGGTCTGCAAACTCTGTTCTCCACTCCACCCCATGACCCATGGAGAGACGTGCCAGCCTCAGGGAGGAGCGCAGCACCTCTTCGATTTCGATCTTGGAGTGTTCTCCGGGATCGGTTCTGGAAAGAACGCGGAGGTCGTTGGCGATGTCTCGAATCCTTTTGGCTCCGTCCTCGGCATCGACAATGGCGCTGATGAGATCTTCTACGGCTGCTCGCGGGTTGGTTCCCGACCAGTCTTGGATGGCGTTGGTCACCGTGGTGTTGGCGGTGTCGGTTAGGACGGGAGTGATGGTTTCCAGTCCCTCTCGGACGTGCACGAGGTTGGCAAGCAGATACGACGTGGGATTGTTGATCTCGTGTACGACACCCGCTGCCATTTGACCGATTGCCGCGAGCCTTTCGCTGTGGATTAGTCGGGTTTGGGCTTCTTCAAGCAGCGTGATTCGAGAACGAAGCTCTCGAACCAAGCGAGCGTTTTCCAGGGCGAGCACGGCTTGAGCGGCTAGTACACCAGCGGTTTCCAAGTCTCCTGCATGAAACGGTCGTGTGTCTGCACCGCGATTGAGGTTGAGTACGCCTACGAGTTTCTTGCCCGACCAGAGGGGGTAAACAATCGATGAACGAACGCGGTTTGAGCCCTCGCCATCTGGAAATCGAGGATCGTTGTTCAGGCGGCCGGATAGAAGAGCGGGTGCACGATCCTGCACGATCTTGCTCGCGACTCCCCCGCGCACGATGGTTCCACTGGTTGCGGATTGATCGGGAGAGAGGGCGTGCGAGTAGGCGATTCGAAGATTGTTGCCCTCGTCTGGCAGCATGAGCGATGCATCGTCGGATCGCATGACCTTCATGGCTACTTCTACGACCACTTGTGGTAACGCTTCGGGTTCTTGTGTAGCGAAGATGGCCTGACTGGTTTGGAACAAGGCGCTGGAGACTCGAAGTTTGCGATGTTCCTGGGCGCGCTGAATGACAGTGCAAAGCGCATCCACAGGCAGGGGAGCCTTGATGAAGTCGTAGGCACCAGCGCGAATTGCCTCAACGGCGGTTTGTACGCTGCCGGTTTCGGTCAGGACGATGACTTCGGTGTTGGGGGTCAGGTCCTTGATATGTCCGATGAGCTTGATCCCGTCTCCGTCCTCAAACTGCAGATCGCTGACGACAACCTCAAAGCTCTTTTCGCTGATGCGATGGAGTGCTTCTCGTACACCACTGGCTGTCTCAACCGTGTAGTGGCGTTCGGAAAGAGGCTGGGTCAGGTTCAAGAGACTTTCCGTCCCCGTCACCATCAATATTCGGCCCGCAGGCAAGACTTCATCCAAAGGAATGTGCGCTCCTATAGAACGTTATAGCGGAACCTCACGTTCCTCGGCGAAATCATAGCGCTTCGTAGCGGCTCGATTCTCGAGTTCGGCAAGTGTTTGTGCATGGAAGGCTTTGATTTCCTCGGGGGTCGCGCTGGGCATTGTGTTGACAAAGTATTCCAGTGTTTGTCTGCCTTTACATTTCTCCGCGAGATTGAACACCCAGGCAAAGGAGATGGCTTCAGGGGCCGCTGCTGCAATCGTATTCGGGAATCGTACACCCTTCTCGATTGCACTACCGGTGTGAACTCCAAGCCGTACCTTGCCGTTCTTACAGCGCGCTGTTTCGACGGCCACCACGCTGTAGTGGAGTCGACCATCATCCCAGAGCAGGTCGGCATATCTCAAGGCGGGTACCCGCGCGGCTTCATCCAGGGCTCCCAGGCTCTCGAGTGTTGTCCGAGATTGCTCCAGTGGCATGCCGTCGAGCGTTGGGACGAGGCTGACCAATGCGTCAACTGCGGCCTTGGTGGTGGTGAGATCCTGGCCTTCCAGAGCCCCAACCTGAGCGGCGTCCGCGAAGGCGTTCACTACATAGGTGAGTTCCTCGGGGTCTTGGATCTCGCCCGCCAATTCCAGAAGCTTGTCGATGGACTCGGCGCCCAGGTTGCGGGAGTACACCTCCAGCACCCCAAAAAACCGTCCGCGGTTGGAAGAGGGCTCGTTGATCTCAGTCCGAAGCAGGTCCTGGATGTCCGGGTGCCGGCATGTGGCCAAGGAGCGGTACCAGCGGTCATCCCAGAATGTGTCGCCAAGAGTGGCATGCGCTTGACTGAGGAACCGGGCGGTGGTGTCGTTTCCTGGACAGGCAAGGCCAATGGCTTTGACGGCAGAGGAGCGTTCGTCCGATCTGAGCGCTCCGACCCACTCCATGACGAGTTCGTCTTGTCCGAGTTCGATAGCGGCCAGGAGCGCACGGTTGGCTTCGGGGCCTGCAATCATGCGGCCAAACACGTTTTTGCTCTGGCGTTTGGCATCATTCGGGCTGCACTCTGCGAGCTCGGAGTATGGAATGGCGACCCGGGCTGGGCTGGCCGCTGTGATTGCTTTTCGAAGTTCGCCGGCGTTGCAGTCCTCTGCCATTGCGCTGGAACTGACGAACAAGCCTGTGATTAGAACGAGAATATGTACATTCATGAGACTTCAGCCTCCCAAGGGGAGTGCGGGGTTACCATCACGGAGCGTGGGATTCAAGGATTAGTCGAATTGGAACGACGATCTCCAGCGCCATTGTTCGACACGGATCTCCCCTGACGTTACGCCGGAGGGAACTTTTCAGGAGGACTCCATGACTGCTCCAATTCGTGTTTCTGTGACCGGCGCCGCCGGCAACATTGGCTATGCCTTGCTCTTCCGTTTGGGTTCGGGCAGCTGCTACGGTCCCGACCAGCCGATCATTCTTCAGCTACTTGAGATTACTCCAGGCATGAAGGCGCTTGAGGGTGTGGTGATGGAGCTCAATGATGCGGCATTTCCACTCGTTCATGGAATTGAAATCTCGGATGACCCGCGCAAGGCTTTTGAGGGTGCTAACGAGGCCTTTCTTGTGGGCTCTCGGCCTCGAGGGCCGGGAATGGAACGTGGGGATTTGATTCGGGCGAACGGCCCTATCTTTGTGGGTCAGGGCCAGGCGCTCAACGATGTGGCCGCGGATGATGTCAAGGTGGTGGTGGTGGGCAACCCCTGCAACACCAATGCACTGATCGCCATGAACTCGGCGCCGGATATTCCCAACGAGCGGTTTACTGCAATGACTCGTCTCGACGAGAACCGAGCACGCAGCCAGATGGCTGGTAGAGCGGGAGTAACTGCAGACCAGATCTCGAACATGGTGGTTTGGGGTAATCACTCCAGCACGATGTTTCCTGACTACTTCAACGCCCGAATCGGCGGCCAGGGTGCGCTTGATGCGATTGGGGATGATGCCTGGTTCTCGGACGACTTCCTGCCTACGGTCGCTAAACGAGGTGCCGCAATCATCCAGGCGCGTGGCGCTTCGTCGGCAGCATCGGCGGCGTCGGCGGCTATCGACCACATGCATGCCTGGTGGCATGGGACGGGAGACGGTGTGCACTCGATGGCGGTTTGCTCGGATGGCTCCTATGGAGTGGAAGAAGGACTGATTTTCTCCTACCCGGTGACTATCGAGAATGGTGCGTGGTCTGTGGTACAGGGTGTGGAGCACAATGAGTTTGCTCAAGCCAGGATCGCAGCGAGCGCAGACGAGCTGGTAGCGGAGCGCTCGGCTGTAGCTGACCTTCTGGGCTGAGACCCCGGCAATATCTGGGGTACACTTGTCCCAGTTCGACAATTTTGTCCTGGGACAAATTGATCGCACTCAAGGGGTTTTCCTTTTTCTGTGAGGTACCCCTTGGTATAATTTTGTTCGTTTTGGCCTGATAGTTGCTAGACTGTAGGGTAAAGTTGGATGCGCCTGGGTAGGGCGTCTGGAGTGTTTATGGTACCTCGCACTGGCATTTCTCTCACGGGCTCGTTGTTGTTCTTGGTCGCCTTCTCCCTGGGTTGTACCGAGAACTCTCTTCATGCCATGAAGGAGGACCTGGGTCCCTTGGGCCCGGTGATCGAGGTGGAACCGGCTGAGTTGACGTATGGACTGCTCAACAAGGACGAGGTTCAGGTGGAGTCTTTCACCATTTTGAGTGTGGGAGATCTACCTCTGGAAGTTGACCAGATTTGGATTGATGCGGGTGTGGGCGCTTTTACTATCACTGGGGAAACTGAGTTTGAGATTGAGCCAGGAGACTCGGTTGAGGTAGAAGTTGTATTCACGCCAATGGCGGCCCACGAAAACTCGGCGGAGGCTGTGATCAGCTCCAATGACCCAGCTGTGCCAGAGGCGCTGGTAGACCTGGTGGGCTTTGGTGCAGTACCGGAGCTGAAGGTAAGCCCGGATCCCTATGATTTTGGTACGACCTATGTGGGTTGTCCCCACAACGGTGACATGGCGTTGACCAATATCGGAACCTCTCCTCTCCAGATTTTCGAAGTGGGACAGGTGGGGGATGGCTTTACGTTGAGCCACAGCCTGACCTTCCCGCATGTGCTGGCCCCGGCTGAGTCGGTGATGGTTTCTATGGAGTTCAACCCTGAGATTGAGGACGTCTACAGCAGCACGCTGGCTGTGGTGTCCAATGAGCCTATGGGTACGCGAATGGCGGAGCAGGGCGGGGAGGGCAAGTTTGCAGCCGAGTTCTCAGATCACTGGGAATTGCTGGAGGATCCGCCATCAGACATCGTTTTTATGGTGGATCAGTCCTGTTCCATGTACGACGATGCCGCGAGACTGGCCCAAAATTTCAGCTCTTTTATCGGAAGCCTGGATACCTACACGCAGAACTGGCACGTCATGGTGGCCAATGGGGACGATGGGTGCAACAGCACTGGAGTGTTGACGTCCAACACCAGTGGATACCAGCACTTGTTCAGCCAGGCTGTGCAGTCTGGAGGTGGTGGGTACACCGAGAGTTTGTTGACGGTTGCGCGAAACATGACGGAGAACACAGACCCGGGCGAGTGCAATCAGAACTTCCTTCGTCCCAATGCGATGCTGCACATCATCATGGTGTCGGATGAGCCCGAGCAGAGCGGGGGCTCCTGGGATTCGTATGTGAATGAGATTATCGCCAAGAAGGGAAATGCCTCGCTGGTTCGGCTCTCGGCCATTGCTGGGGATTACCCCAACGGCTGCTCAACGGCCTGGGCGGGTAGTGGGTATTACGAGGCGGTGAACTACACGGGTGGAGAGTTCCTTTCTATCTGTTCGACGTCATGGACGGGCTACATGGCGTCTCTGGCTCATGCGTCCATCAATCAGGATGTGTTTCCCCTTTCTGCGCCAGCCGTGGAATCCACCATTGAGGTTTGGGTGACGCCGGCGGGAGGGCCGAATACGGCTCCCATTCAGCAGATGGTCAACTGGCATTATGATGCCTCTACAGCCTCTGTGGTGTTTGACTCGGATATCCCCGAAGGCGGTGAGATGGTGGATATCGACTACGCTGTTTTGGCGGCTTGCGACTGAGTTCTGCCAGCGGAGTCAGAGGAGTACGGACCGAGGAGTTCGATCTGTAGTGGCTTGGGTGAAATGTTGAAGCGATTTCCGCTCTTCACCTTTCGATCTGGCATGTGATTTGCAGATGGAACCTCCAAACTGCGTGGAGGCTCCTTAATGAATTGGTTCAGAATTTCCTTCTTGGCTGCCCTTATATCCACCGGTTGTATGGAATCGGGCTTCCACAAGACGGTCGATGGTGACGGTGCGAATGGAGCTGCCATTGAGGTGGACCCGCCGGAGTTGGAGTTTGGTCTTCTCTCCAAGGGTGAGCAGGAAGTTTTGAGCTTCACAATTCACAGTGTGGGTACTGGCGACCTGCAGGTGGAAAACATTTTGATTGATGGCGGGGTTGGGGCGTTCACCTTGTTTGTGGAGGAGTTTGGCTACATGCTTCCGCCAGGGGCTTCCCAAGAGGTCGAGGTGGCCTTCTCGCCGATGGCGGCGTCGGAGAACCTGGCCAGTGCTGTGGTGTTCTCAAATGATCAGGCCGTGCCCGAGGCGCCTGTGGATCTGTTGGGCTACGGGGCTGTGCCCGAGCTTCAAATCAATCCGGACCCCTATGATTTCGGTGATGCGTATGCCGGATGTACGCACCCGGGGGACCTGGAGCTTTCCAATGTGGGTACCGATACCCTGGAGATTCAGTCTATCGAACACGCAGGCGATGCCTTTGCGATGACTGTGAATGATGTGCTCCCACTCTCACTGGAACCAGGCGAGCTCATCACGGTGGGCATGGACTTTACGCCTTCGACCGACGATACCGTTGAGGGGGTGCTGACAGTGACCTCCAATGAGCCCCTGATGCAACGGGAAGCCTATCAGGAGGGTTCGGGTAAGTACGCGGGTGAGGTGACAGATTCCTGGGAATTGGTGGAGAATCCACCTTCCGATATCATTTTCCTCGTGGACCGTTCCTGTTCCATGAGCGATGATGCCAGCCGGCTTGCCAGCAACTTTTCTCAGTTCATCACCCAGCTCAACAGCTTCACGACCAACTGGCGGGTGATGGTGGTGACACAAGATAATGGCTGCAATCACTCTGGTGTCCTCACCACCTCCAGCCCGAACTATGTGAGTCGCTTCAATGACGCTGTGAACCCCTATTCCTGGCACAACCTCACATCCGACGACAGCTACACCGAGGCTTTGCTGACACCAGCCGCTGCAGCGGTGGAACAGACCGACCCGGGAGAATGCAACGATGGGTTCATGCGACCCAATGCCTTGCTTCACATAGTGATGGTCTCCGATGAGCCGGAGCAAAGCCCGCAAGACTGGAGCACGTTGGTCAATCAGATCATGGCCAAGAAGGGCAACCCCTCCTTGACGCGCCTCTCGGCCATTGCGGGGGACTACCCCAATGGTTGTTCCTCGGCGGATGCTGGCACGGGGTACTACGAAGCGGTCAACTACACCGGAGGGGCATTCCTCTCGATTTGTTCCACCAGTTGGAGTGGCTACATGCAGAGCCTGGCGGTGGCTTCTACTTCTCAGGGAACCTTTGGATTGTCTGCCTCGCCGCTGCCTTCTACGATTTCGGTAGTGGTCAACGGAAACACAGTACAGGCCGATCGCTGGACCTACGAGGCGGGTATCAACGCTGTGGTCTTCAACTGGGGCATCCCGGAGGGCGGCGATACGATTGATATTACCTACGGCGCCCTGGCGAACTGCGACTGATCAGCGCGTCCAAGCCCGCATGGCTTGGAGCATCGTTTCAATCCCTTGGTCGTCCACATCCAGATGTGTGACCAGGCGCACGGTGTTGGCGTTTACAGCGAGAATCTGGATCTCTTGTTCACCGAGATGCTGTACCAGATCGTTGGCGTTGGATACGCTGGCATAGACCATGTTGGTTTGAGGTTCTACCGCCTCGATGCCCATGTTCAAGAGCCCTTGATAGAGCACGCTGGCACGGGTGTGATCTTCGGTGAGCCTGTCTACATTGTGGCGGAGTGCATAGAGCCCAGCGGCGGCCAGGAAACCGGCTTGGCGCATTCCGCCACCGAGCATCTTCCGCATCCGTCGGGCGTTGACGATGAAGTCGGCCGGTCCGCATAGAATAGAGCCGACGGGCGCACCGAGTCCTTTGGATAGGCAGAAGGCGACAGAGTCAAAACCTTGGGCGATACGCGCCAGGGGCTGGCCGCTTGCAGCGACGGCATTGAAGACCCGAGCACCATCGAGGTGGGCTTTAAGTCCTCGTGTGTGTGCCAGATTCGTGAGCTCATCGAGCCGATCCAAGGGATAGACCGTGCCCCCACCACGATTGGATGTATTTTCAACACACAGAAGCCGTGCGGGTGCAAAGTGGTCGTCTACAGGCCGAATGCAGTCTGCGACATCTTGGGGGTCGAGGATGCCGAGCGTTGCTGGGATGGGGCGGATTTGAACCCCTGAAATCGCGGCATGGGCTGCGGATTCATAGTTGTATGGGTGAGAGCCTGCTTCCATCAAGACTTCGTCGCCAGGCTGTGTCCATCCGCGAATGGCCAATTGGTTGGCCATGGTGCCCGAGGGGGTGAACAGTGCGGCCTCTTTCCCGCACATCTTGGCCGACTCGAGTTCCAGCGCGTGAACGGTGGGATCGTCTCGAAGCACGTCGTCACCCACCTCCGCGGTCATCATGGCCTGCATCATCCCAGCGGAGGGGCGGGTCACGGTGTCTGATCGTAGGTCGATGGTCACGTCAGGGGCTCCAGCAAAGAGGGAACATATCCGCGGGGCAGCTCGATACCGGCGAGGGTGAGCAGGGTGGAGCCGATGTGTGTCAGGTTGGGATCCTCTACATCGGTCAAGCACCAGCGATTCATGGGGTCTACGACAGCAAATGGAATCGGGTTCAGGCTGTGGGAGGTCTTGGTGATTCGTTCTCCATGTTTTCCCCGTTTGTACTCTTGGTTTTTCTTGTCCCATTCGTACATTTGCTCTGCGTTGCCATGGTCTGCTGTGACAAGCAGAACACCACCGACCTGTTCGATGGCGGCTCGCAGGTCTCCAAGGCAGCGGTCCACGACCTCCATTGCGAGCACTGTGGCATCGAAGTCTCCGGTGTGACCGACCATGTCTCCATTGGGAAGGTTCAGCCGGATGTGATTGAACGAGCCAGACGTAATGGCCTCGCAGGTGCGCTTGGTGATGGCACGAGCTTGCATCCCGGGTGCCTGATTGAAGGGAACCCGGTCCGAGGGGATCTCCTCGTATACTTCCAGGCTGGGGTCCAGGTAGCCCGAGCGATTTCCGTTGAAGAAATAGGTCACGTGGCCGAATTTCTGGGTTTCTGAGATGGCAAAGATTTTCTGCCTGGCAGCCACCAGGTGTTCTCCCACTGTGCTTTCAATCGCGGGAGGTGACACCAGAAAACGATTGGGGATTTGCTGATCCCCATCGTATTGCATCATGCCTGCGAAACGCACTTGGGTGGTGCTACCTCGGTTGAATGGCACATCTCTGCCTTCGAAGGCCTTGGAGATTTCGATGGAGCGGTCACCGCGGAAGTTCCAGAACAGGACGCCATCTCCGTTGGAGATTCGTCCAATGGGCTGACGTTCTTTATTGGTGATGACAAAGGGGGGTAGCCATTGGTCGGTGAGTTGGGGGTCTTCATCGTAGAGCGTTTGAATGGCGATGCTGGCGCTCGAGAACTGACGACCTTGGCCATGGACATGACAATTCCAGCCCCTCTCCACCATGGCCCAGTCTGCATCGTACCGGTCCATGGTGAGGTTCATTCGGCCACCGCCGCTCGCGATTGCGTAGTCCCGAGAACTGGAAGACAGAGACTTCAGGAGTTCCTCTAATGGCTGGATGAACTCAAGAGCGGTGCGTTCTCCAACATCTCGACCATCGGTGAGCAGGTGAATGCGAATGGTCTTTACGCCATCTTTGGCGGCTCTCTGCAGTATCGCGAAGAGGTGCTGTGTATGGGCATGGACATTGCCGTCCGAGAGCAGTCCCAGAAGGTGTAGGGTGCCGCCGGAGAGAAGCCACGGCCAGGAATCTCCTTGGAAGGCGGACTCAGACTTCAGGGCGCTGTCTACCAACGCGGCACCTTGAGAGAAGGTGCGGCCAGCACCGATTGCATTGTGCCCGACCTCGGAGTTGCCCATGTCCGAAAGGCTTGGCAATCCCACAGGTGGCCCATGGGCGATGAGTGCTCGGTGAGTGTCCGAGTTTACGAGTTCGTCGAGAACGGGGGTTTCTGCTGCCCATACGGCGTTGCCATCATCAGCGCGGCCTAGCCCAACTCCATCCATGATGCAGAGAACGACAGGACGGTTCTCGATGGAGTTCGCCACGTTTAGCCCGCGTTGCCTCGATCGCGGAGCTCACCGAGAATAGTGATGATGCCGCTGGTTTGGAACCAACGAATCACGAACCCGGGTACCCAGCCTCCCGGATCGTAAAGTAGGTCGTAGTATACGGTGACGCCTCCACGGGGGAGGGCCACGACTGTCCAGGCGCCATCGTCAGATTCGGTGTTTACCGTGCCTGATTCTCGGGGAGGTTCCTGCTTTGCGGATTTCGTGAACCCATAGCGGTACCCCTTGTCGATGACTTCTCGGGTCATGTCCAGCGTCACTTCTCTGTCGGAGATTCCAGCCACCACATGCTTTTGATACACCCGAGCGACTTCTCCGTCTCTGGAGATTTCCTCGGAGACAGCAACGGTCCCAAAGTACTCGTCTTGATCACCCCATACCTTGAGCAACTCCTCGAGTCTGACCACGGTGAGTTCGGGCCATTCACAGTGGACGTGAACTCCACTGACGCCCTCATCGTTCTTGGGCAGTGCATAGAACGTGCAGTCGTTCTCGGTCGCGGTGACTTTGGCCCCGGCGGGGGGGGCTGCGATGGCGGGCAAAGCTAGCAGGTAAAGAAACATATAGGTTCTCCGGAAAGAGGACTCTAACCTACGGATGAGAAGGCTGGGACACCCGATTGGGGCACTGGATTCCCCAATCGGGGTTCTATGCATGTCAGCGTTGTTCTGCAGCCTCAAAACCGGGTTTATTCCTGGTTGAATCCTGCCCGAATTCTCAGACTCTTGGTGGGAAGCCGCCCGGGGGTGGGTCTGGATCCGTTAATAGGCTGGTCATTGGAGGTCCGAATGGCGGACAAGGCACCCCAACCCAACCCGGAAGAGCTCAAAACCTGCTACACGGCAGCGTGTGGATCGCGCATCCTGGAGGAACATATTGTTCGTCTTGCCAGTCGTGGAGAAGTGAAATTCGCGATCTGGGGGCCTGGGGAAGAGGTGCACGGAAGTGCTACAGCCCTTGCGCTGTCTCGGGTGGTGAAGGATGTCTCCAAGTTCGGGATCGTTCCGCACTATCGCTCGGGTAGCCTGGTCGCGACCTGGGCCGCATTGCACGGGTATACGGGATTCGCTGTCGATGTGCTGCGTCAGCAGTTCTCCAAGGACACCGACCAGATGAGTCGTGGTCGCCAGATGGTGAACCATCTCGACATACCCGAGTTGGGCATTCTGCCTGTACAGAGCCCTGTGGGCATGCAGTTGGGCAAGGCGGCCGGCTACGCGCTGGGTTTCAAGATGCAGGGCATTACCGATGGCATCTGCGTCGGTATTGTGGGGGATGGTACGACGGCCGAAGGGGACATGCATGACGCCATGAACGCTGCGAGTGTCTGGCAGTTGCCCCTGATCATTATGGTCACCGACAATGGCGTGGCCATTTCGACGACTCCGGAAGATGGGCGTGGAATCAAGGACTTTGAAGCGTACTCAAACGGCTTTGGGATTCGACATTTCACCTGTGATGGACGTGACTTCTCAGACAGCTACCAGGTCACGCTTGAGGCGGCCCAGTATGTACAGGGGGAGCAGAAACCAGCGTTGATCCATGTGCACAGCCTGCCTCGATTCAATGGTCACTCCTCCGCTGCGGATATGACCTTCGACTTGTCCCAAGAGGACCCACTGGTGAAGATGGGCGCCCTTCTTGTGGACCAGAAGGTGCTGAAGGAGGAGGATGTGCTTCGCCGCGTGGAGGGTGAGGGGCGTGACTTCTTCGCCCATCACGACCTTGGCAATATTGCCGGGCAGAAAGATGAAGAGATTCGGGGTCAAATGGAAGCCGTGAAAGCGGAGCCGGACCCCCCGGTGGAGTCTGTGCTGGAGCATATTCAGCCGCCGTTTCCGAGTGTTGAAGAGCCGGAGACTGGAGAGGGCACCACGAACGTGTCCTATGCGGGCGCGATTCGTTCTGCGCTGGACTACGTGATTTCCGAGAAAGCGGGTTTCATTACGGGACAGGATGTGGGAACCCTTGGCGGTGTCATGACGGCCACCGCGGGCTTGAAGAAGAAGCACGGGGACCGTGTCATCGATGCTCCTCTGAACGAGCCGCTGATTGTCGGTACTGCCATGGGGGCGGGGCTGCACAAAGAGATTCATGCACTGCCAGAGATCCAGTTCGGAGACTACTCCCTGAATGCGTTCCATTGGCTGGTTCACATGGGCAATCTCTATTGGTGTTCCAATGGTCGCTCTACCACGCGAGTGCTGCTCCGAATGCCTACGGACCCATTTGGGGGTGGAGCGGTGTACCACTCCATGTCCGAAGACGGCTACTTCTCACCAATTCCTGGCCTGGTGCTGTTGATGCCCTCGACGTCCTGGGATGTGTACGGCTTGATTTTGACGGCTTCTGAATACGATGGCCCGGTGGTCATGCTGGAGCCCAAGTGGATGTACCGCCAATCCCTCGGCCCCGCTTTCCCTGGAGAGCCAACCGATGCCACTGAGATCTCGGTTCTCAAGAAGTCGATCATGCGAGGAGAGATTCCGGATCTTCCTCGAGACATCCGAGTGCCCTTTGGAAAGGGCGTCGTTCGAAAGCCGGGTACAGATGTGACCATTGTGGCGTGGGGGCGTGCGGTTTGGACCAGCATCGAGGCCGCGAATCAACTTGAAGCCGAAGGTGTGAGTGCCGAGGTCATCGACTTGCGGACACTGGTTCCGCCCGACCTGGAGCTGGTGTACGAGAGTGTGGAGCGTACCGGCCGATTGCTGGTGGCAGCGGAAGACCGCAACTTCTCTGGATTCGTGCGTACCATTCAAGGCCATGTGGTGGAGCGCTTTCCGGGTATGCCCACCCGTGCCATTGGTCAGAAAAATGTGCCTGGCGTCGCGCAGAACCTTGAACTGGAAGCCTTCACGGTTCTTCAGTCGGACAGTATTGTCGAAACCGCGAAGGAGTTGGTTGAGGCGGAGGTGTCTGGCGGTGTGAGCGGCTGGTCCTTTGTGCCGCCGCGATTTTTTGTGAGCTGAACTCGCTCGTCAGGCCGTTTGGGTCTTGGGACCTCAGGCGAGCTCAATGACCGGGCCATGGAATGCAAGTGGAGTCCAGGTCCCCGACCGTTGGTTCCCCTGATTGATGGGTTTCAACGTCAAAAATGCAGAAACCCCCCAGACAATGTCCGGGGGGTTTCAAAAGGTGGCATTCGTTTGACCAGGTGCGACGTCCCTTCAGAGCTTTGAGCTAATCGGTTCTGCTTTCATCCCCGAGGGGATGAGTACT
>JAYZDK010000164.1:0-7472 GCA_036337845.1 Myxococcota bacterium | reverse complement strand
CGCAGTATTGATGTGTGCCGATGATGCGGATGAACAGAGGTTTGCGCCGCGGGTTCTAGCGTTCGAATCCCACATTATTCCTCCGGCCATAGGAGCGATGCGGTTTGACTGGGATGCGCCCGAGGGCAAGTGGAGCTTCTTTCTGGACCGGGACATCCCCTACGTGGTCGGAGCGCATGCGGAGACCCCAGTCAATCGCCTATTGGAGCGTGCAGGGCTCAAAAAGCGGGACATTCGACACTGGCTTGTGCACTCGGGTGGCAAGAAGGTCATTGATGCAATCAAGTACAACATCGGACTTACCGAGCACGATGTGCGGCATACTGTGAGCGTGCTTAGAGACTATGGAAACATCTCCTCGGCCTCGGTGCTTTTTAGCTACCAACGTCTTGTTCAAGAGGGCGTTGTGCGTGCGGGGGACTATTGTGTAGTGATGACGATGGGGCCGGGCTCGACAATCGAGACCGCGCTCCTGCAGTGGTAGGAGCGAAATACATGAGCCGGTATGAAACCCTGATCTACGAGGAGTCCGGTGAGGTCGCCAACCTGACGCTTCACCGCATGCCTGGAAACCGCATCAACGTGCAGATGGTCAAAGAGCTCACCTCGGTGTGTGACCACCTTGAGGATGCTTCAGAGGCCAAGGTTGTAGTGATTCGAGGCTCCGGAGGGGTCTTTAGTGAGGGGGTGGACTTTCGGGACTTTCACTCGGATAAGCCCTTGGATATCCATGGGTTCAACAAGTGGGAGAAGATTTGTACACGCCTTGAACGACTCCCCAAAGCGACAGTGGCGCTTGTAGACGGGGCCGCTGTCGGTGGAGGATTTCAGCTGGCCTTGGTCTGTGACTTACGAGTAGCGACCTCTAAGGCGACATTTCAGCTGCCCGAAGTTCACATGGGATTTTTGCCGGGTATGGCCACCTTTCGGTTGGCCAAGTACGTGGGCTTGGGACATGCAAAGAGGCTCACGGTGACCTCAGAGGTGGTTTCTGCGGTTCGCGCAGCCGAGTTGGGGCTGATTGATGAGGTCATGGATGACCTCGATGCTGGCCTGGTCTGGGCCATCGATGCGTTGGGGCCCAATCACTCGGTAGCGGTGGAACTCAACCGGAGACTTCTAAACGAGTGCTACGCCGCGAGTGCGGAGAATGCCATTGGACACTTTCTTGCGGCCCAACATCGCGCCATTGCGCAGACTGCGTTCTTGGAGACCTTGAAGCGGGAGCGTGAAAAGGAGTAGGGCGCTCTTCATTGGGAAGGTTAGAGAGCCGACACATGAGCACTGTTCGTCCCTTTGAGGTTGATTCGTCTGTTATCGAACGAATTCGACCTATGCAGCACCGAGATTGTCCTCGTGTTTCAGAGCTCCACCGGGCAGCTATGGGGCGTTCACTCTGGGCTCGCTTGGGAGCGTCATTTCTTACCGAACTCTACCGAGGGTTGATTGATTCGCCGTACTTCCTGGGCTTTGTCTACGAGGAGAGTGATGAGGATGGCATACCCGAGGTGCGCGGTTTTATTGCTGGAACCACAGATACCCGGAAGATGCTCAGCGAAGTGTTTATTCAGCGCTGGCTTGTGTTGGGTGCGGCTGCAGTACCCGGTGTGTTGAGAGCTCCTTCCCTATTGCCTCACTTGTTCACCACGGGGGGCTACAGCTCGGCATCGGGTGGCGATGGCATTCCTGCAGAGTCGCTGTTTTGTAGCTTTGAGCCTCAACTACGTGGCAAGCGCGTGTCGGGGCATATCAACAAGGTACTGTTCGACGACTTGTTGGCGCGAGGTCACTCCAAGGTCAAGGTCACCACAGAGGCGGATAACGAGGGAGCCAATCGACAGCTCCGCTCATGGGGGTTCGAAGAGCAAGGCTCGTTTGCCTTCTACGGGAAGGACATGGTCCGCTATGTTCTGGATTTGGAGAAAAGCGAGCGCGTGGAGTCTTTGAGCAGGCACCCCGCGGTTTAGACGGTCCTGGAGTAGCGAGGCCCGTCTGTGGGCTTGGTCTGGAGATAGGGATCGAACGCCATGGCTGCATTCCGCACGAGCACTCGGCCTCTTTCGCTGACTTGAATCCCGGCAGTGTCCAACTCGAGAAAGCCAGCCTGCTCCAGAGGGGCCAGAACTTCTTTGGTCGAGTCGAAGTGCTTCCAGAATGGGACTGGGTGTTTATCTTCGATCTCGTTGGCGACCACGCGCAAGTTGCACATCAGGGAGTTGATGACATCTCGTCGCAGTCGGTCCTCGTCACTGAGTACCCAGCCTCGCTCCACCAGAGAGTCCCCTGCTTCCACCTTCGCTCTCCAGCGAGCGAGTTTGGGCTCGTCTTGCCAATAGGTCCCCCCTACCTCGGAAATAGCGGACATCCCAAGCCCGATCATGTCCACGTCTGGGAGGGTTGTGTAACCCATGAAGTTTCGGTGGAGACGCCTCTCCCGTGCAGCCACCGCCAGCTGGTCTGAATCCAACGCAAAATGGTCCAGCCCCAGCGGAGTGTATCCGGCTTCGGTCAGAAACTTCTGGGTCATCAGGTAGAGCTGAGCGCGTCCGGTGGTATCCGGAAGGGCATCCGCATCGATCTTGTTCATGTGACTCTTCAACCAAGGCACATGGGCGTATCCGAACACGGCGAAACGATCGGGCCTGAGGTCAATGGCCTGCTTGAGTGTGCTGGCAAAGCGCTCTGGTGTCTGATGGGGGAGTCCGTAGATCAGGTCGAGGTTCAGTCCCCACCACCCCAAGCCCCTCGCATAATCCAGAAGCTCTCCAATGCGAGAGCGCCACTGTGGGCGGTTTACGGCTTTGAGCACCACAGGGTCGAAGGACTGCACTCCGAGTGAAAGGCGGTTGAAGCCCACAGTATTCAGCGCATCCCGGTGGGCGAATGTGGTGATCTGTGGGTCGGCCTCGATTGAGATTTCTGCATCAGGGGTCGGGGTGAAGCGTTCCATGAGAATCTCATGGAGCTCCTGCAGTTCTTCAGGTGTGAACCAGGTGGGGGTTCCTCCACCAAGATGGATCCGTTGCACTGGGATCTGCTGGCTGGCCAGGGGGAGCGCTCGGACTTGTTGACGCACGTTTTCGAGGTATTTCTGGCCGATCTCGCGGCGACCAGCGACCACCATGTTGCAGCCACAGAAGCTGCATTGCTCCGCACAGAACGGAACGTGCACGTAGACCTGAGCTGGAGGCTTGGCGCACCCGAGTGCCTTCTCCACAGCCTCCTGTCCCAGCGGACCCCAAACGGGGACCGTTGGATAGCTCGTGTAGCGAGGCCCGGGCTTGTCCCACGCTTTCAGCTCGCTTGGGCTGACCAACTCCATCCGTGTACCGCCTTCACCATTGCTTCGACTCCTTCTATCGGAGTTGTCGGTAGGATGCCGTGTCCCAGGTTGAACACATGCCCTTTGGGCCCGGCTGCCTGGATGATTTCATTGCAGCGTCGAGTGATCTCCGCAGGGGGACCATAGAGCGCGACAGGATCCAGGTTTCCCATGATCGGGATGTCGCCGAGCTGCTTACGTGCTCTGGCCAGATCGACTCTCCAATCCAGAGCGAGGGCGTCCGCACCGGTCTCGCGCAGCCATGGAATAAAGGGAGAAGAGTTCTTGGTGAAGTACAGCCGAGGGACTGTATTTACCGCGCTGAGCGCTTTGTGTGCGTAGGGAAGCGCGAATCGTTTCCAATCTTCTACGGAGAGTTCGCCTGCCCAGGTGTCGAACAACTGGACGGCCGAGCAGCCTGCCTCGACCTGGGCTTGTAGATATTCTCCTACGACGTCCGCCAGTCGGTCCAGCAGAGACTCCAGCAGCTCGGGCTCGTGAAGCATGAGCGACTTGAGGTGTAGGAAATGCCGAGAGCCGCTGCCCTCAATCATGTAGGCAGCCAGGGTGAACGGAGACCCTGCAAATCCAAATAGAGGGACATCGATCTGGGCCACCAACTGTCGAATGGTTTCCAGTACATGAGGCATGTCCCGCTCGATCACAGGCGCTTTGAGAGCGTCAATTTCGGATCGGGAGCGAAGGGGGCTGGGAAACCTGGGGCCTGAGCCTTTTTCGAACACGAGCTCCATACCCATTGCAGCCGGGGGAACCAGGATGTCATTGAACACAATGGATGCATCCAACGGAAACCTGCGCAGAGGCTGTAGAGTGACCTCTGCAGCGAGCTCTGGAGTACGGCACAACTCCAGGAATTCCACCTTGTTGCGGACGGTGTGGTATTCCGGGAGATAACGGCCGGCCTGCCGCATGAACCATACGGGGGGCCGCTCGACAGTCTCGGAACGGAGGGCGCGAAGAAGTAGATCGTTTGTCACTGGCCCCTTCTAACCGTATAGGGCTGAAGATCTAAAGAATCAGGTCAGTTCGAATACGGGAGATTGAGGTAAACCCCATCGCTCCAGCAGGTCATTGGCTGCCAGCCTACCGCTAAGAACGGCCTTTTCCATGTGCTGACAGTGTGGATCCAACAGGACGTGGTCTCCGCAGATACGAAGCCCGGCAATGCCGGGATCCGTTGGAAGTGCATGAGCTTGCCAGCCTGGCTTGTACCAGGTGAGGTCATTGTCGAAGCTCAGGTTTTGGTCCACGAGGTTTGCCGCTGACAACTCGGGCCAGGCGGTTCGGACATCTTGTTCCATCAGGGCCAGCACTTCTTTATAGGGCCGATCTCGGCCGAGCTCTCCGAGAGAATGAACCTCGATGACGCTGCCGTTGTGAGCTGTGGCCCAGCGTCGAGCAGCGGGCTCTATGCGGTGAAGTAGGAATCCCTTGATGGTGGAGGGCAGGTTCATCAAGGTGACGCTGACACGGGCTTCTTTGGACACATCGGTGTCGAAGTAGAACCGGCCGACAGTCGCGCGACACGAATCGAGCTCTTCGATCTGTGGCAGCAGGTGGGCCGAGAGTCGCTTGAGTACTGGGACGGGAACGGCGAGAACGACCGCGTCTGCGCTGATTTCTTCTCGGAGGTCTTCCCCATCGACATACAGGCCGTCATCTCCTTGCTCTACCAGGACGTGGTTGAGTCGGTGCCGGGCGGGTCCGGACTGTGGTTGCCCTTCCAGGTTGAAACGGGCTCCATCGGCGCTGCAGACCAGCATCTCGCCGATGGGTTCCAGATCACCTGCGCAATGGGAGCAACGCCCGGAGAGCCCGGTCCATCTGCCGGGGCTGACCTCTCGAACGAACAGGGGAGGGTTCTCAAGTCGTTCTACCTGGAACCAGCCTCCTGGGTGCTCATCGAGCATAGCGCCGGGCAGTTGTTTGCCAATGAGTACGCCGGTGACTCGGCCATTTCGAAACACCAGGTTGTCTACGGGTTGGGAAACACGAACTTTGCCTCCGAGGGCTTCCAATCTCCGGCCTAGTGGAGTCCAGATCTGAGCTTGTAGGTTTCCTGCGAGTAGTCTGGCAGTCGCGCCGCCGGCCGCATCATAAAACCGTTCCCCCCGAGCGAACGTTGCGGCATCCAGTGCACCTGGGGTGTTCAACCAATGAGATTGGGCCATTTCCCGGGAGAAGGCCCCAAAGAACGTCAGCGGTGCACCGTCTTTCTGCCACTCCATGACAGAGCGGCCAATGAGGTGTTCCGAAGCACCTGGAGTATCCAGTTGCTTGAGGAACTTTCGGCCTTGTCGGGTCGCGAAGGATGGCAAGGCATGGCCGAGCTTGTGTGCGCGCTCGACATACCTCCGGAACAAGCGCATGCGGGATTCAATATCGGTGGGGTGCCCGCGTTGGCTGGCCCAATGAAGGGCCGCAGGTGCTTCAGGTGCGTTTTCAAGGACCTGCCCAAGCCCGTGGCGAGTCAGGAGGTCTTGGGTGTGACGATAGCCCTGCCAGAAGCTGTAGACCGTGCCTCCTGGCCCATCTTTCCGGATGATGTCGCCATCTCCACGCATCTTGCCGCCCAGTCCTTCTGCGGCCTCGAGCAAGGTCACGTCGGCACCGTTTTCTGCCAGGGTCAGCGCCGCGGAGAGTCCTGCAGGACCTCCTCCGACGACGAGCACGGTCGGGGGGCGGCTCGCGTTGGCTGTCCAGGGCGCGGTCGCCCCGGCCGCCATCATTGCCAGGAAGGAGCGGCGTTTCAATTCACGGCCCGCCTACGGGGGCTTTCTGCCGAGCCTCGGCTTGAATGCGCACCCAGGAGGTCGCTTCTTCGAGCCCCTGGTCCACAAGCATTTTCTTCACGAATCGGGGTACCCAGCTGCGGATCTTGAGGTTTACCGAGTACTCCACCCGGCAGATGTTTGGATCTTTCTTGCTGGGGGTGACTCGCCAGTACCCTACGGAATCGCTGAGGTCCGAGTCCCGTTGGTAATCGAGTGTCCACGTCACCCAGCCCTCTTTGGTGTTCACGATATGCCGGATGTACCACTCGATGTCCATCCCCATGACCTTGGTGGAGAAGGTGGTGTAGAGCAGGTCGTCGGTGCGGTGGTAGATCTCGGTGTCTTTGAGATCGTGAATCCACTCCGGGTATTTGTCGTAGTCCAGAATGACACTCCAGACGACTTCTGCTGGTGCCATGACCCGGAAAATGGCGACGCCTCGGCCTTCGTTCTCTCCCGCGTTCTTCCTGAAAACAGGCTGGCCTGTAAACAGGGTGGAAAGTTCTTCAGGGGTCAGCTCGGTACTCGGTGGTGCCCCTTCGAACGATGGAATCAAACCCTGGTGGGGATGGGGTTTGTTCGCATCTGCTGCCAAGGCTGCAGCACACAAGAACGGCAGAAAAAAACTCATCGGGTCGCCTCTGTTGCGGTCTCAATCTCTATTCTTATAGGGCCGAGCCCCAATTGAGTTGTGGATTCCTTGACATCCCTGTTGTGCGGAAAAGAAGACACCATGGTATTTCATTGGCCTCCTACACAACACGGAAGAACCTATGAATATCCGTAATTCCCTAATTTTATTGCCTCTTGTTCTTGGTGCCTGCGCAGGAATGCGTGACACGGACCTGGATGGTCTCAGCGATCAAGAAGAACTGGAGTTCGGTACAGACCCTGAGCTTGCGGATACCGACGGTGATGGTCTGGATGACTACGAAGAGTCTCAATTAGGCACAGACGGCACGCTTCCGGACACAGATGGGGATGGGTATAGCGACTTTGATGAGAACCAGGTGGGAAGTGATCCCACGGATGAGGATGACCGTATCTACACCGGTGGTTGGCCGTATAATGGAGACAAGGACAGCATCGATGGAGAGTCGCTGGATCAGCGGGTTCGAGTGGACGATACGCTCGGGCGCTTTATCGGTTTCGACCAGCATGGCGAGGAGGTAGACCTCTATGATTTCGCCGGGCACGGCAAGATGATTGCGGTGGACACCTCGGCATTGGACTGCGGGCCCTGCGTGGGTATGAGCATGTGGTTGGGAGGCCATTGGTCCACGACGGATTACGCCGAATGGATGAGCCAGGGCCAGAGTTCCACTTTTCTGGATGCTTGGGACCCGATTCAGGCC
>JAYZDK010000163.1:0-15904 GCA_036337845.1 Myxococcota bacterium | reverse complement strand
CGGTGATATCAACGGTGACGGTATTCCTGATATCGCAATGGGCGCTGCCAACAGTGACCGGTTCGCCACGGATGCAGGCGCTGTCTACCTGGTGCATGGAGTGGACTCTACGAGCGGGGGCAGCTTTGCCGGTGGCACCGTCGAGAACGCCGACACCATCCTCACTGGAAGCAGTCTCTATGATGCGGCCGGACTTGCCTTGGCTCCCGCAGGAGACCAGGATGGCGATGGATACGATGATTTCCTCGTAGGCGCCCAAGGAGCCAACACGGTGTACGTGGTCCAAGGGTCTGCAAGTGGTATTACCGATGGCGAGCTTGCCAGTGCCTCTCTGGCTACCATTACGCCCACCCTCTCCACCGGCCTGCACGTGACTGCAGGTGGCGGAGACGTGAACAACGATGGGCAGCCGGACATCCTTGTGGGGGCTTACAGCAACAACTCCAACACCGGAACTGCCTACCTGTTTACCGGACCACTCAGTGGCACATTGACCGAGAGCGATGCCGCCGGAACATTTGAAGGCGTCAACCAAAACAGTAAGGCGGGCGTGTCTCTCTCCTTTGCCGGAGATGTCAATCAAACCAGTACAGGCGACGGACTCCTGATCGGAGCGTCGGGCTCTGGTTCAGACGAGGTCTATCTGATGCTCTCCATCGGACAGTAGGTCCGATAAGCAGCAGACTGACCGATAAGCAGCAGACTGACCGATAAGGCGGGCTACTCCGGGGAGACCTCGGCTTCGTCCGAGGCCGGCGTGACATCGATCTCACCCACGGCCATATCGGCTTCCACGTCCTTCATGTTGTCTTTGAAGCTGCGAATGCCCTTGCCCAGCGCTTCACCGATCCCCGGCAGCTTTCCAGGGCCAAACAAAATGAGCACAATCACCAGGAGAATGATCAACTCCTGAGCGCCTGGCATTCCGAAAATCGGTATCGTCCCAACCATGATGTCGGCCTCCAAGCCCGACATTAGCCCACCCAGACCGGGAAATCACCCTCTGCGTTGCCAATTCACGTCCACAGGCTTGTCCTTCGGCGGGTTTTCAAGGCTTGGTTTCAGCACCCCAGGCGGTTGTCGACATCGAGCGCAACGACACCACCACGCACCACAACACTCGCTCTGTGCCCACCGAGGTACTGCACCAGCGAATCCGAACAAACCGGCTCCCCAGGCGGCGGGGCAATCAGCACGAGGTCCGCAGCCGAACCAGGCCCGAGCCACCCCAACTCCCCTCTCCCCAACGCCTGGCCTGCATGTCGAGTAATCCCCAAGAGTGCTTGTTGGACGCTCAGCCCCATATTCAGGCATGAGAGTGTGGCGCAGGCCAACAAGTCTCGCACCGGAGAACTTCCCGGATTGAAATCGGTCGCAACCGCCAAGGCCACACCGGCTTCAAGCAGTGCGCCCACCGGCGGCGCATCATCTCTCAAATACATCATGGCGCCCGGAAGCATCACCCCCACGGTACCGGCTTGTGCCATCGCATCGATGCCCGCTGCATCGATTCGTTCCAGGTGGTCTGCCGAGGCACACCCCAGCCCAGCCGCCATTGCTGCAGACCCCGTGTATTCCACTTGTTCCGCATGGATTCTTCCCTGGAGTCCGTGTGCCATGCCCGCTCGAAGAATCCGCTCGGCCTCCTCCAGCGTGAATGCACCGCGGTCACAGTAGACATCCACAGCCTCGGCGAGCTCTGCTGCCAGTGGAAGCATCTCTTCCACCACACAGTCCACGTAGCCACCGCGGTCCTCTCGATACTCCAAAGGAAGCGCGTGGGCCCCCAGAAAGGTCGGCACCACCGCAGTGGGCCACTGTCCTTTCTGAAGAAGCGACAGCATCCGAACCTCGTGTGTCGCGCTCAGGCCGTAGCCTGTCTTGACCTCCACCGTGGTTACGCCGCCCGCGAGAAAGCCATTCAACCGGGCCGTCAAAAGTCCGGATAGCTCGGCATCGCTGGCAGCCCTGGTCGCCGCTACCGTGCTTAGAATCCCTCCTCCACTCTCAAGAATCTCGCTGTAGCTGGCCCCGGCAAGTCGCCTGGAAAACTCCTCGGCGCGACTGCCCGAAAACAGCGCGTGTGTGTGGCAGTCCACAAGCCCCGGCAGTCCCACACACCCCTTTGCACTTAAGATTCTGCGTGCATCTGGGGCCTTCTGAGCGGGCCCGACATAGCAGACTTCTCCCCCTGAAAAACCAACGGCTGCCCCCTTTAGGATGCCCAAGGGGCCCTCTCCCGTGTCTTCCGACATGGTGCAGAGCTCTTCAATGTCGGTGATCAGCAGTTCCAAAGCCGTTCTCCATCTACTCCATGCAGTTGCGACTCGCGTAACCACCATGCTACATGGCGCACACTCTGCGGTGCGAGGTACCTGTGAACCTCCGCCCTGTCAACGCCTTGGAGGCTCTCTTGCTTCGTCTCTCTCTCTTCTCGCTTCTCCTCGTCACTGCCTGTGGCGGCAACTCCTACAACCAGGGCGACGACCTCAAGTGGGACGATACGGGCTCCGACACCGGTACGGAAGCCGATGCCGATGCCGATGCCGATGCCGATGCCGACGCCGACGCCGATGCGGACGCCGACTCCGATGCGGACTCCGATACCGACACCGATCCCAGCGTGTGCGGAAATGACTACGACCCGGTAGATGTGGCCGGCTGGACCAAGACCTACTCGGTCACCAAGAACGCCACGACGGGTACCGAAACCCTCACCGGTGTGGGAGCCAGTTTCGACTCCACGGGAAGTCCGTCGTTCAAGTACACCACCAGCCTTTCCATGACGGATGGCACCGCCTACGAAGGCAGCGTCTACGTGGGCTGCGGATACAACTCCGACCCCGGCATGCACATGATCGAGTGGACGGAAACCTACACCGATCCTGCTGGTCTGTTGAACGACACCCTCTTCTCGCGGGATCTACCCCCCAGAAAGTACCTTCCGGCCGACTACGAGATCGGAAGCGTGGGCTCCTGGCAGATCACGCCGTACACCCTGTCTGTTCAAGCGCTCAACTTTGGCCAGAACCTTGAAATCGCCGTAACGGGCACCTATGTGGAAAACCCGAATGGAGCATTTACACAGGTGAGCGTAGCCGGCGATACCGCGGAAGCCTATGACCTCACGCTGACCTACCAGATGGTCTTTGCAGGTATCGATGCCGGTACAGGCAGTGTGGAAGGTGGCTTCACTCGGGATGGATACATCGAGCAGAAGTGGGTCAAGGGAGTGGGCTTGGTAGAAGAAGTACACACCTACGCCCTCGACGGTGGCGAGCAAAATACGATCACCAAGACCCTGTCGTCCTACAATGGACTTACAATCATCCAGTAGGAACTTCCAGTGCAGCACTTGTTTTCAATCCTTGCTCTCGGTCTTGTGCTGAGCCCAGACGCTCAGGCCAATGAAGAGAACACCTTTGGGGTGTTCCAGGTGAACGCCTCTCTGACCACGGGTCCGGCATCTGGTTTTCGCCAGGTGTTTGTAGACGCCAATGATTTGAACTCCCTGCTCAAGCCTGCGGCCGCCCGAGCCGGAGAGCCCAATGGTCAGCTCGTGATTGAGAACATTTCCACCGCTTGGGCACGCGTCCACGTGGGAGAAACCCTCGTCGGTATCATTGGCCCTCTGACCACAGGTCGCCTGCAGAATGTGACCGCCGGAACCTACACCGTCAGCATGGAGCTTCCCAACGGCTACACCAAGAAGGTGCAGATTGGAACCGTTGCCGCCGATGGCACGGCTGTCACGCCCCAGGCGCCTCCCGCCCCCGCAGCGGACCAGCCCGATGCAAGTCCGGAAGCAGAATAGGAAGCTCCCAACCGGCCTGATCCCGATCGGGCTGTTGTCATGCCTGACCCAAACAGGATGTCCTGTCGACTGCGAAGGCATCGGCTGTGCAGACCTCTTCACGGCGACGCGAATCAGCGTGTTCCCGGGTGAGGGTTCGCCCACATCCAACCCCAGTGCTGAGAGCGCCTCGCTCCTCCTGGAAGGCGATGCCAGCCGTGGTCCGCAGTTTTCCCTGATCATCGCCGAGCAAACACTGATTGCAGGCACGCCGTACTCCGGAGACGTGCTGCTACTCGACCCCTCCTCAACCCCAGCCGCGATGGACCTGGAACAACGGGTCTTGTCTCGCGTAGAACCGGAGGGGGTCGCGGACGCCCACGGCGCAGAGATCGTGTCAGTACCCGACATGGATGGAGATGGGCAGGCCGAGCTGGCAATTGGGGCTCCGGATTCACGCGGTGGTGGCACAGATCTAGAAGCCGGGGCCGCCTACCTCCACTTGAGCCTGATGACAGGGTGGAGTGAAGACATCAGAGCACAAGATGCTCGCCTGAGGGTGTTGGGAGAGTCTGCACGAGACCACCTGGGTGCCCGCATGGTCGGGTGCTCCGATATCGATGGGGATGCACTGGGGGACCTTGTCATCGCCGCACCTCATGCGAGCGGAGGGGCCACCCTGGGGGGAGAGGTCCACATGGTGCTCTCCACGCAGTTGGGATCGCTTGAGCCTCAAGTACTGTCTGGCTCTCTGAACCAAACGTGGGTGGGCGTGGAGACCGGCGGACTCTACGGAAACGCGCTGAGTTGTATTTCAGGTTTCCAGTCTCCCACCACTCCAGGGCTTGCGATTGGAGCTCCCGGCGCACCGGGTTCAGCAGGGCAAGCCGGTGCTGGTAGCATCTACCTGGTAGCCGCGGACCCGCTTCCCCCATCCGGAGACGCCACAACCGTCAGCCGACTGATTCTTCAAGGAGAAAACACAGCCGACGCCCTGGGCCACAGCCTCGATGCAGGCGATATCGACGGCGACGGGCTCTCCGAACTTCTAGCTGGTGCACCGGGCAGCTCGTTCGGTGCTGGGGCTGTCCACCTGTGGACCGGAGAACAACTCGCCGACGAAATCGAGTCCCCTGCACTCATCGAATTCACAGCCGAGACTGATCGCGATCACCTGGGCCGTGCAGTAGCCCTGGCCGATTTCAACGGCGACGGTCACCTGGACATCTTGATCGGGGCTCCGCGGTTCGCAGCAGACCCGTCTGAGCAAGACGAGTTTCACGGAGTGCTCTACATGTTCCTGGGCAGCGCCGACATTGCAGGCACCTGGTCGATCACGCAACCGGTACTCGAATCAGACGTGCGCTGGTACAGCCCGGAGCCTTTCCTGCGCACAGGAGAGTCCTTTGTGACCGGAGACCTCAATGCGGATGGATACGCCGAGATCGCCTTGCTTCTAGGAGCCAGGCCCTGAGCCTATCCCTGGGATTGCTCTTCCATGATGTCGAGAATGGACTGGTGGAGCACACCATTGGTCGCGCAGACCCCGTCCTTGAGCACCTTGACCTGGTTGAACCGATAAGGCTGCCCCAAGCGATTGCTGGTGCGGCCTCCGGCCGCTTCAATCACCGCCACACCCCCAGCAATATCCCACGCATTTCGAGGCCGGGTCGTAAACGAAGCCTCGGCTTTCCCCGCGGCGACAAGCCCCAGCTTGTAGGCCACAGACCCTACCGGATGGAGTTCCAATTGGTCTTTCCACGGGTCGAACCACCCTTTGCTCGCTTCAGTCCGTGAGCACACAATACGAGCCCCATCCACATCCTCATGAGAGGTGACCCGAATCGGCTCCCCGTTGAACCAGGCCCCTTCTCCCACAATGCCGGTGAACAACTCTTCCTTGATCGGATTGTAGAGAACACCAATCTTGGCCGTGTCCCCCACAACATAGGCAATAGAGACCACAAACTCCGGAATACCCAGAGTGAACTCCCGTGTGCCATCCAGCGGGTCTACAATCCAACAGGCGGACTGATTCAAGCGCTCCGCATCATCGACTGATTCCTCCGAGAGCCAGCCGGTATCCGGCAAAGCATTCCGCAGACGACGCTCGATAGCAGCGTTGGCGGCCAGGTCAGCATCCGTGAGCGGATTGTCCTTTCCCTTGTAGGTGACGTTGTATTCGTCTTGAAAGAAGCCTCGAATAGCGGCTCCCGCTTCCCGGGCAGCCTCCACTGTCATGTCATGGATCTGTGCGTACTGCATGAAACAATCCCTCGGAGACGAGGGAACTAACACGGTGGCCACCAGCGTTGACGCAGGCTATTGCGGCACCCTGGAAATCACTTCATGTCCGCGCCCAACACGACACCCAAGCCTCCGAGCTCCAACAAGCCAAAGCTGGTGATCTTCCTGACCGTGCTTATGGACTTGGTGGGGTTCGGCATTGTCATTCCGCTCCTGCCGTTCTATGCGCAGGACGTGCGCTTTCAGGCCACTCCGATGGAAATCGGACTTCTGATGGCCAGCTACTCCTTGGCGCAGTTTTTCTTTGCGCCTGTCTGGGGAACCCTCTCGGACCGGTTCGGCCGAAGGCCGATTCTGCTGACGTCCATCGGCATGGGTGCCTTGATGCTCGCTGGGTTCGCCCTTTCTCAGAGCCTGCTTCATCTGTTTGTGTTCCGCACCCTCCACGGTGTATTCGCAGCCAACATCTCTACCGCACAGGCCTACATGGCAGACATCAGTGCCCCAGAGGACCGCGCCAAGGCCATGGGCATGATCGGAGCCGCATTCGGGCTGTGGTTCACACTCGGACCCTGGATAGGGGGAGAGCTTTCCGTCCGTGGCCTTGCCGCGCCCATCTGGTTGGCTTCTGGACTCGGAACTCTCAATTTTGTGCTGGCGGGACTTTTTCTGCCTGAATCACGAGACCCGAACCAACCCTCGAGCAGGCACCCCCGTTCCATCTCCCCGTTGACCTTCCTGCGCGTACTCCGCCACCCCATCGTAGGCTCATCAATTGGCCTGATCTTCCTCATGACGTTTTCGTTCTCCATGATGGAGTGCACGTTTGCCCTGTTCGAGCAGGCGCTTTACGGCCTCGACGCGCAAGATGTGGGGCGCCTGATGGGGCTCATCGGCGTCGTGATGATCGTTGTTCAGGGGGGGCTCATCGGTCCATTGTCCAAGCGCTTTGGAGAAGCATTCCTTGTGCGCATCGGCCTGCCGGGACTGGGCATTGGCCTACTCGCGCTCGTCTACGCTCCCCCCACGGTTCCACTGGCCATCGCCTGCATCATCCTGGCCACCTTCCATGGCCTCTCCCAGCCAAGCCTGTTCGCCATCATCTCCAAGCGCACCCCAGCAAGCGATCAAGGGCTCGTGATGGGTACAAACCAGTCGCTCTCTGCGCTCGCACGCGCGACGGCGCCGGCCATTGGCCTGGCTGTGTTCACAGGCATCGCCCACAGCGCCACATTTCTACTGGCCGCCTTGCTCATGGGCGCGGCCAGCATTGTCGCCTGGTTCATCATCAAGCCTACAGAGCCGGTGGAAGCGGTTCAAACGGCTCCAGCACAGCCTTGAGCAGCGGAAGGGCTGGACTCAAGCTGGCATTTGCCCAGGTGTTGGCCTTGAGGAACTGATCTGTCGCCGGTACCAGGTTCACCGGAGAGAGTGTTCTGGCCAGCGTCTGGTAGTGATGTGCGTAGGGCTTGTTTCGCTGAACATTCCCACGAACAAGCTGCTGCACCGGGTAGAACAGCACCGATGAGCGCTTGGGCGCAAAGCAATCAACGGCCAACACAAACACATTGCGATGCCCCCCCACGTTGCCCCGCATCGCCGAGGTGAACCCCACCTTCGCAGGCACATTGTTCACGACCCCTCCTTCTACCAGTCGCGTGATGCCATGTTCGGCATAAAGCCCTTCTAGTAGCTGGTGCATGTGAGCGTCGTCGCGGTGGATATCATAGTGAATCAGCCCGGGAATACCGGATGAAAATCCAGCGGCGTCCAAACAGTCCGCATCGAGGGTCAAGGGGTCCAATCCAAAGACAATCTCCTTGAGCGCTTCGGGCTCGGACATCATCTCCCGAAGGACCGAGGCCAGATTGCGAATCTTGAAGACGCGATTGACGCGAAAGACCAGTCCCGGCTTCACGGTGTCATCCAGGAAGTTCTCGTAATACTCAAGCTCATGCTTCAGCGCCTGCATGGTGAGGCCCGTCACCACAATGTGCATCGGGATGGGCAGGGTACGAAAACGCAGCGGCATCCCATCTTCATCGAGGACAAATTGCTCGAGGGCCTGACGCAGGTGAAGACGCAGCGTCGCCGGCAGACCGTAGCGTGACGGCTCACTGCGTACCGTAAACACCTGATTCCAAGCCAACTCCTTGGACACCTCAATCAGTGCTCGAGCATCATGTCGACGCCGCCGGGCCCGAAACAACCCCAGCAGTGCCCCGATGGACGTCCCACAAATGAGCGAAGGCTCGATCTCGTTTCGGGCAAGCGTGTCGAAAATGCCTGCATATCCATAGCCGGCACCCCCACCGCCTCCGAGAACCAGTACCAACTTACGCTGACAGACTTCCCTCTCCAGCGACTCACGGTCCAAGGAAAACTTCTCCAGCAGTTCTTCTCGTCGCGCCTGGGTAGCCGCCACCAACTCCGGAAGAATCTTGAGAGCAGACACCAGTGTGGGCTCTTCATCCACCAGCCGAGCTTCCAGCCGATCTCGCACCCACCAGGCATGGGTGCGCAACAGGTCTGCGACATCATGCTCCGTCCCGTCTTCTCCTCGCAGAAGCGTCAACTTGGCAAAGTTCAAGACATAGCGCAGCGCCTGGATGTCTGGGTGATCCAGCTGCCCATCGGATCGGATGACCCTCTGGAGCACCGATAGCTCCAGCTCATCGAAGGGCCAGCGGTGATCTCGCTGGCTGCGTGCATCGAGGTGAGCTTCCATGGATTCGCCCGCCCCTACGAAGATGCTAACCCATCCTCAGCTCTCCACCCCACTGCTGCGTGAAGCTACTCCTCTCCAAAGAAAGCATGAGCCTGAATAATCGGGTCTACGCCAAGCTCGTACTCCCAGTCCGGGGGTAGCAGTGCACGATAGTCTCTCCAACCAAATCGACGCCCCAACAACGCCACCAGGCCTCGCTCCGTCGGCCCTCTGACCACTCGACCCGCCGCCTGTACGACCTTGCTCATACCCGGCACCAAGAACGCATAGGCAAACCCTTGTCCATAGCGCTCTTCACACCACTTCCGAATGAGATCTCTTTCCAATCCCACAGGCGGCAGCGCCGGCCCGACAACCACCACGGCTTTGAGCACGCCCCCAGGAAGGTCGATACCTTCCGCAAAAATGCCTCCCAAAACCGCATGCAAGACCTTCACGGAGCCAGGGTCACTCAGCCTACCCACCAGTGCCGCCCGCTCCTCATCCCCCAGTCCAGGTGCCTGAAGAATCTATTCTCTCCCTTCAACCTCACACAACGGCGCAATCGAGCGCAGCATCGCGTAGGAGGGGTAATACACCGCCACCGATCCCGGTATCGATTCCAACAGGTCGCAAATCAGGCCGCCAGTACGTTCTCGGTGTGCCTCACGGTCTTTCCAAGCGGTCGACACACGCGTGGCAAGCACGACCCCCCGATGGCTGGCCGGCCAACCGGAAGGTCGAGCAATGCGGTGGACCCGTTCGGGGTTCAGCCCGAGAAGATCCTGATGGTACTGAGCCGGCTCCAATGTCGCAGACATCAACACCGAGCCGGCAAAGGCCTCGATGCGAGGCCTCATTTCCCGGGACGGGTCCAGACACACCAGCCGCAGCACCGGTTTTTCTCCCGGTGACCTTTCATAAATCCCCACGCTCTCATCCCCAGACGTTTCCACGAGGTCACAGAAGTGACGCACCTCAAAAGCCAGGCTCGCAAAGGGGTCCGGGTCCAGTCTGCGGCCTGCCCTCAACACAACCCACGCCAGCAGCAATCCATCCAGTTGTTGTTCCAGTTCTCGCAGTGGCCTGGGCTCTATCGAGGTCTCCCACTCCCCTTCGGCTTCCGGGTCATCCTGCACCCGACAGTCCTCAACAAAGCGCCCAACTTCCTCACAGAACACAGCGTGAGCCTCGGCATCCGCCCCAAACTCGGCCCGAACCCAATCCGCCAACCCCAAGCACTCCCCCATGGAGAGAGAGCCCGACCAGTAGTCCCTCGCCCGTTCTACGAGATTGTGGGCCTCATCAACAATCAGCACCCACTCATCCCAGCTCTCGGAAAGCAGACTCCTGAGACGAACCCGCGGATGAAACGCGTAGTTGTAGTCTCCCACCACCACATCGGCCCGGTCAGCAATCTCCATAGACAACGCAAAAGGACACACCCGACAATCGTTCGACTCCTCGTCGATACGATCCGTAGAAACAGGCCCGTGGGCAAGGAGCCTTTCGACCACCTCATCCACTCGATCGTGATGACCCTCGGCAAACCGACAGGCCTCCGGCCGACAGTCCACCACATCGTTCAAACACACTTTCTCCCGTGCCCGCAGCAGGACCGTCCGTATGGGCAATCCCTCCGCCGCAAACTGCTGCAGCGTCCGTTCAAATATCTCTCGCTGGGTCCCTTTGGAGGTTGCCACAAACACACGGCGACCCTGCTCATAGGCATGTCGAATCGCTCCTGTCAGAACCGCCGCCGTCTTGCCCGTGCCCGTGGGGGCCGACAAGAGAAGCTGCTGTCCCTGAGCCATGCCATTTTCCACATCGATTGCGACTTGATTCTGTAGTTCTCTGGCTTGAGCATGGGGAAACACCACAGGTACAGAACGCCGTACCGCACGCCAGGCCAGCCAGGCCTCGCGCTTACATAGAAGGCGCTCCAGGCGAGACTCCATCTCCGCACCCACCGCCTCCACATCCAAGTCCACCGGGAACTCATGGCGTTTTCCATCCACCAGAGACACCACAACGAGACGCGCACCCACTGGAGTTCGACCACCCGCCTCAGCCAGCCAGGCATAAATCCGTGCCTGCTCTTCCCAATCCAGCCATCCCCCTGCACTCGCAGCCAGGATTCTCTCGGAAGAGAGCATGGTGCTCTTCACTTCTTCAATCATCCAGGTCTCATCCACCAGAGAGAGCCCATCGAGCCGGCCTCGAACGTGGCACTCCCAGTCTCGAACAACCCGGCGTACAGACAAGCTCACCTCAGCATGAAAGGCCGGGTCATCCTGAGTGCGCTCTCGCTGCCATTCGCTGTGTGCTTGTCGTCCCGCAGCCATTCTGGCCGAAGACCCCAGAACCGCCTCCATCCTCAAGTGACCCCGCTGGGGCCTGAGCCCCACAAGGTCGCCTACTCCTAGGACCAGGCGGCGGGTGTCGTCCTCAAATACAATCGCCACTTAGCGAGGAGGCTCCACCACCTGAAACGAGAAACCGGCCTCGGACAAGTCGTTGCCCACACGCTCCGCATCCCCCGCCAGCACAAACAATAGATTTTCAGGCGCAAACCAGCTTGAAACGGCCGTGTCCAGGTCTTGCGCCTGGACCTCCGAGCTTTGCTGGAGTTGAGCGGCAAACTCTCCGGCCTCCAAGCCTTCAGCCGCTGAGCTCGCATACCGGTCTGCAAGCGCAGATCGCGATTCCCCCACATCCAAAGCATTCGCCAGAACCTGCGCCCGAGCTTTGCCCGCTTCTTCAGTCGTAAAACCAGGACCAAACCTACCCAGCTCCGCCACCAGGTCTGTCAGTGCCGGTGCTGTCACCTCGGTCTGTACCGAGGTGGAGGCCACAAACATGCCCACGGGACCTGTGGAATAGTACAGCGCCCTCGCTCCATAGGTGTAGCCCTTCTCCTCTCTGAGAAGAAGGTTGAGCCGAGACGTAAAGCTGCCTCCGAGCAGAATGCCCGCGAGCCGCGCCCCGGTATACGTGTCCTCACCAGCCCCAGGTCCTCTCCCTACAACGCGAATGGCAGTCTGAGCTGCACCCGGCATATCCAACAAAAGAAAACGGGAGTCGGGAATCTCCGTGCTGGGTTGAGCGGCTTGCCTGGCTGCCACCACCCGAGCCGAAGGCGCACCCTCCCAGGCCCCAAAGGCACCCTCCACGGCTGAGCGCACCCGAACCACATCCGCATCCCCCACTACCACCAGCGTGCTCCCCGTCGGCACCACCCACTCACTCATAGAGTCCCGCACCCGCTCCCGATACACCCGCGCCACAGACTCCGGCGTTCCTCGCTCGGGCCACCCCATGGGATTGTCCGCGCCATACCAGGTCAAGCCAGCTGAGTCTTGCGCCAGACTCCTACCTTCTTCCCAGCGCTGCTCAATAGACTCCAAGTGCAAGCCCTTGACCCGGTCCCAGTCTCCTTCTTCAAAGGCCGGCTGCAACACAGCTTCTGCCAGCAGCCCCAACCCCTCTTCGAACCGATCCGCAAGAATGTCCAAAGAAGCCACAACAGCCGTCTTTTCCACATCCACGGACATGTTGGCACCCAGTAGCTTGAATCCACCTGCCAACTCAGCCGTTCCTCGCTTCTCTGTGGACTCCTCAAGCATCTCAGCAGCCAGCCAGGAAAAACCCCACGCTTCGGGGGGATCGGTGACAGAGCCACCCGGCAGCACCAGTCGCGCTGAGACCAGCGGGATGCTCGAGTCATGCAACACCCATAAGGTCAGACCGTTTTCCAGGGTCTGCACCTCAGGCGTACCCGGAAGCCAGCTCGGCAGCACCCCTGGGACAGGGATCTCAGAGACCGGGGCGTCCTCGATGATGTTTGTTTCAACCGGCGCCTTGGCCAGCCCGCACCCCAAAATCAGCCAGCCGATCATGGTGTCACCTCCTCAGTCTCCGGAAGAATCTGAAGCACCGCGGCACGTTCCCAATCCAGCTGAGTACTGACAATCTCAGAAACCTTCTGTGCATCCACAGCTCGGTAACGAGCCAGGTCCTCGTCCACGTAGTCGGCATGCTCAGCGAAATATCGATACCGCTGGAGCATCTCGGCTCGCTCCAGCAACGACTCCATCTGACGGTAAAGGCCCATTTCAAAGCCATTCACCGCTCGGGTCAGCTCCGGGTCCGTAGCCGGGCGCTCGCTCACCAACGCTTCCAGCTCCTCTCTTACGGCAGTCTCGATATCCGCAGGGTCCACTCCGGGTCGCCCCACGACCCAAACCAGAAAGATCGAACCCCGCGATTGAGAGGCCTGATAGGCCCAGACCTCCTGCGCAAGCTTCTCTTCATAGACCAATCGCTGGGGCAATCGAGACCCCTCACCATCTGAGAGCAGGTCGGCCAACACATCCAGCGTGGCATCTCCGGGCTCGAAAAAAGACGGGGTATGCCAGGCCATGACCACTGCTGGGCTGGGCACATCATCGTGGAGCACGCGCCGGTTCACCACCGGCTTGTTTACCGAAGGAGCCTGCACATGGGCAGGCACAACCGCAGGCTGCAGTGGCCCAAAGACCTCTTCTATGCGTGCCCGAACCGCTTTGGGTTCCAAATCACCTGCCACCACCAACGTGGCGTTGTTGGGTGCGTACCAGTCCGAATAAAAGCGTTCTACATGGGAGAGACTGGCGTTGAGCAGGTCCTCGTGGCTACCAATCCCCTCCAGGTGGTAGGGATGCGACTCGGGAAAGAGCATGTCGGGAAGCTCAAGCCAGGCCGAACGATAGGGTGGGTCTTCATAGTTCTGACGGCGCTCGTTTCTCACCACGTCTCTCTGCAAATCAAGCTTTTCCTGAGTGATATCCAGGCCCGTCATCCGATCGGCCTCCAAGAAGAGCAAGAGGTCGAGAGTATTGGAAGTGCCCCACGAGTAGTAGTTGGTGTAGTCCGCTGCCGTGGAGGCATTGTTTCTCGCACCAGCAGCCTCCATGCGAGCGTCAAACTGACCCTGGCCAACCCGATCCGTCCCCATGAACATCAGGTGTTCGAACAGGTGAGCAAACCCCGAAGCTCCCGTGGGATCATCGAAACTACCCACGCCATACCAGACATCCACCACGACCTGCGGCAAGCGATGGTCTTCCAGAAGCATGACTTCCAGTCCATTTTCAAGCTCAAAAGCCTCGTGCGGTATCTCAATCGCATGGGCCTGAGTGGCAAGCATCAGCACAGAAATCATGACCCGGCCCTCCCTCTGAGGTTGACGACACGCATCCATATATAAGATCCTGCACACGTGGAACCACAGGCACCGTCACAAAGTGGGTCAGGACGCAAATTCAAACTCATCCGTTGCATTGGCAAGGGTGGGTTTGGAGAGGTCTACATTGCTGAAATGAGCACGGCGTCAGGATTCGCCAAGACCGTGGCGATCAAGCTGATGCTTCAAGACGTAGAAGGCAAGGCCGACATCGAGTCCAGAATGAAGGACGAAGCTCGCATGCTGGGCATGCTGCGCCACAGAACGATCGTCCAAGCCGATGACTTGATTACACTTTCCGGCCGAACCGCCGTGGTCATGGAATACATCCCGGGTACAAACCACAGCACCTTGGTGAAACGGGAGAACTATGAAGAGGACATTCCGCCCAGAGTGTCCCTCTACATCATCCGCCAGATAGCCGACGCCCTCGACGTGGCCTACCACCGGCCCTCTACCGTGACCAACAAGCCACTGAAGGTGCTGCACCGCGACATCAAGCCCGGCAATGTGCGAATCACACCCGATGGAGAGGTCAAGGTACTGGACTTCGGAATTGCGCGTTCCGATCACATGAATCGAGAAGCCAAGACCCAAGAGTACGCCCTCGGCTCCCTCCCCTACATGTCCCCGGAACTCCTGGACGGAAAAGAAGCCTCTCCGGCAAGCGACATCTACGCTCTCGGAGTGACCTTCTACGAAACCCTGGCCAGACAACGGTTCGGATGGGCTGGTGAATCCGAAGAACTCCACACCAGTCAACTCGAACACCGACTGGACCAAATCGACTTCACATCATTCGACGACCAAACCGGTGCCGTCCGAGAACTGCTCCAACGAATGCTGGCCTACGACGTCCACACTCGCCCCAGCGCGAGCGAGACGGCCAAGGCCTGCAGAGACATCGATCGAAAAATTGAGGGTCCCAGCCTGGAAGAGTGGGCCCCAGATATTGTGCGAGAACTCGGAGAGATCGAAGAACCGGAATCTGGAGAGCTCTCCGGCCAGATCTTGTTTGAAGACGTCAGCTCTGCGCGACTCAAATCCACACCGCGGGACATGCTCGACACCCTGGCATTGGGCATGGATTCCGATGCGGAAACCATGGCGTTGCCCACAGATGAAACGGTCGCAAGCAGCCCGACCCTGGCACCAATCCAGCTTCCCCCAGAGAAGAGCCCTGCATCCACGGGCAGTCGAGACCGGTTGGTGTTGCTGATACTCCTGCTGGTGACCGGGATCGTATTCGCCATGTGGATGCTCAAACCCTGGACGGAAGAAGCCCCTGTCCAGCCCCCTCCAACCCGCAACGCCAAACAGGTAAAACCCGCACCTGAGCCCCCACCTGAGCCAGTCGTCAGCGAAACCGCCGGGACCCTCAAAATAGAGACCCGCCCAGAATCCTACCTGACCATCGATGGCAAGGCCGCCGGACGCGCCGACAAAGCACACTCACTGGAACCCGGCCAATACACCATCAAGCTCACCACAGAAGACCAACGCTCACACGAAGAGGTCTTGATCATCTCGACTCAGAAGACTGTCGAGTTGTGTTGGGATTTCGCTCTGGGAGACTACTGCCCTGGAACGGTGAGCACACCGGCACCCGCCCAAACTGCAGCCCCACGTCAGAGCGCACCACCCAAGGCAAAGCCCGCCGCACCCAAAGCCTCCAAAGAACCGGTCAAAGTACGACTCAACTCCAGCCCTTTCGGCATTAAGGTACTCATCGACGATGAGACCACCTGCGAAACCCCTGCGTGCAATCTGTCCCTTGTTCCAGGCAAGCACGTGCTGGTTTTCAAGGATGGAGACAACGAGGTTCGCCACGTCATCGACGTTCAACCCGGAGGCAAGACTCTCTGGACATACCGCCGATCCGCAGGCGCTGTTCAGTAGCCCCTCCCCAGTCCCCGCAAGTCACGGCTAAGAT
>JAYZDK010000162.1:0-19620 GCA_036337845.1 Myxococcota bacterium | reverse complement strand
GGCAACGATTTGCAGCTGGATGAGGGGGGCTGGACCTGCGGCAAGGAAGGTCAGTCGGTGCCGGTTTCTCAGGGACAACCGACTGTGAAAGTCGCTTCTCTCATTGTGGGTGGGGTGAACGGATGAGTGAGCTACACGCAGTCGTGGCGCAGGCCTTGGATGAAGCAAAATCTGCTGGAGCCGATGAGGTCAAGGCTTGGGCGAGCCGAGGTTCCGAGGTCGAACTGGAGCAACGTGGGGGTCGTCTGGTCAAGACGACAGAGGCCACCTCCAGAGGACTGTCTCTTTCGCTTCTGGTCAACGAGCGCTTCTCCTCGCACTCAACTTCTGACATGCGTCCGGATGCCTTGAAGAGTTTCATTGGGCGGGCCGTTGCAGCTACCCGCACGTTGGAGCCAGACCCAGACCGACGCCTGGCCTCCCGAGAAAAGCTTGGAGCCCTTGCCCCCGAGGCGTTGGACCTCGTCGATCAGAGCACTCCGAGAACGGCCACCGAGCGTCGACAGTGGGTGGCTGAACTGGAAAGCGAACTCCTGGAGAAAAAGCCAGACAATCTGGTTTCGGCCACGGTCTATGGGTGGGAAGTTCGCAGCGAGACCAGCGTGCTGTTTTCCAATGGTTACACCGCGGCCTCGGATGCGACCCACTTCGGTTGTGGAGGCGAGGTCACGCTTCGGGAAGAAGACGGAAAATTGCCAGAGGCTACGGCGTTTTTCTCGGCGAGGCATCTCTCGGATGTACCCGCGAGTGACACGGTGGTCTCTGAGGTTTGGACTCGCGCTGCCGAGGGCTTGAACTCTGGACCGGTGGCTTCCGGACGCTATCCCATGCTGCTTGCAAATCGCAGCGTGGGTCGGTTCTTGGGCGCCATGCTGGGCCCCATGTCCGGTGGTGCAGTCTGGCAAGGAAGGTCGCTTTTCGCCGATAAGATCGGTCAACGAGTGGCGGCGCCAGAACTGACAATATGGGATGAACCTCAGGTGGTCCGTGGGCTTGGAAGCCGCTTGTTTGATGGAGATGGATTTGCGCCCAAGCGAAGGCCACTCCTTGAGAACGGCGTACTTCAGGACTGGCTGATGGACGTTTACCATGCCAGGAAGCTTGGGCGTGATCCCACAGGTGGCTCGGTTTCCAATGTGGTGATCGAGCCGGGTCAGAGCAGCTGGCAGGAGATGGCCAAAGGCCTTCCCAAGGCGATTCGGGTGACCTCTTTTCTGGGGGGCAACTCCAACAGCACCTCAGGAGAGTTTTCCTTTGGTATCCGTGGGCAGCTGCTGGAACACGGTGTGGCCGTCTCCAACATTGCGGAAATGAATGTTTCGGGGAACTTGTTCAGGTTCATGGAGAGTTTTCAGGGCGCGGCGAATGACCCGTGGGGGTTTTCGGCCTACCGGGTACCCACTTTGTTGTTCAGTGATGTCCAGTTCTCTGGCAGTTGAGTGTTCTTTTCGCTGCTGCTGTTGACCGCTTGGTCTGGGGATACGGGCTTGTTGGAGCCCGAAGAGACCCGGTTTCCTGGAGAGGCTCTTGAGGAGACCGTAATCGCGGATTGGCACACGGAGCTCGCTCGCTCTCGTAAGGAACTCGACCGGCGCTTGGAATCAATGGGGTGGAGTGAGCACCGGCGACGTGGTGACTGGGTGATTTATACGCACCCCTCCCCTTGGAAACCAAAGGTCAAAGTACACAAGGATGGGTGGATGGAGATTCGCCGCCGAGGGGTGCATGTTTCCAGGCCGGAAATGGTCGATTTGAATGGCTGGGAGACTCCCCTGGAGTTGATGCTATGTGTGGTGGCTCCGTTTGCTTGTATACACCTCGAAGGCCTCCTGGTTTCCGATCCAATCCTGGAGCGTCAAAAGCAGATTGTGGTGAATGGGTCTGCGTCTGCGATGCAGCGTGTAGCAGATACTCTTGCAGACCAACACTCTGCCGAACGGTTGGAGAATCTCCCCATTGAACTCGACTCGATTTGGCTGATGGGCGTAGATCCCGACTCCGGGGCCAGCATCGTTGAGTTTTCAGCGCGTCGGGCTGCGCTGCTGGAGCGTTGGGTGTTTCCGGCGGACAATGCCCATGGGGATGCGGTTCGAAAAGCGGTGGAAGACTACCTCCTCTACATGGTTCAGCCCTCGGAGCATCCGCTGACTGCGGAGGAGGTGAACGCCGTGAACGACCGACGACAATGTGAGCGCAAACTTGTCGTGGACAGGTCGAATTGATGTGACAGTTCCGGTGTTACCACCAGTGGGTATCATCGAGGCTGGGGTCATCGGCTTCAGCGGCCATCCACGGCCTGGACGGCAGATATTTCCATGCACCATCCGAGAAGATCACAACGATGTTTCCGCGCTCCATCCGTTCGGCATATCGAATGGCAGCATGAAGGGCTGCCCCGGAAGAAATACCCGCCATTACTCCATCTCCTCGGACTACTTCCCGAGCGCGTTTCATCGCATCCGCACTGCTGACCAGGTAGCGAGCATCCAGTGCATCCAGGTCGAGCAACGGAGGGCGAAATCCTTCTTCAATACATCTTAGGCCTTGTAGCTTTTCCCCCATTTTGGGTTCTACACCAACCAGCTTCAACTTCTCGTTGTGTACTCGGAGGCGTTTGCCGGTGCCCATTAGCGTGCCCCCTGTTCCAATCCCGGCGACAAGTACATCGACCGGCTGCAGAATGGCCGCAATCTCCGGTCCGGTTCCATTGTAGTGAGCCTGTAGGTTCAGTGGGCTCTCGAATTGCCGGATGGGGTACCAGCCCTCGGTGCGGGCGAGATCTTCTGCGAGCATGATGGCGTCGGACATGCTCTTGCACTGGTCGCAGTACGAGGTTTCCACATTGAAATGCTCCAGCACGTCGTGGATGGAAGGAGCGACTTCTTGGGGAATGACGACCACCAGTCGATATCCCTTCTGGCGGGCCACCATCGCCAGCGCGATAGCGGTGTTCCCTGTGCTGGCTTCCACCAGGGTGTCACCGGGTTTGATGGCGCCGCGCTTTTCGGCATCTTCGACGATGGCTTTGGCGATACGGTCTTTGATGCTGCCTGTGGGATTTTGACCTTCGAGCTTCGCAAAGAGTGAAATGTCCGGGTTCTCAATGAGTCCTCGGAGTTTCACCAGCGGGGTTTGACCCACACAATCCAGCAGTGACTTGGGCAGGTTCAACGCTTCACTCCCGGTGCTCTTTCGGGAAGATCTGCACCATTGAGATTGGCATAGCGCAGGTCGAGGTTGGTGATCTTCGCATTTCTGAGGTTCGCACTTCTCAGGTCGGAGCCCTGCATGGTGGCTCCCTCGAGATTGGCGCCCATCAGGTTTGCATCCATGAGCTTGCAATAAGACAAGTCGGCTCCCCTCAGATCCACGCCCTGGGCTTGGATGCCTTCGAGATCAGCGTCTGGAAACCGCGCCTTGGAGAACTGGGCCTTCTCCATTTTCGCCCCTTTGAGGATGGCGTCGTGAAACTTGGTTTTGGGGGCGTTGGCGCCGGAGAAGTCCGCCTCAAGTAGTGCGGCTCCTCGAAAGGTGGCTCGTGCCAGTCGGGCACGGCGAAACTGAGCGTTACGGGCCTTGACTCTCTCCAAGATGGCTTCTTCGAGATTGGCCTCCGTTAGCGAGCAACGAGTCATCTCGGCTGCGCGTAGGTTGGCCTTGGGAAGCTGGGCTCCCCGCATTCGGGTAGCGGTCAAGGTCGCGCTGATGAGGCTCACGCCGGATAGGTTTGCGCCCAACAAGGCGGCACCAGAAAGATTGGTGCCTTCGAGATTACAGCCTTCCAGGTTCGTATTTTCGAGTTCGGCACCCTCCAGATTGGACTTGCTGAAGTCGACGCCAATTAGAACTGCTCCCTCGAAGACGGCGCTGGTCAGCGTGGCGCCGATCAAGCTCGCGTGGGACAGGTTGGTCTCCACGAGTCGTGCACGGGTGAGGTTGGCGTTGTCGAGGATGCATCCGGTGAGGTCGGCGCTGGTCAAGTCGGCCTCGAGTTGCGTTCCACGGAGGTTGGCGCCTTGGAGTTGTGCGAAACACAGCAGGGCTCCTGTGAGGTTGGCTTCCTGGAGGTTGATGTCACTCATCAGGGCTCGCGACAGATCGGAAAATGGGAGTAGGGCCCCATCAAGATCCAAGCCCCGCAGGTCCAGCTCCGAGAGGTCCGCACCTCCCAGGCGAGGATGTTTCGGTGCACTGATGAGGGCGAGAGCCAGTTCTTGGCGGGTGAAGAGGGCCACCTAAACCTCCTCCTCTTCAGGCTCGGAGAGGTCCAGTTCGATTGCGCCCTCAAGCAGTGCTCCGCTGAGATCGGCATCTCTGAATGTGGTGTTTCTGCAGTCGGTGAAGCGCAGGTCGGTTCGGACGAGTCGAGCATTATCCAGGCGGGCCGACCGCAGTACAGCACTCGCCAAATCGGCGCAGGCCAGGTCAGCACCGGTCAGGTCTGCGTTTGTCAGGTCTGCACGGCGCATGTCTGCTCCGCGGAGATCAGCATCTTGGAAGGCCACCCCTTGTAGGTTCATTCCGGAGAGGTTCAGTCCAGCCAGGCGGGGGCGTCCATTGCAACGGATCAGCGCGAGAAGCAGCTCTCTTTTTCCCACTTCCGCCATGCTGATCAGGACTTTCCAGTGGTCTTGGAAAAGTTGGTTCCGTCAGTAATGGCGTCGGTGAGATTCGCTCCGGTAAGGTCGGCCTCGGAGAAGTTCGCTCGGCTCAAGTCGGCCGCTACGAGGTGTGCAGATACGAGGCTCGCTCCCTGAAGCTGGGCGTTGCTCAGTTGGGCGCCGTTGAGGTTGGCGCCGTTGAGGTTTGCGTGGTTGAGGATGGCTCCATCCAGTAAGGCCCCTCCGAGATTGGTACTGGAGAGGTTGGCGCCGGTGAGGTCGGCGTGGGAGAGGGACAGTCCGCTCATGTTCAGTGCGCTGAGGTCCAGGTTTCGCAGGCGTGGTCGGTCTCCAGCGGACACCAGAGCCAGTACGAGTTCTTTCCGAGTCACTTCAGCCATGCGAGTACCTTTGCAGCGGTGGATGATAACCGCAGTAGGTTCTTGTGCTAAAGATGGATCGTGCAAGTTCAGCGATTCAGTAGTGTATTTGCCCTTGGAATACTGGCTCTTGGCCTAGGGGGGTGTGGGGGGCAGTCTTCCTGCCGAGATGGCTATATTCGGGACGCTCAGGGCTATTGTCAGAAGGAAACGGTCCCAGTGAAAGAGGACTCGGGAGGCGATGAGCCTGAAGATTCGGACCCGGAGCCTGAAGATTCGGATCCGGATTCACAGGCGGGCTACCACCCACCTGGTTTTGAGGACCCCACGGTGCATTCGGTGCAAGCCAAGAAGAACGAGGAGAACTGCACGGACTGCCATGGAGAACAACTCGAAGGCGGAACGGATGCGCCGAGTTGTGATTCTTGTCATCCCGATGGCTGGCGAACCAACTGTGTGTTTTGTCATGGCGGTGAGGACAATGCCAGTGGAGCACCCCCTCGAGATTTGTCGGGTGCGGTTGACGCTTCTTCATTGGTTTTTCGCGCCCATACGGCTCATGTGGAAGGCACCCTACACGATGGATTTGGGTGTGAGCATTGTCATGTCGTTCCGGAAACGGTGATGAGCCCTGGGCATCTGTTCGACAGCACTCCGATTGTGGCGGAGGTAGTGTTCGGGGAGGGGCTGGCATCGTTGGGGAACTATGAAGGCTCGGGCAGTTGCTCGAACATCTATTGCCACTCCAACGCTGTGGGAGGAGGTGGCGACTACGAACACACCGGCGCTGCTCTGGGCTGCGGGGACTGTCATCCTGGACCTGACAGTACGATTCCAGAACTCCTACAGATGACCTCTCAGCACGCCTATCATATGGATGTGGCCGCCCTGAGCTGTGACCGCTGTCATGGCGATATTGTGAATGGCCAGAATCAGATTGTGGGACTGGACCTGCACGTCAACGGCAACGTGGATGTCACAATATCGGAGCTTGTCTACGATGGGTTCAGTTGTAATGGCAGTTGCCACTCCGGGAATGGCGAAGCCCATGTCCACACCAACTACACTTGGGGGCCTCCGCCGGGGCAGCCCTGATCGCGGGGCTCGATCTTCGGCTTCAATCAGGCCAGGCTGCGAGTGCGGCCTTGGCCGCATGGGCGCCACACATGCCATGTACGCCTCCACCGGGTGGCGTGGATGCAGAGCAGAGAAACAGCCTGGGATTGGGCGTTGAATAGGGAACAGCTCTCGCGGTGGGTCGTGTGAAGAGCTGTCCGAGGTCAGGAACACCTCCGTTGACGTCGCCTCCGATGTAGTTGGGGTTGTACTGGCTGAAGTCCTGAGCGTTCCAGCAGTGGGTTTCGAGAATCCTGTCCCGAAACCCCGGAGCAAATCGTTCAATCTGATCTTGAATCGCCTTGCTGCGGTCCTGCTTGGAGCCACTCGGAACGTGACAGTAGGCCCAGCAGACCTCTTTTCCCTCGGGCGCTCGGGTGCTGTCGAACAGGCTCTGCTGAGCCAGGATTACAAACGGGTTCTGGGTGTACACACCGTTGTTGGCGGCTCTTTCACTGGCGGCGATCTCTTCGAGTGTGCTGCCCAGGTGCACGGTTCCGGCTTGGCTGCACTCGGGGTTTTTCCAAGGAATGGGGCCGTCGAGGGCGAAGTCCATTTTGAATACTCCCGGCCCGTGCCGGAAACGATGTAACTTTTGGCTGAAACTGCTGGGGAGAGCGTCTCCGGCGATGTCCGCCAGAGCTTGTGGAGAGGTGTCAAACAGCAATGGGCCTCGCATGGGGAGTTCATCGAGAGATTCGATGGTCTGACCACATCGGAGCTCGCCCCCTTCTGCCTGAAGTTTTGAAACCAGGGCGTTGGTAAGCGAGGCGGCTCCACCTTTGGGTAGTGGCCAGCCCACCGCATGTCCCGCGATGCCCAGCATCAAGCCGATGGCTGCGGAAGGCCTTGTCTCGAGAGGCAATACCGAGTGAGCGGCCAGTCCGGCCAAGAACGCTTGTCCGCGAGGGTCTCGAAACGCAGACTTTGCCAGGCTCCATCCAGATCGGAAACCGAGCCAACCAAAACGGGACATCAGAAGAGGGTCGTTGGGCCAGCCTAGTGGGGCCAGCGCGTCTGTGGCCAGGTCATCCCAGCGGGACACGAATGGGCCGAGCCACTCAGGATAGGTTTCAGCATCAATTCCGAGGGTGGCACCGGTTTTCTCAAGGGAGCGATGGAGAAGAGCGGGTGGGCCATCGTCAAAGGGATGGGCCATGGGTATGGGAGGCTGAATCCACTCCAGACCGTGGGCCTGGAGGTCCAGGGTGTTGAGGAAGGGGGAGCCTGCAGCCATGGGGTGGATGGCGGAGCAGATGTCATGCACAAAGCCGGGCTGTGTCCAGTCTTCCGTGCTGCGAACCCCTCCACCGGGGGTGTCTTCTGCTTCGAACACCACCACCGAGCGTCCGGCCTGGGCCAGCGCAATGGCCGCACACAGCCCGTTGGGCCCGCTTCCGACTACTGCAGCATCAAACTGTTGGAGGCTCACCGGGCACAGGGACCGACTGAGGGTCTCTGAATGGTGAATGCCCAGGTGGACTCCACGCTCTCTGTGTCTACGTGACAGGTCGTGCACACGTAGGGGGCGGCGGCAACGACGGCGGGACCGTTGTTCAGGGTAGGAAAACGGCTGCGGTCGCTGAGTTGGCCGTCTTGATCGTAGACCAGAAAATCGAATGCGCTGTCGTCACGCTGTCCACCGAGTAGAACCTCGGTTTCTCGCACCTGGTCGTCGACCAGGGTTTCGGCGACCCAAACCTGCTGGTTGGCGTCTGAACGCAGTCGGCGGATATCGCACTTGGCTACTGAATCCACATCCGTGTAGTCCCAGGACGCATAGTCCCCATAGACCGCCATGAGGTCGTCTAAGGTTGCGGGAAAGGATCGTGAGCAGGTGTAGTAGCGGTGAAAGCCTCTGCGGAAGAACGAAAAGTCGATACCGAGCACCTCGTCACCGAGCAGTAGAGAGCCCAGCACGACCGCTCCAAGTTCGCCTTTCGCCAGTGTTTCGTCTCTGGAGAGCGTGTCTCCGAGCTCGCCAGCATCAATCTCCAAGGCATAGGCGATATAGCCACGGTAGAGCGATAGGATGGATGAGATGTCTATCTGTTCCGGCAGAGAACTCAGGTCCAGCGCTGCGAGCTCGGCCTCGACGCCCGGCACTGATTCGAACGGTTGGTTTTCGTCCCAGGCAGCGCCACCCACGGCGACCGTGCAGTCCTCGATGCGGTTGATGGGCTCTGCGTGAGTATCTTCTTTGACGGGGTCCCAGCCGGTGAGGCCGAGTAGTATCAGTGCGGAGAAGCAGGCTGAAATGTTTTGGCGATTCAGCTTCATGGGTTCTCCCGATTCTTTTCCTCTAACCCGGGTTGCCCTGCTGTTGAAAACAACTCCCCTACAACAAGCGGGAGATTGTCTTTACAGGGCACCTCCTATCTGCAATCCGCTGACGATCAGTCCAAAGTAAATGGCGGTTTTGGGAATGCGGATCAGGCAGGCCAGGGCAACCTGGTGGGCGGGCACTTTCATTGCGCCAGCCGTCCATGTTCCGATGGCGAAAGGCAGCGGCAGAATCCCCACAATTACCACGCCGACAGCCCCATAGCGTTTGAGCCAGTCTTTCCCCCCGGGATGTCGGCGAGTGATGAACCGGTCGAGCCATTCAGGCATGCCGATCACACGTCCAATGAAGTAGCCCACCATCCCGGCACAGATACTGGCGGCGGCACAGGTCCAATAGACCAGTGACAGGGGCATTCCGCCCTGGGCGGCCAAGAGCATCAGGGGAACGAAGCTCAAGGGGGTGGGAATGGCATCGACAAAGAGCACGCTGGAACAGAGCCCCACCACCCCAAGTTCCTGGACCATATACGCTCCGGCAAGCTCCAGCGGCTCGCGCAGTGTTTTCGTCAGGGCTACGACAACCACGAGAAACCCGACAAGCCCTGTGAAAAATTGCCAGGCCCAGGCTCGACGAGACTTGTGGGTGGGAGCCTGCTCTTCGGAGGAGTGTGCCTCGGAAGCCGGGCCTTTTTCAGCTCCGGTAGCGCTGTCCGTGGTTTCAATAGGCATCACAGTGAGTTCCTGGCCGATGGTATCTGGGCGATGGAGCTTGGGCATCAAAAACGAGGAATAGAGTTCAAAGAAGCTCGCCCCGGAAGGCGCCGGAGTTCCTGACCAGCACGACGCTGGGAAGCTTTTCGACCAAGGCCTCGAGGTTCTTTGCGTAACGATCCGCTTGGCCAGGTTCTGGAATGCCGAGCCCCAGCATGACCAGGGCGGCATCTTGGGAATGCTCTTGGATGATGGTTGGAACGGAGGCGCCCGGCTCGTGGACGATGACTTCCGGGTGGGCCGCAATGCGGGTTTCCTGCGCCATCTGCTTCAAGCTGGCTTTCCTGTGTTTTCCATCCTCTGTGGATTCGGCGATGGTCTTGAGATGGATCTGCGCGTGCCTCCAGTCTTTGCCGAGAGTCAGCAGATAGGCCAAGAGCAACATCAGGTCCCCATTGTCCTCACGGCCGGACCACCAGAGGTCGATGCGTCTGGGTTTGGGGAGGTTTCCTTCTTTCAAGCGCATAATCAGGAGAGATTTACCGAGCTGGTCCAGCTTGCGCATGATGCGCACGGTGGACACCAGCTTCTGATGCTCGGGCCATCCCAAGACGATGGTGTTGGATTGCAGGCCGGCGATTCCGTTGGCCTGTGCGACGGTCAACATGCCACTGCCAAGGTCTGAAACCACGTCGACCTCGCAGAATGCGTGCAGGCCGTTCCTTTCTAGGATCTCTTGGTTTACGCGGGTTCTCTCGGAGAGCTTGGAAAGCGTGGGCTCTTGTTCTTCGGTCAAGAGTGTTGCCACGGTGACGATGCCACGATTCTGGGAGAATGCCATCGCGGCCCGGATCACGATCAGGTTCTTCTCGACATCTGGGGTGAAGACCAGAATATGGGGGCGCCAGTTTCTTGGATGCGATTTAAAAAAGCGCTGTCGCAGCAAGAGCCAGCGCGCCGCCGCCATGTGAATACCGGCTCGCATGTCTCCCCAGGCTGCTGTCAGAGTGCGTCTGGAGAGTCCCAGATACAGCAAGACCTCGACGGTGATGGCCATAAGGCTGGCTACGGGGTGAATCAGGAACATCACGGCAAAGCAGGCCAGGGCAGCACCGAGGGCATAGGGCCAGGCCATATGGAAGCGGGGTCGAAAGCTTGGGTTTCCCACCATTTCTTCGAGGGCCACCACGACGTTGATCATCCCGTAGGTGGTCAGGAAGAACAGGGTGACCGCGATAGCGACCGAGTTGAGATCTCCCAGAAGCACAGCGGCGAGGGCGACTGCGCCTGAAACCCGAATGGCGAGCTTGGGCTCTCCATCGACGGTCTTGGCGAGGAACCAGGGAATGATGGAGTCCTCGGCGAGAGCCTGAAGGGTCCTGGGGGCTGCCAGCACGCTCCCGATTGCGCTGGAGAAAATAGCGAGAATCAGCCCCGGAACGATCAGGAAACGCGCATGGGCGATGTCCAGCCACACCATGGGATTTTCGATGAGGTCGTTTCGATTGCCGTGAAGTGCGAGGGCGTAGGGAATGATCAGGTAAATCGCAAATCCGACTCCGACGGCCGACAGCGTGCCTATGGGCAGGGAACGCTCAGGGTCTTTCAGGTCTCCAGACAAGCCCAAGCCGGTAAGAATGCCGGTTACAGCGGGAAAGAAAACGGCGAATACCTCCCAGAAGCCGCCGGGTGCTGCGCTGTAGGTGCTGCCTGTGGCTTGTAGGGGGGCACCCCAGTTTGCGCCTGCAAACAAGGAGATGATGGACAAACCCACAGCGACGAGGATGACAACCTGCGCCTTCAGCATCAGTTGTGTGGATTTTGAGGCCAAAATGGTGACCAACACAACGAAGAGGGCTGCAAAGGGCATCAGTGGCGCACTGGGCCAGGCGAATCGCACAGTCTCGGCCAATGCGTAGGAATAGAGGGTCAGGGAGATGGTCTGGGAGAGATAGAGGGGCAGTCCGATAGCCCCGCCTACCTCAAGGCCCAAAGAACGACTGATCAGGTAGTAGGCTCCCCCCACACCGACGCGCATACTGGTCGCCAGGGAGGAAACAGAGAATGCGGTGATCAGGGTGATGATGTTGGCCAGCACCACAATCAGCAGGGTGGAGAACACCCCGGCGTTGCCGACCACCCAGCCAAAACGCAGGTACATGATCGCGCCGAAGATCGTCAGGATCGACGGCGTAAACACACCGAGAAATGTGCCGTAATAGACGCGCGACTTTTTGGGTTCTTGCGGCATCGAGCGCATCTAACGCCCCATGAGGCCAACTGAAGGCTTCCCCATGGGATGGAAGAGCTTCTGTTTCTCAGGCGCTACGCCGCTTCGACGGTGTTTGAGGCCTACCAGTCGTCTGGAATCAGAGTGCTACCCACAGGCGTTCTTGAGCGAGCTGGGTTGGACTGCTCCAGCTGTTTGAGTTCCATTTCTATCGGCAACACAGTCGACTCTTCAAGCCCCAGTTCGGTGAGCACCAGAGGGCGACGCGCAGGGTCGGCCAACAGCTTGCGGAGCTGAGACGGTTCGGTGACGCCGAACGCGAATAACTTCAGTTTTTGTTCTGGGGTCAGGCTTTCCAGTTTCACGGTAGGCGTTTGGCTCCAATTGGCTTCATCATAGCGGATCGTTGGGCGAGTTTGAATCCGGTGATTCGCCGTTTTTGGAGTTCTCGATTGGGATTTAGTCGGACTCGGCGGATTGATGCACTCTCCAGGTGGCGTCGTCTTGAACGAATACGACGACAGCCAGGTCTTCAAACTCTTCTACGGTGTGTGCCTGCTCGTGGTCCACTTGAGAGTGAATCCCCGTTTCGGGATCGTACTCTCCCTGGAACGTGTAGGAGAAGTCGAAACTCAACTCGTCTCCTTTCACGAGTGGGGGGATTGCCGTGCCGTGCTCGTCGGGCACCATCTTCTTCATGACCTGGTGGAACTCGGTTTGACCGTTGGAGCCTACGTTGAGGGTGGTGAGCTTCTCTACGATTGCGACTCGAAGGCGCAGGTCTTCGGATGGGTAGTCTCCGGTGGCTTGAAGGGTCGTGGAAATCGAGAGGGTCTGGCCTGAGAGGGTATGGCTGACCTCCAAGCCCATGGAACTGGGCTGGGATGCAAAGAGGTCGAACTCCTCCTGTAGGTATCCGGCTTCTTCATTGGCGAGGTGGGGATGCAGCTCGTTGACGCCATCTACGTGGAGATAGGGAATCGAATAGCTGCCGGCATCTTCGGGCAGGTAGTACATGCGTCGCGCCACGCCCTCACCGGTGATGTAGGGGTCGCTGCCGATCTGGTGACTGACCAAGGTGTACTCACCGGGGTTGTCGTAGAGAACGGCCAGGAGCTTTTCGTCGGCCTCCAGGCAGGGGCCACAGTTGGAACCGGTGAACAACTCGTGGAGGGGAAGCCGTACGATTTCGATTTCAGGGGGTGGCTCTTCCTCCTCGACCTCTGTAGGGACGCAGCTCCACATCAGGGTGGCAATCCAGACGCTGGATAGCGACTTCATGGTGGTCGACAAGTCAGACCGGAAACACGAACGAGTGAGAGCTATAGGCATGAGGGAGCCTGGGGTTCGGGGGTTCTGGGAATCGTACCAGGGTGTGTGGCGATTTCTATCTTATGATGCGGTATGTCTTCTCTTGGGGTGTTCCTACTGAGTTCGTTGGGGTTTTTTGTGGCGGCGTGTGGGCCCACACCAGCGCCCTTTCATTGTGATGAGCCGGACACAGCGGTTTCGGTTTCGGGGGTGGAGGTCGAACTCGGAGACCCGATCGAGTGTGTGGACCCCAGTGCGAGAACTGTGCTGGGTCCCATGGAGCTTTGGGAGAATGATGCGTGGATGGCTCAATGGGTGGATGAAGGAGAAGATCCCTTGCGTCTGCTGGGTTGGGGGGTGGTTGTGGCTGATTTCAACGGAGATGGGTTTCAGGACATTTTCCTGCCCAACATGGGGGAGAAGCAGTTGTTCATGGGCCAGGCCGGTGGAGGCTGGGAAAACGAGACTGCATCTCGCTTGCCCGACTTGCGTTCAAGCCCGGGCCAGGGAGGCGTGGCTGCCGACCTGGAAGGAGATGGCGACCTCGACCTACTGGTGCTGAATGCAGGCCGCAATACGTTGCTTGTGAACGATGGTGATGGTCGTTTCGAGGCCTCGGGCTCACCCGGTGATCTCAACGAGGTGGATGAAGTCACCTATTCGGCGGCCTTTGGAGATTTTGATCTGGATGGCGATCTGGACTTGCTCAATGCTGAGATGCGCAGTGAGCGAGTGGATGACCCCGGCGGTGGAGAAACCCATGAGTGGACGGTTGGTGTGCCCAGCCATCTCTACACCAACGATGGGCAGGGGGGATTGGAACTTGCGGATGAGCTTCTTCCGGCCGACACGAACGACGGCTATCCCTTTACGATCTCCTGGCTGGATTTCGATTCAGATGGAGACTTGGACATCTACGTGGGGAATGACCATGGCGTAGAGGTGAGAAGCAATCGATTCTGGCGCAATGAGGGCGGGGTGTTCGAGGATGTCTCCGAGCAGACCGCTACTGACGCTGCTGGCGATACCATGGGTATGGGGATTGGCGACCTCAATGGGGACGGCCTGCCGGATGTCGCTTTCAGTGGCACCTTGGAGTTGGTGATCTTGGAGAGTCAGGCGGATGGCACGTGGGTTCGCACGGAGGAAGCTCGGGGCATTGTGCTGGCAGAAGACCAGGAGATTGGTTGGGGGGTCGAGCTTGTGGACCTGGACAACTCGGGCACGTTGGACCTGGCGACAGCGTTTGGCTATTGGCCTCCGCTGACCGACAGCCTTCTGGAGCAGCCGGATGCTATTTATCTGAACCTCGATGGCCAGTTCATGGATGTGGCGTCGGAGTGGGGTATGGACGATCGAGGGCTGGGGCGTGGATTCTCGGTGGGCGATCTCAACGGAGATGGCTGGTTGGACATGGTCAAGCGAGAACTAGGGCTTCCGGCCAAGGTTTATCTGAGTCGGTGTGGAGAGCAGAGCTGGCTCAAGGTGCGCCTGCGCCAGCCGGGCACAGCGAACTATTTTGGTGTGGGGGCTGAAGTCCGGGTGGAGGCCGGTGGAGAAACGTGGCGTCGCTGGATGATGGCGGGCGGGACGAGCATTGCCTCTAGCAGCCCGTTGGAGTTGCACTTTGGGCTGGGGGAGGTTGATGTCGTGGACGCAATCACCGTGGTCTGGCCAGATGGAGAACAGGCGGTGATTCCGGGAATGGCGGCACGCCGAAGCGTGGTGGTGACTCGGGAAAACTAAAGGGGTTGGTGTTCATGCCAGGGGGGAGTGTGCCCGCTGGCGTTATGGGAGGGAGGTGTTGAAGCTCAAGAGTCGACTGCAGGGTGTCTTCTTGTTCATGGTCACGTTGATCGTGGTGGTCTGTGCCATGGAGGCTGGGGCGACCCTGTTGATTCAGAGCCAACGGTTTGCGGTCGTTGACGACCCTGTGCTCCACCATGTTTGGCGTCCAAACCATCGCTTGGAGCACCGAGAGTGGATTGCAGCCAATCCGGAGTATCCAAACTCCTATGTGCGTCACACCAATGGACAGGGATGGCTCAGGACAACCGATGTGTCCATGGACAAGCCTGCCCGAACCTGGCGGGTCTTCTACGTGGGGGACTCCTTTGTGGAAGGTACCGTTCCTATGGAGCAGACCCTCCCAGGCCAGCTTGAACATGCTCTGGGGCCGGTTTTACAGCGCAACGGTTGGAACTTGGAGGTGATCAACACAGGCATGTCGTCTTGGTCTCCCACCCTCTACAACGTCTTGGTTCGAGAGGTGCTGGTGGACTATGCGCCGGATGTGATTGTGGTCGTTGTCGATATGACGGATGACTACGATGACTGGCGTTACCGGCAGGTGGCTCGTTTTGATGAGGCCGGCGACCCCATAGCCGTTCCGGGAGGGCCGCCGAAGAGCGCGGATGTTGAGGCAGGCTCGGATGAGTCTGTCGAAACCTGGGTGGAAGTGGAGCGCTTTCTGCGTGAGAACAGTTCCTTGTATTCGATGATTCGAGAACGCAATACGGCGGTGTCACCGGAGGAGACCACTGGAGAGGACGCCGAGTATGACCGGTGGTCTTGGGTTCGGCATTCCTGGGATGAGGCCACCCAGGATGCGGTCAACCACACGCTCTCGATGTTGGAGGGAATCGCCGATGTGTGTGAGCAGGAAGGCATTCGCCTGATGCTCACGGGCGTGCCTCATCGCAGGCAATTGGGGGTTTCTGCCAGTGGTACGGCCGAGTGGTCCGCTCGACCCCACACGGTGTTGGATCTACTGGCCGCCAAGCATGGCGTGGCCTACCTCGATGGGCTCGAAGCGATGAAGCCTCACGTGCGAGACATCCCCAAGGAACGCTTCTATTACCGAGACGACATCCACATGAACCCGCAAGGCTACGAGGCTTGGGGCAGTGCACACATCGAGTTTTTCGCCGACCCCCTGAACAAGCTTCTGCCCGCTACGGCCTTCTAAGAGACGCGGTGGGCTCTCTTGAACGGCGTTAGCGGCAGACCACCAGGGCTTTGGTGCACTTGATCTTTCGGACCTCTCCATCCGAAAGGGTGATTTTCCCGGAGTTCCTTGGCTGGTTGGCCTCAAAGAAGACCTGCAGTCGGTAGGTGCCCGCCGGAATATCGTCCCCAGGGCGGTAGTTGCCCGAGGCGGACTGCAAATAGACGTTGGCGGTGTCGCCAGTGAGCTTTACCCAGGCCATTCCCGGGGGTGGCCCTGAAGACCGGGGTGTCTTGGTGGCGGGGGTGTTCGTCACCTTCTTTACGGCTTGAGGGGTCGCTGGTGCGCTCGCTGCTGTGCTGGAGGCTTTGCTGGCTGAAGAGCTATCGGTTGTTGGATTTGCGCGGCTTCTGGTAGGAGGTGCGCTGGATTGACTCTTCTTGGTTCCGTTGGATCTGGCTTTGGCCCGCCGCTTGGGCTTCGCCGTTTTCTCGGTGGTGGCTTTTTTCGGCTGTGTGTTTCGCGCACGCTTGTTGGAGGCTGGACTGGATGTGCTCGGGGCCGCTGATGCGGGCTCCGTACGGGCCGGCTTTTCTACCGCGGGTTCTGAGGCAACAGGGGTTTCCGGCGAGGCTTCTATGCTTGCGGAGGGCTGTTCTTCAGCAGGGACTTCTGCGGGAGCGACCTCGGTGTTTGAGGTGACTTCGGTGGGCTCCGGGGTTGTGGGCGGCGCTTGAGACATCCAAATGGCGGCACCGGCTCCGGCACTGATAAGCAGTGCAACGCCGAGCCCTATGGCTTTGAACGACCGGGTCTTCGTGGGTGTGTTGGGCTCCTCAAATGCGGGGATGTCCTTGTTCAGCGATGTGTACAAAGGCTGGTCTTCGCCCCTCATGTCTGGCTGAAGCGTGGGAGCGGTCTTTTCCAAGAGCTTGGAGAGCTCAGCATGGGAGGGTGAGGATTGGCCAGGGATTGGGGCTGTCCAGGTCTCCTGGCTGGTGGGGAGGTCCATGGTGGGACTGCTGTTGGCTTGAAGTTCGGTCTCGGAGCTCATGGAAGCGGCTTCTGCCAGCAACTCATCGGTCCATAGTCCGCCCACTTCCACAGAGGGGTCTGTGTGTTCGGGGTCTTCACCACGCCACACTGCAAGCAGGGTTTCACATGAGGAGATGCGCTTCTCCTTGTCGGGCTCCAGGCAGCCATCGATGGCTTCTTCGAGCCGGAGAGGGATTTCGCTGCGGATTTCGCTGGGTTTGGGATAATTTCCCTGTGCGATGTCGGTAAACGTTTGCAGCATGTCGTCACTGGGAAACGTTTTTCTGCCGCAGATAAGCTCGTAGAGAATGCCCCCGAGGGCAAAGATGTCGGTTCTGGAATCGACACTTTTGGCATCTCGAATCTGTTCTGGAGACATGTAGCGCGGAGTGCCCATGGCGATACCACTGCGGGTCTGTCCCGATTGGCTGTCGGAGTCCAGAATCTTCGACAGGCCAAAATCCGTGATTTTGGGGGTGAGTTGTCCGTGGGAAATGTCCAGCATGATGTTCGCTGGCTTCAGGTCCCTGTGAATGAGCCCGGCCTTGTGGGCGGCTGCTACGCCCCGGATGATTTTCTCGGCGATGTCTTCGGCATGTTCAATCGCCAGTGTCTTCTTGGCGAGGAAGTCGTCGAGAGATGGGCCCTTGATGTACTCCATCACAAGACCGGGGTTCTCTCCCATCATGACCACATCGGTCACCGTGACGATGTTGGGGTGCCGCAGGCCTGCCTGGACCCGGCCTTCCTGTAGAAGTCTGGCGCGGATTGAGGCCGAGCTGACGGTGAGCACTTTCAGCGCATATTCCGTGCCCAGTTGATTGTGACGGACCCGATAGACGATAGCCATCCCGCCTTGGCCGAGTATGGCTTCTACCGTGTATTGGCCGACGACACTTCCGGCGTCCAATTGCATCTTCTACACCACTGGGCTGGGATTGCTGGGCATGGCTACTGGGCTCGATAGGATGCGAAGGCTGTTGTCGTAGAAATGCCCAACAAGACGGTTGAGCCTCCTACAAGGATCTGACTCCGGGTCTTCATCTCGTTGAGTTCGGTCTCGTCCGATGGTGTGTTGGTCAGCTCATAGGCGTTGAACGTGTTGAAGTTCTGCCAGGCCAGGCCGTAGAGAACCGCGCTCCCAATGCCGCTGAGTAGGCTGGATTGAAGGAGCCTGTTCTTCTTTCCTGCGGAGTACAGTGGGGCCAACTTTGACGTTTGAAAGTCGGGTAGGGCCTCCCCCGGCATGGTGTAGACGGTTTCCAAGATGGCGCTATCGGGTCCGACAACCTGTACCAGCGTGGGGCGATCGGTTGGTCGAAACCGAGATTCCGAACCGTCAAAAGCGACAGTTCCGTTTTTGGGGGGAATGATGGGCTGGCTCTGGGCTGCGTCAACGTCGAGTTGGCCGAAGATGTTGTAGATCTCGTGACCCTCGGGGAACACACTGGGTACGGATGACTCTGGGTTCAACACCCGTGCTGCGAGAAAGGCTGTAGAAGCCGCTGGGGCGTCTTCGCTCACAAACAGGCGAATGCCATGGAGTTGGTGCAAGCGTGCTGCGTGCTGGCTTTGGATGGTTTCGTTCATGCATGGCACGGCCAGTGAGGCTTGCTGGACAGCGGACTGAAACCCTTCGAAATCGGCTTCCGAGAGGGATTGCTCAGCGGAGCCCAACAGCTTCTCCACCCCCTCGTTGGTTGTAGGGGCCGGGCAGTCGTTGTTTCCAGCATGCACCACGGGCATCAAAAGGGTGAACACAAGGGGAGCCAGAGTCATGAGCCTTCCTGAATCAGTCTCAATGGTACTGGTTTCGGATGGGTGAGTTCAAGCGATACCAGGCGCCTTTCGGATTGGGAAAGCGGAAAAGGCGGGCTTAGGGAGTAGTGCTCGAAAACGTCTCCCACCAGGTCGTGTACCACTGCTCGAACGGTTCATCGGTGGAGGGAAACTGCGGAGGCATTTCAGAGGGGTCGATATCACTGGCTTGAAACTCGAAGATTCGTGCCAGGCCACCTCGCCCCCGCCAGGTGGACGCCCGGGAGGAATCCCCATGTTCATACCCGCGAAAGGAGCTGGCTTCTTCAAGGATTTCGCTTTCCCCTGGAAAGGTATCGACAAAGGCTCGCTGTAGATATCGAATCCTCCGGGGCACCCCTGCTGAGGTTTCGTAGGTCAGAATGTCTGCCCCTGCGGAATCCTCTCCGGTATGTACGGAAATACTTCCGGCGCCCGAGGTTGTGCTGTCGGTGTCGTGGCGTGCGCTGTTGGTCGTCCCGTGGTCGCCCCAGGTCAGCTCCCCAGTCGAGGTGTTGAGCACAAGTTCCCAGTCCCAGTTCTGGTTGGCATTGGAATCTGATTGGTGGATTTCCAGGAGGGAGTTGTCGTCTCTGTCACTGAAGCGGATGGAGGGGTATCGGCCGCTATCGAACTTCTCGTGACCCACAAATACGAGGTCACCGGAGGTGTCGACATAGCCAGTCCAGAACCAGAGGTCCTCTTGGTTCTCAGAGGTGTGTACCTCTACAAACCAGCCTGCGTTGTTCAGAGCAATCGCGGGTTCTCGGCCGTTGTCGAACCGGCCGTGATGTTGCCAGAGAACCGTCCCGTCGGCTTGTTGTTGCCCGGTCCAGTACCACAAGGTGTCTGTGGATTCGGATTTGTGGACTTCGATAATCTGTCCCGAGTCGTTCATGGCTACCGCAGGGGCCGAACCCTGGTCTCGGATGTAGGCCAGGCGACTGTTGACCTCGCCTGCACCGGAAAGCACGGCCAGTATTTTTCCTCGCATGGCGTCAATGGTGGGCCACTGAGCACCGAGATCTTCAGGCGTGAAGAGCCGGCCGCCAAGCGTGTTGTCCAGCAGGAGGTTCAGAGCCGCCAGGCTGCCTTCGCTCGTGTGCCGGTTGTCGGTGAGGTCATCTTTGATGTCCAGGAACAGGGTGATGGGCGCATGGGTAGGATGATTCGCAGACCAACTTCCGATGTGCTCGAGCCAGTCCC
>JAYZDK010000161.1:0-6666 GCA_036337845.1 Myxococcota bacterium | reverse complement strand
CACGCGACAGACCATCCAAAATGCCCGGATCCGCTGAAGGTTCTGGCGTGCTCATTGAGGGGCCCAGCCTGAGGAATCGAGTCAAAGACGAGCACCTCGTTGGTGCCGGGCGAGCCCACCACCAACTCTTCCTCGCCATCGCTGTCGAAATCGCCCACACACATCGAGGTTCCCGCGAGACTGCCCTCCTTTGAGGTGTGTAGAATATCTCCGCCTATCCAGATGCCGTCCCTTAGCTGGCCAAGCCCGGCCACGATCTGGTCATGGAAAACAACGAGGGACCTCGGGCGCCCTGGGGGTTCCAACGCAATATCGGCGCCCCTAATCCGGTTGTTTCCCCCAACAATCCAGCCGTCGTCGTGTACGCCCATAGCCGATCCGAGCCTTTCACCGGGTGCTCCCTCGATAATCAGGTTCCCTTGCTCATCCAGAAGCTCACCTGCGCTGCTGTTTGAGAGGGGTGCGCCCATCGAGAGCCCCAGGTTCGCGTTCCATGCCAGGCTCAAACCGATTCCATTTTCGGCCGATGCCTCGATAAGAACCTGACGGTCGCCAGATTCTATCCGGTCCACTCGCCCGTACAGATCCTCGGGAGCGCCAACCCAGACACCGCGCGAATCCGCCGCCAAGGCACTCCCGAACGCGGTTCCAGCCCTGCTGTCGCTCCACGAGACCAACTGGGTGTACATCGCCGGCGCGGAGCCGGAGTCAGCAACATCCGGCGAACACCCCCCGAGAAAGAACAATTGGGTTATGAGGGCAAGCATGAGCAACAGGGTAGCGCCAAGAGAGGCGTGTCCCAAGTTTGATTCCAACCCGTTTGACGATTGAGAGGTGGCCGTGGCCTCAATTCGACGCCAGATCAACATTGCAGCATCCCCCCGAGCCATTTGGAACGCGTTCACGACGGAGGACGGGTGGAAATCCTGGTATGCGGACGAGGCGCGGATTGATGCCCGAAAGGGGGGCCGCGTGACGCTCACCACCGAAGGGGATGATGGTGAGCCTGTACAGGAGGTTGGCCTGGTGCTTCGTTACCGTCCTACCTCTCAGCTTGAGATTGCCTGGGACAGCAACTCTCCAGCACAGACACGTGGAACGACGCTGTCGTTTCAGATCGCTCGGGATGGGGAGGAGACACGGGTTGCTCTGGTTCATTCTGGCGGCCAGGTACTGGAAGACGAAGAGTCCCGGGAAGCATTGGAAGCCGATTGGCGCCGAGCCTTTCTCGCCCTTCGGGATGTTTTCGAGGGTTGACCAAACCGAACCTGCGGGCTAATACCGCGGGCTGCAGGAGCGAATGTCATGAAACACGGTTCTTCACATGGTCGAGACGGCGCGTCAGCCCCGGTGGACTACAAGGACGCAGAAGCCCTTCGTCGTTTTCTTACGGAAGGCGGAAAGATTCTTCCCCGTCGCGTATCTGGGCTCACCGCCCAACAGCAAAGAAAGCTGACGGTTGCCATCAAGCGGGCTCGCCACCTGGCGCTTCTCCCCTATACGCGCACCGATTAGGCCCCGCTGGGCGGAGCTGACTGGTGATCTCACGGATTTTATCCGCCTGGGGTATTGTCGGGCGCACTTTTGGTGCCTGGCTCAGCCCGGCGGTTTCCATTGTGCTTTTTGGGGTCCTGCGGCTTGTGATTGCCGCGGGAAGAGTTGTAGATCGGGTACTCACACCCCGCACGGGGTCCATTCCGATTGAGGCGCCGATCGTACTGGTCGGCAATCCTCGCAGCGGAACGACATTCTTGCACCGCTACTTGGTGAAGCATGGTGTGGGTGTTGGCACTCAGCTGGACCAGATGCTTTTCGCTTCCACGATCATCCAGAAATTGGTCCGGCCATTTCTTCCATTGATGGAAAAGGTAAGTCCCGCTCGGCACCATCTGGGCGTCGCTCACGAGACGAACCTCCAAAGCATCGAAACCGATGATGCGGCCCTGTTGTTTCGATATCTCGACGGGTTTCTTTGGTACGGATTCATTCTGGCCTGGGATGAGGAAGACCATAGCGAAAGCATGCGGCCAGAAGTCCGAGACACAGCGGCTCGGGACTTCGAATGGTGGCGTTCTATCTGGCGCCGAACACTGGCAGAACATGGGTCCGGCCCCATCATTGCGAAACCCTTCACGTTGACCATGCGGATACCACGTTTTCTCGAGGACTTTCCGGACGCCCGCGTGATCTATATGGTGCGAGATCCCCTAGACGTCATCCCCTCCACGTTGAGCCTTGTCACGGGCCCGTTGGAGGCCAGATTCGGGATTTCCAAGCTTCCGGACTCCGTGCGTCAGCATTGGATCGATAATGTCACCAAAGGCATTGTTGACCTGTATCGAGGATTTCATGATGACTGGACCCAAGGGCGTATCCCACAGGACAAAGTGTTCATTTGTCGGTTTGATCGACTCGTGGGGGACTTTGAAGGCCTGATGGGCGAGCTTTTGGAATTTCTGGGGATTGAAGCCGACGAGGCGTTGGAGGCGCAGATCCACCAGACCGCGGAAGCCCAGGCCGCGCGGGTCAGTAAACACAAATATGATCTCGGGCGCTTTGGGCTTGACGCGGAGACGATTCGCGAACAATGTGCGTTCGTCTATGACGAGTTTTTAGGGGAGTTGCAATGAGACGGAATTCTTTGGTGGGATGCGCGGCGGTGTTGGTTGGCTGCGGAGCCCCGGTGCTGGAAGCCGAAGTGACGCTGGAACTGACGGATGTGCCGACCGTGTATCGAGCCACCTGGGATGTACAGGACGCGGATGAAGTGTGGTTTGAGTTCGGCTCCCCGGACTGTGACCAGGCCACGCCGGTAAGCGAGGAATCCAGCGGTGAAACCCTCTTGCTGGGTGTGCCTCCGCTCTCGAAGGTTTGCTATCAACTTGTCGCGACGGTCGACGGGGAGCGTGTCGAGGGAGAAATGGGGGAGGTGAGGACTGAAAAGGTGGACGCCCAAGTGCCCTATTTTCAGTTGGATGAATATGTCGAGGATAGCGTTGAGCCTGGCTATATTTTGGGTTCCACAGCGTTGGGCCCTGCCGCGAGGTTCGTGCTGAATCGCCAAGGTGAGGCGGTCTGGTCCAATATGGCCGGAGACGGGTTGTTGTCTCCACAGACTCTGCCCTCGGGCGATGGGGAAGGGATCCTGGTCAATGAATTCTCCGAAGACTTCGAAAATGATGTAGGGGTCGTGAAAAAGGTCGATTTCGACGGCACAGAGGTGTGGTCACAGCGCACTGAGCTCGCCCACCATGCCTTTGAGACCCTGCCCGATGGGACCATCGTGTACCTGGCGATCGACGTGCGAAATGTCGACCCGTGGGGTGCCGTTGTGGGCGATGCGCTCTTCGAGTTGAGCCCCGAAGGTGTCGTTCGAGAGGTTTGGAATATTTGGGACCATACCGATGACCTGCCCCTGGAGCACAACTCGGCCTGGGAACTGGGATTCTATCCTCAGGGTAAGGATTACAGCCATGCAAACTCCGTTCGGTATGACGAGGGCCACGATAGCTACACGATTTCCTTCCGGAATCTGGATACGATCCTCGAGATCGATCGCCAGACAGGGGAGCATCTTCGGCAGTTTGGGCGTTACGGAGACTACAGCCTCACCGACGGCCAATACATCGGTGCGCCCCATGCGGCCTACTGGACCTCAGACGACACGTTGTTGTTCTTTACAAGCCCGCGTATGGAAGATGAGAGTTGGGCGGTTGAGCTCAAAGTCGATGATGCGAACCAAACCGCATCTCGGATGTGGTCCTACGGTGAAGGGGTAGGGCACAAAGTTCTCATCATGGGGGAAGCTACACGTCTTGATGGTGGAAATACCCTCGTGAACTTCGGGTCCAAAGGCATTCTCACCGAGGTCACTCCAGACGGGGAAGTGGTTTGGCGTGTCCACATGTCCATTGGGAACTTCCCGGGCCATACCAAGCTGCTTTCGAGCTTCTATGAGGCCCATTGAGGCCAAGCCGGCTTAGCCGGGTTGATTACATAGAATGGATTCAATGCGGTTTATGGCTGTCTGGTCGATGCGCTGAGCCACCTCAAGGGCGTCCAGGTTCTCGTGGACTTGTTCCAGACAGCTAGCACCGGTGATTACGGTGCTGACCCAAGGGCTTAATGTGGCCCAGGCAATGGCCAGTTGCGCCATGCTGCAATCCAGATCGTTGGCAATGGGTTCGAGCGCCCGGACCTTTTGAATCCGGTCCTCCGAGATGACATGCTCTGCCAACCAAGAAAAATCCGCGTGTCCGAGCCTGCTGTTCTCCGGAATGCCATTGTTGTATTTCCCCGTCAAAAGACCAGAGGCCAGCGGGCTCCAGGTTGTTGTGCCAAGACCGCGATCCCGGAAATGAGGAACCAAATCCTTTTCGACTCTGGCCCGATGGAACATGTTGTACTGAGGCTGTTCCATTGTGGGTGGCTGCAGGCCGTAACGGTCGCACACCTCATAGGCCTCGGTGAGCTGTTCTGCCGTCCACTCGGAGGTGCCCCAGTAGAGCACCTTGCCCTGTTTGATGAGCCCGTCCATGGCCCGAGCCGTTTCCAAGACCGGCGTATCCGGGTCGTGTCTGTGGCAAAAGTACAGGTCCAGGTAATCCAGACGCATGCGCTTTAGGGCTGCGTGACAGGCCTCGACAACGTGTTTGGCGCTCAGGCCGCTATCGTTTGGGCCATCTCCTCCCCAGAACACCTTGGAAGAGATTACCAGGTCTTCTCGTCTGAGTTCCGCCAGAATAGGCCCCAGAGCAGTTTCTGCGCTGCCTTGTCCGTAGGCTTCGGCGCTGTCGAAGAAATTCACACCTCCTTCGTACGCGGCCAACACGCAGCTTCTAGCCGCCTGATTGTCGACTGTGCAGCCGTAGGTCACCCAGGATCCGAGGGAGAGGGTCGAGACCTGTAGTCCCGAGTGGCCAAGACGGCGATATTCCATGAGACCTCCGGCTTCACTCCTATCGCATTGGGACCACCGATGTGGTACACACCGCGCACCGGGTGGAAGAGGAGGGCAGTGGTGGAAACAAGGAACGTCCAGAGCGCAGAAGACCTCGCGGCACTGGTCGCGGAACGGGAGCTCTCCCACGTCAAGGTGGGCGTATTCGACATCGATGGTGTGCTTCGCGGCAAATACATGTCCACTTCCAAATTCCTGTCCTCCCTGGAAAAGGGTTTCGGGTTCTGTGATGTGGTCGTCGGCTGGGATAGCGATGACGCCCTATACGACAATGTGAAAATCACGGGGTGGCACACCGGGTATCCCGACGCCCCTGTTCGCCTGTTACCGAGCACTTGCCGCGATCTACCGCTTGAGGACGGTGTGTTCGTATTGGGAGAATTCTCCGGGGATGCGGAGGCTGTTTGTCCGAGAGGGGTGCTCCGGCGTGTTGTCGAGCGCGCGGCTTCTCGTGGTCTATTTGCGAATGCCGCCTTGGAATTCGAATTCTTCGTGTTCGATGAAACCCCCCATTCGATACGGGAAAAAGGCTATCGGGCACTGAAGCCCATTACTCCAGGCAACTTCGGCTATTCCGTGATTCGGAATTCCGTATGGTCCGATCTCTATGAGGATATTCTCGTTTTTTGCGAGCGAATGGATTTCCCCCTTGAGGGGCTTCACGCCGAAACTGGCCCAGGCGTCCTCGAGGCGGCGATAGGGGTGGACACGATTGTGGCCGCAGCGGATAAGGCTGCGTTGTTCAAGACCTTTCTCAAGGTGTTGCTACAGAAGCAAGACCTTCTCGCGACATTCATGGCCAAGTGGTCGCCCGAGTATCCAGGACAGTCCGGGCACCTCCATCTCTCCCTGGTGGACAGCGCCGGTGACTCGGTCTTTTTTGATGAGGCCGGGGAGCACAATATGAGCGGGCCAATGCGGCAGTTTGTCGCGGGTTGCCAGGTATTGATGCCGGAGATGCTGGCACTCATTGCGCCTACGGTGAACTCCTTTACGCGACTGGTTCCGGGGGCTTGGGCGCCTACCAATGCGACCTGGGGTGTTGAAAATCGGACCTGCGCCCTGCGCGTGATTCCTGGTTCACCCAGTAGTCAGCGCTTGGAATATCGAGTGGGTGCAGCAGACATCAATCCCTACCTGGGACTTGCTGCGGTGCTGGCATCTGGGCTGTACGGAATCGAGCAGGGCCTGGAACTCTCCCAACCTGTGTCCGGGAATGCCTATGAGGCCGAGGTGCCGCCCGAACAAGTTCTCCCGGCTACGCTCACCGAAGCCGCAAACCGACTTGAAACGTCAAGCTGGGCCAGGGAGGTATTTGGGGACACATTCGTTGAACACTACTGCGCCAGCCGAAAATGGGAGGAGCGGGAATTTCGTGGAGCTGTCACGGATTGGGAACTGAAACGTTATTTCGAAATCATCTAAGCGCACACGGAGGGGTGAAATGTCTCGACCCGAGGCTATCCAGGCCACCCGGAGTCCCATTGATGGGTCGATTTATGTAGAGCGACCGCTCTTGGACACATCGGCAGTGCTGGGGGTCTTGGAGCGTCACACGGCAGCAGGTGAGGACTGGAAACGAGAATCCCTGGCTGGCCGCATTCAGGCTGTGGAGGCCTTTCTCGACGCCCTGGTGGCCCAAAGGGAGGAGATCGCAGACGAGCTGACCTGGCAAATGGGGCGGCCAATATCTCACTCGCCTCACG
>JAYZDK010000160.1:0-6490 GCA_036337845.1 Myxococcota bacterium | reverse complement strand
CCTGAGCGAGGGCGATGTGGTTACGCCTCAATATGACTCCTTGTTGTGCAAAGTACTGGCGCATGGACGCGACCGGTCTGAGGCTCTGACACGCATGGAAGCGGCGTTGGAAGCGTTTGAAGTACAGGGCGTGCACACCACGCTCCAGTTGCATCGGACAATCCTGGCGGACGCCGGGTTTCGTGCCGGGGAATACGATACGGGGACGGTGGAATCACGGATTGTTTCGGAGGTGCAGTAGATGGCACGGCTGTGGATGGACCAGATTGGACGCCCATTGGGAGAAGTGGTGGACTCCGATGAGCAGGCAAGCAATCTGGGGGCCATGAAGCTGCTGGATGACGCACTGTCCGAGAAGCTCACGGCCACGCGTGCTGGTTGGGGTGAAAAATACGTGGACCGCGTGCATGAGAAGGGGAAGCTCACAGCTTGGGAGCGAGTGGATTTGCTGGCGGATCCGGGATCACGGGTCTTCCCGTTTGGCTCCTTGGTCAATTGGGGGCGCGAGTTTGACGGCAGTAAACGCCAGGCTCCTGGGGCTGGAGTGTTGACTGCGCTGGTCCAGGTGGAAGGGCGCTGGTGCATTGTGGTGGCCAATGACAACACGGTTGCATCCGGTGCCTGGTGGCCGCGCACTCCCGAAAAGATTCAGAGAGCCCAGGACGTGGCGCTGGAGCTCAAACTGCCGGTGGTGTATCTGGTGGATTGCTCGGGTCTATTTCTCCCGGAGCAGGCTCGGTCGTTTCCAGGGAAGACCGGGGCTGGACATATCTTCAAGAAGAATGCGCTGTTGGCCGACTCAGGAGTTGCGCAGATAGCGGGGGTCTTCGGCGATTGTATTGCCGGTGGTGGCTACATGCCGATCATCTCGGACCGGGTCTATATGACCGAGAGCGCCTACATGGTGATTGCCGGTGCTGCGCTGATTCAGGGAGCGAAGGCCCAGAAGCTGACGTCCTTGGATATCGGGGGCCCCGAGGTCCACGTTCACAAGTCGGGATGTGCAGATGTGCGGGTTCCTGACGACGAGACTTGCATTGAGCGGATTCGCGGGGAGGTGGCGTTGCTACCATCCTCAGGCGCAGCCTTTCATCGTCACGGCGCACAGTCGGATTCGCCATTGTTTCCGGCCGCGGATCTATCTGCGCTCTTTCCTTCGGACCACAGGCGGGTGTACGAAATTCGAGAGGTTATTTCCCGCTTGGTTGATGCGTCGCTGTTCCATGAATTTCTGCCGGAAACCGGACGTGAAGTCGTGGTGGGTGTCGCTCGCATCGGGGGACTTTGGTGTGGTATTGCCGCAAATGAGTTGGCGCCCACTCCTCATCCGGAGGAAGTGGGCCGTGTGAGGCCCGGAGGCATCCTTTATCGCCAGGGAATCGCCAAACTCGCAGCGTTTTCCAGGGCCTGCAGCGACGATGGTATTCCCTTGATTTGGCTCCAGGATATTGCGGGGTTCGATATCGGCGTTGAGGCGGAGGCCCAGGGTCTGCTTGGCTATGGTTCGTCTCTGATCTACTCCAACTCGACTACCCGTGCTCCGGTGTTCACGGTGCTGCTCCGGAAGGCTTCAGGCGCGGGCTACTACGCCATGCACGGCCTCCCGTACGACCCGGTTCTTCAACTCTCCACACCCATTACCCGACTCGCTGTGATGGAAGGTCGAACTCTGTCGATAGCGACCTACAACTCGAAGCTGGATGATAACTTTGAGATTGCCACCGAGGATGCGGCTGAGCGGCGGGCGATTGAAGAGGGCATGCAGGAGGTCGCGCAACGCATTGAGGGGGACATGGATCCGGTCGCGGCTGCATCTCGCATGGATACCGATGAGGTTGTAGCGCTCAGTGACATTCGGGATTGGTTGGAGGTGCTTGTGGAGGCTTCCTGGCAGTCCACAGGGCATCGGCGGGTCAAGAATCCACGCATCTGGTCCCTTCACGATTTGGAAGTACTGTGCGGTCTTCAGTCCTGAAAGCGGAGTCTGTCGATGCCCGGTTGTTGTCGCCTACGGTAGGGCTGTGGGTGCCTCGGGTTTGCGCTTCGGACTGTCTTGAGGAGAATACGGTGCTTGGCAGAATCCGCCAGGCTGGGCGTTGGTGTGAGGTTCGGGTTCCCAAGGGTGTGTCGGGGATCGCGAAGGAGATTCTTGGGGGCTACAGTCGTGTGGAATGCGGAACCGTACTTGTTGAGCTTTCGGCTGGGCAAGACGAACAGGAGGTGGCGCCTCTCGAGGTGGGGCCACCGGACGGGGTGGAGGTGATTGCGGCCCCGATGGTGGGAATATTGTATCGCCAGTCTGCTCCTGGAAAGCCTGTATACGCGGCGGAAGGCGACCTGGTTTCGGGAAATCAAACGATCGGCCTGGTGGAGGTCATGAAAACCCTGACGCCGATTCGGGCTCCAAGGAATGGGCGCCTCCTGAAATGGCTGGTAGAAGACGGAGCGTCGGTCAATCAAGACCAGCCAATTGCATGGCTGGAGCCCCAGCACTCCTAGACGCTGCTATGATCGGTGGAATGACGAATCTCTTTCGAGTGGCAGTGGTGTGTGCTTTGTGTTCGCTGTGGGGAACCGGTACGGCGTACGCGGAGTGTGAAGCAGGCTTTGATGGGGACGAGTTGTTCTCCAACTATGAGGAGATGTTTCTCGCGCTACGTTCAAATGATGAGCAGGCCTTCATGGAAGCCAGTGCTGTGATGGCCAAGGGTTTGCCTTGTTTGTCAGAGCCGGTTCAGCCACGAATGCTTGCAGCGGCGTTTCGGATGCTAGGGGTTCGCCAGTATCGGATGTCAGACAACGATGGAGCAGTGCGCTGGATGCGCACAGCACGAGAGGTGGATCCAGCCTTTGAGTGGAGTATTTCCACGTTGGGGCTCGATGCGCCTGAGCGGGCTTTATACGCCCAGCAGCAGCTCTATGAGAATGCAGACCCAGTAGCTGTGCCCGGCAAGATGTTTTCGAGGCCTCCTGGAACACGAATTCTTTTGGATGGGCGAGAGTTGAAATCACCGGAGGCGACCGGGGACCGGTTTCACTTGTTGCAAGTGGTGGATCTCAAGGGGCCTGTTCGTTCCAGCACGGTGATACTCGGAAACTCCTTTCCCGGTGATCTTCTGAAAGCCAAGACTCAGACGGACTCCGTCGTTCCGGTTGTGGAGGCAGATTCAAGTCAGTCGTCTTCCAGCTTGTCTTCCTCTACGGATGTGGTGCGGATTCAACGGCAACGGCCGCCTCTGAAGACTCCCATTCTCGGTGTTGGTGGGGTGGGGCTAGCCGGTGCCATTGGTTTGTATGCCATGTCCCACGGCGCCCGGGCGGACTTTGAGGAGGCCGATACGTTGGCGCTGATGGCAGATACGCGGGACAGAACCAATGGCTTGTTCTTGGGCTCATGTGGCTTGCTGGTCGTTGGGGTCGCGACCACTTCGCTGGGGCTCTACATGGCGGATGGCCCTGGACTGAACTGGACCTGGGATTGGTAGGCTCAGCGAGTACGGGGCTTCCAGAGCACCTCGGGCTCCCCTAGGACACAGCTGGCCCAACGGCCGAGTACAAACAACAGGTCGGAAAGGCGGTTTAGATACCGCAACCCCTCACCGGAGCTGTTGGGTTCTGCGTCCAACAGGTCGAGACAGCGTCTTTCGGCGCGTCTACACACCGTGCGAGCCTGGTGCATCAGACTGCCGATAGCGCCCCCTCCGGGGAGGATGAATTCTTGGAGTGGGGGAAGGTCGGCATTGAAGGCATCGATGGCCTGCTCCAGCCTGATGGCGTCTTCTTCGCGAATCCGGCTGGAGTCTTCAGCGGCGCAGGTCGCCAAATCGGCTCCGAGTTCAAACAGGTCGTTCTGCACGGTATAGAGGATCTCGTCGAGTCGGCTGATCTGGTCATGGCCATTGGCCTCCCCAGCGGTGCGAACACACCCTACGATGGCATTGAGTTCATCCACACAACCGTAGGCCTCAATTCGAGGATGGTTCTTGGGAACTCGGCGGCCGTCAGCTAGACCTGTGGAACCGGAATCGCCGGTTTTGGTATAGACCTTTGTGATGCGCATCCCGAATTTCTCCAGACTCCTAGGATCTATCTTGTTTGCGCCAGCTTGCGACATGTTAGAGATTGGCAGGGAGGGACCATGGCCCGAGCACATGTTGAGGGACTGCGAACGTCGGATGCTGTGACCTTACAGGTGCTCGCGGGGGATCTCTTGAGATACCCTCTCTGCCGGCTGGATCCACGGAGTCTGTGTGATCTGCTTGCATTATCGGAGAGTGAGGACCTCCCGGTACAACTCACACGCGACCTGCAGAAATTTCGGCAACAGATGCTACGTGAGTACAACGATCTTCCCGAAGGTGAGCCCTTGGTGGAATTTCTCCGAGACCTTCGAGATGTAGATGCCGATCGCATTCCTGAGTCACTGCGCTCGGGGGTCGTGTTGCGAGAGGATGTGGATTCCTTGCCTTTGGTACAGCAGGCCCGTGATGAGTTGTTGAACCACTTTGAGAAGGCCGAGCCGGCCCCTGTGGGAGTGGGAGGGGCTCCGGTGATTCAAGTAGAGCGTGTGAGGGGAACACGGGTTCCGCAGTCGGCCAAAGAAAGGGCCGAACCAGCAAAGGCAAGGTCGCGGGGACCTGCACGTCGCTCCAAGGCCAAGACTCCCGTGGATACAGAGCGGTTCGAATGGGTGCGGGAAGATGTGCTCTCCCGGCTGTCGGATTATCCGGAGCGGGGCTTGAAACAGGCCATGCTTGTGGCGGGCGCTCGACATCGCGCACCTTGGAAGGATCTGAAGGAGCAGGAGGTGGTGAGCGTCCTCAAGGCGTTAGAGGCCGGCAACCGGGTTCGACTGGAAGCGGGCCGCTGGGTGTTGGTGACTCGCTTCCGATAGGCTTGGATTCAGAGCAGCCCACCTCGTTCCATCTGCAGGACAGGCTCTTCAAGAGTGTTGGGTTCCAGTTGGGCCAGCTCTCGGGCGGCACGAGGTACGGAGATTCGGTGCTGAGCCAGGTCGGCCCAGATACGATCGCTCTTTCGTTGTCGGTGGATCGCAGCCAGGGGGGAGAAGGGCAGTTTCAGGAATGAGACGATTCGTGTGGTGAGGCTGATGGGCAGGTGTCCCAACACGACTGTGGCTCTCCGATCGGCAATTTGAGACTCCAGGTGTTCCGAGGCTTTTAGGGACTCTGGGGAATCAGGTAGCTCGGACACTTGCGCCAAGGCTTCCTGAAAGAAGGGGAGCCCACCTCTTGTGGTTTGGGCGATTTCCGCCAAGGCGGCCGCCCGGGTGTCGGGGTTTTTCAACTCCCGAGTGCGATGAGTCAGGCCTGCACCATGTGCCCAGTCTCGGGCGAATGCCAAGCCAGCCCCACCAATATTCTGCGTACCCACGGCGTGGACCTGAGCGCCGGCTGGACAGGACTCAACCACAAACCGAGTGATTTGTTCCCCCAGAGGCTCGGGATTGTCCAAGACAAGTAGATGGGAGAGGAAGATTTCCCGCATGAGGGTTCGGGCGGCCTCATTGCGGGCTTCAGGGTCGTCTACGTGGCTGCAAAACTGAGCGAGAGCGGCAAAGGCCAATCCTTCTTGTGCAGCGACGAACCAGTGTTGTGGGAGCTCTTGGATGCCCTGACGGCGATCGAGTTCGTCGTGAAATGCCGAACCGCTTGCAGTCTGAGCGAGCCGCACCAGATCGGGTTCCAAGTCCTGCAGATAGGTGGCCGCTTCTTCCAATGTGATGGGCGTGGCTGGTGGGTGACTAAGCGCACTATCCAGGGATTTGGCGACTTCTATTGTCGTCTGTATGTCCAGACCTAAGCGACGTGCCGTGCTCCGGAGCAGCATGCCTGGGCTGACAATGCAGAGTTTTCTTCGAATCTGATTGAGGCTCTTCTGTAGACCTCTAGGGTCCTCTTCCAGGTGTATTTGCGAGAGATGGTTATCGAGCGCACTTTCGATATACCGCAACAGTCCCTGGACATTGGTGCCCATGAGAACGTGGCGATGCGCCTGGATATTTTCCACAAGGATGGAGGCAAATGCTTTGGACCGAGCGACTCGATCTCTGCGGTTATTGACGACCGTGACGACATAGTGGTCTGGCTTACCTTGGGGGTCTGCGGTTGCCAGCCCGGAGCGCCGCCAGCTGGCCAGAAAGCCCGCTTTGTGATTTGCCGACATGGCGTTGGTAAATCGAACCGAACGGCCCAGGTGTCGAACCGGCTCACTGGTGGCCAGAGACCCGATATCCGAGACCACGTGATCTCCCATAAGGATGAGGGCTTCTTCCGTGTCCACGCCCAGCTCACTCGCAACGGCCGCTACTAGTGCCAGGTTTTCAGGGTGCTCGTCGTGTGGCATACGATCCAGGAGGTCTTGACCGATGGCTTGGACACGGCTCCTGTCGACGGCACGTAGCAGGGCCCGTTTCTCTTTCGCTTCGTCTCGTAGAATGGGGAGCATCTCTACTTCGGTGGTCAGAACG
>JAYZDK010000159.1:0-4408 GCA_036337845.1 Myxococcota bacterium | reverse complement strand
CGCAGGTCTACGTGAAGAGAAAGACCCTGGTGGCTGGACGTGTGGGATTTGTGCATCGACAGATCGAACTGCCCGAAGACACGACTCAGCAAGCCCTTCTGGCCTGTATTCGCGAGCTGAATCAGGACGGGGCTATCGATGGGATTCTGGTGCAGTTGCCGCTCCCAGCACATCTGGATGGCCAGGCGGTTCTCGACACCATCGACCCCACCAAGGATGTGGATGGCTTTCACGCCGAGAACGCAGGCCTGTTGTCTCAAGGTAGGCCCCGGTTTGTGCCGTGCACTCCGTTGGGTGTGATGCGTCTACTGGAGGACGCATCGGTGGACCTCAACGGGCGCCATGCGGTGGTGCTTGGACGCTCGGATATTGTCGGAAAGCCGATGGCGCAGCTATTGCTTCAGCAAAATGCCACGGTGACCATATGTCATTCTCGAACGGCCGACCTGGCTGCAGAAGTTGCCCGGGCGGATGTGCTGGTAGCGGCTGTGGGGAGGCCGAACCTGGTTCTCGGCGAATGGATTCGAGAGGGGGCTGCTGTGGTCGATGTGGGGATCAATCGCCTTGAGGATGGCTCACTTTGCGGCGACGTGCACTATGAGTCGGCTGCGCAGAGAGCCGGCTGGATTACACCGGTACCCGGTGGTGTGGGCCCGATGACCATCGCCATGTTGATGGCCAATACCTTGTTGAGTGCGCGACTAAGACTCGGAGTCTGAGTCGTTCTCGTCGTCCAAGTCGAGACCCAGTCCCTTTCGCAGCCCTTCTCGAACCGATGCGCGTCCGAATCCGGAGTGCGCCTCGGAGAGCTCTCCAACCCAGGAGGCTGGGTCTGCACTGGTACCTCCGGTGACTCCTTCGGCAAGCCAGCGCTGCAAGCGCTCACGGTCTGCAGCGGGCATTTCATCGATCCGAATAATGGCGCAGGTGGCCTCACCGTTCTCCCCCTCGACCAAGACCTTCATCACTTCGCCGTGGATGTAGATTGAGACGGGTACGCCTCGGAGTTCCACACGCATCTCGCATGCTCCCCCGGCCTCCAGGTGGCCATCTACACGGACTTGTAGCTCGCGGCTTGTGAGCCAGTCCACGGTTCCGCCGCAGATGTCGCCCACGTGGTTCTTCAACGAGATCACGGTCTGAAGGCTATTTCCGTACATCTGGAACTCCAGGAAAGACAGCAGGCGTCTTTAGTACTTCGTGGATCCTAAGGGTGCCAGTGGAGTCACTTGGGAATTCCAAGGTTCTCGGGGTCGGAGTGTGGCTCAGAAGGCTGAAAGTTGGACCGGATTGTGTCGAGGTTTCCTTCTAGGACAGGTAGGTCCTCCACGCCTAGAAACACGACGCCCAGCAAGAGGTTCACACTGTTCTTGAGCAGATGCTCCACCAGTACGAGGGCAAAGGCCTCGTCGTAGGAAGCCCCAGCCAGGCCGAGCGCGATGGCTCCGGCCGCCTCGTAGGTACCCATGGAGGCGGGGGTGAGTGGGATGATTTTGGAGAGATTGGCTGCAAAGATCCACACGATGATGGCCCACCCAGGCAGGTCGAATCCCATGGAGAGAGCCAGATACCAGGCCACCAGGAATTCGAGTCCCCAGATTAGGATTGAAATGGCCACATGGATGGCGGCTCGCAGGGGGGTGGCGCACAGGGTGTGAATGGCCTGAGTGAAGGCATCATGGGTGCTTTGGAATCGCTTCAGCGAACCCACCAGGAGATGTCGGCCGACTCCCTTTCGGACGACAAACTGGTAGCCCAATCCGCTTGCAAGTACTCCGAGGGCGGCGAGGGCCAGAACGGAGTCTCGAGTACTGGGAGAAATGGGCGCCCAGACGAGTAGGGTAGCTCCCCCCAGTGTGGCAAGAACCACCAGGTCCAATACCCGCCCGGCGAGGATCCCAACAATTCCCCGGGGGTAGGGGACGTTCCAGCGCACGTGAGCGGCATGGGCCCAGAGGAGGTCTCCGGCTTTGGCGGGGAGAATCAGGTTCAGCATGTTGCCCACCGTGGCGGCCGCGGTGGCTCCCCGAAGAGGCAACTCATCCCCCAAATCTTTGGCGAGTCCCCGCCAACGTTGACCTCGCAATACCCAACTGGGCAAGTAAATCAGCGTGGCGATGGCCAATGCGCCTTGAGAAATATGGGACAACTCAGCTCGCACCCGATCCAGATCCAGGCTGGCTACCACCGCTACGGTGACGCCAAGGGCGATCAGAATGGCCCCGGTTTGACGGCCTTTGGGTCGGATTGTCATGGATGGAAGTCTATCCGTGTTGAGCAGGCCTTTCTTCCCAGGCCGATGTGGGATAGAAGACTGCCGTTCCAGGGGTGTGCCATGGCGTTGCGGCAGACGGTCTTTCACGGTGACCATATTCAGGCTGGTGCCCGGATGGTGGATTTTGGTGGATGGCACATGCCTATCCAGTATTCAGGCATCATCGCGGAGCATGTCGGGGTGCGGCGTGGGGTGGGTTTGTTCGACGTGTCCCACATGGGTGAGGTCCGCGTTCGTGGCGAACGGGCTGAGGAGGCTCTCAACGCGTTGTTGACCAACGATGTTTCAGCGTTGCCTCCTGGAACATCGCACTACTCGGCCATGCTCAACGAACGCGGTGGTTTCGTAGACGATGTCTATGTCTATCGGTTGGCCGCTGATGACTTTCTGGTGTGTGTAAATGCTTCAAATCGGGACAAGGATTTCGCCTGGATGGTCGAGCACAATCCTCTGGCTGGAGAGGTCGACTTTGTGGACGAGGGGGATTCCTGGGCACAGATCGCACTGCAGGGACGACACGCGGTATCCGTGGCCTCTGAGCTGACGGAGTTGGACCTGGCACCGCTTGCCCGAGGGGCTGTGGTTTTTGGCGATTTCGCAGGTGTAGAAGGCTGTTGGATTGCTCGCACCGGCTACACCGGGGAAGACGGCTTTGAAGTGTTCATGCCGGTGGAGCAGGCACAGCCTGCGTGGGCCAGGATTGTAGAGGCTGGAGCCGACCATGACCTGGTGCTTGTGGGCCTGGGGGCTCGAGACACCCTGCGACTGGAAGCGGGCAATGTGTTGTATGGAAACGAGATTGGAGAGGACACCACCCCGCTGGAAGCTGGTTTGCGGTGGATCACCAAGCTCGACAAGGGTGATTTTGTGGGAAGAGATGCTCTGATTCGTCAGCGTGAAGCTGGGATTTCTCGCCGGCTTGTCGGCCTTGAAATCGAAGGTCGTATTGGTCGGCCGCACCAGCCCATTCTGATAGATGGAGAGCCTGTCGGTGAGCTGACTTCTGGCACTCGGTCTCCTTGGATGGGCACGAACATCGCGCTCGGCTATGTGAGGCAGGGACATGGTCGTCCGGGCACCAATCTGGACATCGATGTCCGAGGTCGGATTGCGCACGCAACCGTCGTCAAACCCCCTTTTTTCCAGCGTGAATACTGAAACACTTCATGTAATCCGGAGCCGGTATGAGCTATCCAGTCGAACTCAAATACACAGAAGACCATGAATGGGTGCTTGTGGAGGGCGATGTTGCCACCGTAGGCATCACCTGGCATGCCCAAGACAGTCTGGGCGATATCGTTTTCGCGCAGCTTCCCGAGGTGGGATCTGAATTTGAATCTGGGGATGTATGTGCAGAACTCGAAAGCGTAAAAGCCGTTTCCGATGTGTACGCGCCATTGGCCGGAGAAATCACTGAAATCAATGAGGATCTCGATGGTGCTGAAGAGTCCATCAACCAGGATCCATACGGCGATGGCTGGATGTTCAAGATTCAGCTATCCGAACCCAACGCTGTGGCTGATCTGATGGACTCCACCGCTTACCAGAAGCTGATTGGCGATGAAAACGCAGCCTCCTGATCGGTTTGTTGACCGGCATAATGGTCCCCGTGAGGCCGATGTGGCCTTCATGTTGGAATCCCTGGGGTTGGACTCCTTGGATGCGCTCGTTCGAGCGACGATTCCGGAGACGATTCTGACTCCAGTGGAGTCGGGTCTGGAGCCGGCGGAAACCGAGCGAGAAGTACTTGAGGGCCTGGCTCGCATCGCGGCTCAAAACAAGGTGTTTCGATCGTTTATTGGGATGGGGTATTCCGGTACGGTCACCCCGCCTGTGATCTTGCGTAATGTGTTGGAGAACCCGTCCTGGTACACCCAGTACACGCCCTATCAACCGGAGATCTCTCAGGGTCGGCTAGAAGCTCTCTTGAATTTTCAAACGATGGTGGCGGACCTCACGGGCATGGAGGTTTCGAATTCATCCATGCTGGATGAAGCAACGGCAGCGGCTGAGGCCATGACGCTTTGTCGCCGGATTCTCGGGAGAAAAGCGCCCTCGGAGCGCTTCTTTGTGGACGAGCGTTGTCACCCGCAGACCCTGGAGGTGGTTCGCACGCGAGCGGAACCTTTGGGG